>DATEQW010000151.1:0-59580 GCA_035272245.1 Candidatus Sulfotelmatobacter sp. | reverse complement strand
GAGGAATTAAGGGTCACGCCGGAAGTGAATCTGGTCTATCTGAGGGCGACCCCAGAGTTGCTTCACGAGCGCTTGCGGGAGCGGCACGGACATTTTATGGCGGAGAAAATGCTCGCGAGTCAACTGGAGACGCTGGAAGATCCGAAATGTGCAGTGGTGGTCGATGTTGACAGATCACCCCAGCAGATTGTGGCGGAAATTCGAGAGAAGATAGGACTGCCGCAAAACAGCAGCTCATGATGGTTATTACCGAGTGCTTCCAAGTTGCATCTTTCGTAACTATTATCGGAATAGTTAAGCCATGCTATAATAGCTTCAACGCTACTGCCACGGTTTGCTCGTGACGCGGTGATCCTGTTGGATCAAGATTCATCTCCGCTTTTCCTGCCCGCCGTTTATTCAGCGTCAAATCAAAAACCAAGAGCGGCATGGGAACTCACGATACGTGTATTCAGAGTTTGATCAAGCCTCTCCAGAAAGAAAATTACGAATGACAAGTTTTACAGAACTACCGCTAACTTCTGCTTTGCAGCAGAGGCTGGCGACAGCTCAATTTATTGCCCCCACGCCAATTCAAGAGCAGGCAATTCCTTGCGCTCTTGAAGGCCAAGATGTATTGGCGACAGCCCAGACCGGTACTGGCAAGACGCTGGCATTTTTGATCCCGGTGATCGAAATGTTGCAGCGCGAGCCGTCTCAAAAAGTGCGCGTGCTGGTTCTGCTCCCCACGCGCGAGTTGGCGATTCAAGTCAACGAAGAATACGAAAAACTGCGGGGCAAGCAGCTTTCGAAAGCCGCACTGGTCATCGGCGGTGTCTCTGAAAAATCGCAGATTCAATCGGTACGGAGCGGGTCCGCTTTGGTGATTGCCACCCCGGGCCGCTTGCAGGACTTCATCAGCCGCAGGCTGATCGACTTGCGCGAGATCAAAATCCTCGTGCTCGATGAAGCCGATCGCATGCTCGACATGGGATTCCTGCCCGCGATTCGCCGCATCCTCGCAGTATTGCCACAGCAACGGCAGACCCTGTGCTTTTCAGCCACTCTGGAGCAATCGGTTGCCGGCCTGGTAAACGACGCGATGCGGAATCCTGTACGCGTGGCGATCGGATCCGTTCTGAAGCCAGTGGAGAGTGTTCGATTGCAAGCATACGAAGTACGCCCCGCCGAGAAACCAGATGTTCTGCGACAGTTACTCTACTCCGAGAAGGGTCAAACGCTCATCTTTGCCCGCACGAAGCGAGGTACGGAACGGCTCGCGAAGGAACTGGTGCGCGAAGGCTTTTCTGCAGCCATGATTCACGGTGACCGTTCGCAATCCCAGCGCAACGCTGCGCTCAGCGGATTTCAGCAGGGACGCTATCAGGTTCTGGTCGCGACGGACGTTGCCGCGCGCGGCTTGCACATTGACGATGTGGCGCACGTGATCAACTACGACCTGCCTAAGATGGCCGAGGATTTCATCCATCGGGTGGGACGGACTGGCCGAGCCGGATCGGAAGGGTTGGCCTCCAGTCTGGTCGCGGGAGGCGAGGTGATTGAGCTCCGTCACATCGAGCGCGCGCTGAAACTGCGCATCGAGCGTAAGCAGGTGGACTGGTCAAGTGCGCAGCGCCGGGAAAGCGCTGTACAAAATACGCTGGCGAGCCGGACACTGACCAAGATGCCCGGCGAAGTTTTTGCCTGAGTCTCAAGCGTGAGATCGTCCGGGAAAGAGAAAGGGCGCGTCCTTGGGACGCGCCCTCAATCTTGAAAGGCTAAAGAACAGCGCTACGGTTCCGTCTTTTCCGGACTGCGTTCGCGGGGGATGCTCGAAATATCGCCGTCGTCGGCTCCCATTTGGAAGAGAGCTGCCTGCTCGGCGGCGTGCCTTTGTAACTCGCTCAAATCCAGTTCATTCGAATCGCTCGATGTTCCCAGGGGTTCCTCGGTTTTGCGTTGAATCCTGCGCTCCGCTTTGTCGCGCTGTTTTTGTTGTCTCGTGTGTTCTTTCTGGCGTTTAGTGAAGCTTGATCGACCTCGTCCTGGCATTGCCCATCTCCCGTTATCAAGTTTTTGCAATCGCAGCTGGCGCTCGTTGCATTTCGTTCGTATGCAAGCTCAAAGCACGGCAAGCACTTCGTTCAACAATCAGGCAGCGCACCGCCTCAGCTTGCAAGTTGCTCATGCGTACTACCAGCGCGGTTCGCGGGGCTGGCGTGCGTGCCCCTGATAATCATCGCGACTTCCGCCGCCTCCACCCCCGAAACGCTTTCCGCCTCCACCGCCGCGGGGCGAATCGGTCTTTGGTTTCGCTTCGTTAATTTTCAACGCGCGTCCACCTAGCTCTTTGCCATTCAAGGCGGCGACAGCCTTATCTGCTTCCGCCGGGTTTGTCATTTCAACAAAGGCGAAGCCGCGCGCGCGGCCGGTTTCCCGATCGGTAACGATGCTCACTTTTTCGACTGCGCCGTGTGCCTCAAACACTCCACGAAGTTCCGCCTCGGTTGTGCTGTGGGGCAAATTGCCAACATACAGGTTCTTCATACGAGTCCTTCTCTTTCTGCTGTGATCGTTTTTGCAAAAGTCGGTCGAGAATGAATTTCTTCGGCAGTGGAGTGGTGTTCGATGGCTTCGGCCCATCGCGATGGCTGCGGGGTCTCCCGGATGGCACGCGATCGGGCTTCACTGACGGATCGTACCGAGGAGATGCGTTTGCAAGCTTCCAAGATTCCCCAGCGCTGCGACGAATGTTGCGGGGTCTGAGCAAGCAGAGCGGCGACCATTTCCTTGTGAAGAGCGTCAGCGTCTTCTGCCGCAAGTGCGCCGTCAGAATGCGGCGCAAGCGCGAGATATTCTGGTCCGGCCACGAAGAAAGCGATTCTCTGCGGCGGATTCGCACTTCGAATATCGGTGCAGAATTTGTCCCGCTCTTCTGTTTCCCCGATCCCGTTAATCAGTACCAGATTGTACAAATCGGCTCGCCACCAGCATCGCGCCTCCAAGACGTCGGCCGCGCAATCGACCTCGATGCCAAGTTTCCTCATTACGTCGGCCCGCAAATCGCGTTTGGTCTGCGACGCGTCCAGCAGAAGCACGCGCTTCTTCTTCACGGAACTGCCTTCGCCGATCGAGACTGGCAGTGCGATGACGGGAGTTGTCATGCTACTTTCTCCTTGAGATTGGTCGTCGCGGCTGGGGGCGTCAAGTGCTTCTCCGCCAGAGCCCTCAGCATTTTCTGATTGCTTGCGCGGCGGCTGATCTTCTGCCTGCGGCGCCGGTTAAACCTGGCTTTGTCACCATTGATTCCCGACATTTCTCTCTCCTGTCGTTCTGGTTAAGGTTAGAAACCTGCGCTACGCCACTTAGACTTCTCGCCCGCATTTCCACCGTTCGGTGGCACGCAGACCTTTCGATGAAGAGCTAATAGCCCGGCCTCAAACCAGCTTGCGTGAATGGTCGTTCAGTGAAACCGCTGTCCAGGAATCGGGAGGGGGATTTCCAGGAATCCTCAAGTTGAACACGTCGGTCGCCTTTCAGAGAGTGTTCTCAATCGCGAAGGCGCAACGTGCTGTTAGGGTGTCTTCGAGGTCAAGACCTACAGTATACGCCCCATTGCTAAATATTGCTAAGACTTCAGATAGGATTCCGGGACCCAAACGGATGCGGAACTAGTGGTCCATGACATTTAACAACGGGATATTTCCTGGCTATGGCTGCGAGGGGCTGACGCTGCTTTTTCCCTTGCTGGTGCAGAGAAGCAGACAAAGCGCGACGACTCCGGCCACTGCGCCACCGCCGATCTCCAACCATTTTTGGTTCAGGCCGTTTGCGGGACTCTGAGGAGGACGTCCGGCTCCGCAGGCTTGTGTTTCGTCGCGCTTAGCTTGTTCCCCTTCGTGAACGGTGGCGGATTGTGCCAAGGCGCTTCGCGATGAAGCTTTCCGCAGCGAACTTCCTTCCTCGATCTTTACATCATTCTTGTGAGCTACAACTTGAACCGTACTATTAACGTTCGTGACATCATATTGCGTCCGCTCGGTCGTAATAGGATCGACCTTAATACAGTTCACATGCACACCCATCAACGTAGAGGTTCCGACGGACACGCTCCCGTGCTCGAGGCTCAGGAAACTACCCTCGAATTTCACAATGGACTCAGGTTGAATCAGGACGGAAGATCCTTCGGCATCGATATTGGCGACGAATCCCGGTTTGGTTTCCACTGAATCGCCCGGAAAGACAGCTGTTGAGCCGGATATCTCGCTACCGTTCAGCCACACGCCACCCTCACTGTGCAATATGGCCGACCCTGTGTCCGCAGCCATGAGCGAGAGCGGAAGCAGGAGAACCATGATGCAGGAAATGAAGCTGCGTAATCCGGACACACTCATACCCACGCTGGTTTCCGCACTATTCTAAGAGGATCGTAGTGCCAAGGAGCCCGATCGTCTATTAGCACTCTGGATGCGGCAGTCACGAAGCGAACCTGAGACCGGGACGCATTGCTGTGCTGGGAACAGCCAACTTCGGTATTCTTCCGATACGATCAACCATGGAACGTGCTCCTGCCAATGGACCGGTGATTGACTTTCGCGACGTTGCCTACACGCTTCCGAATGGCCGGCCGCTACTTCACGACCTGAATCTGCAAGTGCAACCCGGCGAAACTCTGATCCTGCTGGGGCGCAGCGGTTCGGGAAAGACCACTACGCTGAAGTTGGTCAATCGTCTCTTGAACCCGAGCGCCGGAGAAATTCGCGTGAACGGGGCTCTTACGGCGGTGAGCGATGTGATTCGACTGCGGCGCGGAATTGGCTACGTGATCCAGGACGTGGGTTTGTTCCCGCATCTCAAAGTGGAACGTAATATCGGTCTTGTCCCCCGGATCGAAGGCTGGCCGTCTGAGCGTATTCGTTCCCGCATCGAAGAATTGTTGCGACTGGTCGGGCTCGATCCGCAGATCGCTTCGCGATATCCCCACCAACTCTCCGGCGGACAGCGGCAGCGGGTGGGTGTGGCGCGGGCTCTCGCCGTCGATCCGCCGATCCTTCTGATGGATGAACCTTTTGGCGCCCTCGACGCGCTTACCCGTGACCAATTGCAGCGCGAGTTTCTCTCCCTCCAACAGCGATTGCAGAAAACGGTAGTCTTCGTCACGCACGATCTACGGGAAGCGCTAAGGCTTGGTTCGCGAATCGCGCTCATGGAGGCCGGCTGCCTGGTTACGGTTCTTTCCCCGCTGGAATTCTTACAGTCCGCGGACCCGCTGGCAGCGGCTTATGTGAAAGCTTTCGGGGGCGGATTGGACTCGGTAGTAAATCGAGGCACGTCATGAATGTCGTTCACTACTTTCTCCAGAACCACGAAGAGATTCTGGAACTCACACTGCAACACCTTTGGCTGGTCGGAATTTCCACGTTGTTCGCAGTACTGATCGGCATACCGCTCGGCATACTGAGCGCTCACTGGCCAGTGTGGAACAAGCCAGTGCTGGGAACGGCGAACATCATTCAGACGATTCCGAGTCTTGCCCTCTTCGGTTTCTTACTGCCGGTGCCGTGGATCGGCGCCCGTTCCGATCGCCTCGCAATCCTGGCTCTTTCTCTCTACGCGCTCCTGCCGATTATTCGCAACACTTATACGGGAATCCGCGGCGTGGATCCATTTGTCGTGGAGGCCGGGCGGGGGATGGGGCTCACCGATCGCCAGTTGTTGTTTCAGGTGGAGTTGCCGCTGGCGGTGAGCGTGATTCTTTCGGGCGTCCGGGTAGCGGTCGTCGTGTCGGTTGGACTCGCCACCATTGCCGCAGCGATCGGGGCCGGCGGACTAGGGGAGTTCATCTTTCGCGGTCTCGCGATGGTGAACAATGAACTAATCCTGGCCGGAGCGATTCCTGCGGCAATCCTGGCGTTGTCGGCGGATTTCGGCTTGGGATGGGTCGAGAGGCGCTTGCGCCCGCGATGAAACGGGATCGGCAATTTCGGGGACCGGGCTGCGCGACCGCTGTCTGCATCATTCTGCTCGCCCCGTTTCTGTCTTCGTGTGCGCCATCTCATTCTGATCGCATTGTGATTGGATCCAAGAATTTTACCGAGTCTCTGATGTTGGGCGAGCTCATGGCCCAGCTGATCGAATCGCGTACGCACTTGAAAGTCGAACGCCGCTTCTATCTCGCGGGATCTTACATCTGCCAGCAGGCAATACTCGCGGGCCGCATCGACATTTATCCGGAATATACCGGTACCGCTCTCACTGCCATCCTCAAGCAGAAAGTTGCTGGGGATAAGGAACAGGTTTACCAACAAGTTAAGAGCGAGTATCAAACGCGCTTCGGCCTCACGCTCGGTCCGCCCTTCGGATTCAACAACACTTTTGCAATGGAAATCCGTGGCGACGATGCGCGCCGCCTGAAACTGAAGACTTTGTCGCAGGCAGCCGCATTTGCTCCGCAATGGCGCGCTGGATTCGGCTACGAGTTCATGGAGCGCCCCGACGGATACGCCGGACTGGCCGCCGCTTATGGCCTCCGCTTCGCCGCGGCACCTCGAATCATGGATTTGGGCCTGCTGGCGCCAGCGTTAAAAGACCACCAGATTGATATCGCCGCAGGAAACGCCACCGATGGCCTCATTCTGACATTCGATCTATCCGTCCTCGAAGATGACCGCCATTATTTCCCGCCGTACGAAGCGGTCGCAGTAATCAGGCAACAGATCTTGCAGCAACATCCGGAAGTGTCTCAGGCGATTGCTGCGCTGGGGGGCAAGATCTCCGATCAAGAGATGCAGAAATTAAATTACGCACTCGATGGTCAGCGCCGCGACGCGAAGGATGTTGCCCGCGAATTCCTGCAGAGTAAAGGATTGATTCAGTAACGCCAACCTTTCAAGAGATCCCGTATGAACTATTCAAATAAGCAGCTCGCCCCGCAGGGTGAGGACAGCGTTGCCTTTGAGAATCACTCGACCCCCTTTCACTTCGCACCACAGTTCACCGCCGCGTTCCGAAACTTGGCGTGCATGCAATGACGTTTTGCCCAGCCGTTCCGCCCAGTAGGGCGCGAGCGAGCAATGCGTGGAGCCGGTCACTGGATCTTCCGGAATCCCGTAGCTTGGCGCGAAGTAGCGTGAGACAAAATCACAGTCGGAACCTGGAGCCGTGATCGCAACTCCGAAGGGATGAAGTTTCTCCAGCAGCCTGAGGTCCGGCTGGATGCGCTTCACTTCTTCCTCAGTTTCGTACACCGCAAAATAGTTGTCCTCAATTTGCACCACTGCGGCAGGATTCTCCCCTAGGCCATTCATTAGGGCTGTAGGCGGGCCCGCGCACTTCCAGGGAGCGAGGGCAGGGAAGTCCATTTCGAGCAACTTGCCGCTTCGGCGAACTGTGAGTGTTCCGCTGAAACGCGTTTCGAACCGGACCGAGTCGCGCCCGGGGGCAAGGATCTGCATCAGCACGAATCCGGAAGCCAGAGTCGCATGGCCGCAGAGTTTCACCTCGCACCGCGGAGTAAACCAGCGCAATTCGTAGGAGTCCCCCCGGGGCACGAAATAGGCGGTCTCAGAAAGATTATTTTCGGCCGAAACCGCGAGCAATAACTCGTCATCTAACCAATTCGCAAGCGGGCACACTGCGGCTGGATTGCCTGCGAAGGGGGTCGCGGTGAAGGCGTCTACATGGAACACCGGAAGAGACATTGCCCTATGGTACTCGGTCCGGGAGGTGGGTAGAATCATCAAACTGCCTTTGGGCCCGTTCACCCCGACCGAATTCCGCCACTAGATATCAGGAGATCCTTATGCCCACCAGTCTCAGCGACGTCGCCCTTCGTCACGAACTGATCGATCAGTTAGCAAGCGCCCGTCAGAGAACCGATGATCTCTTTGCCATCGTTACTCCGGATTCACTTTATGAGCGTCCAATCCCGGAACGCCATCGCGTCATTTTTTACATCGGTCATCTCGAAGCTTTCGAATGGAACCTTTTCCATGATCGCGTTTTCGGACTGAAGAGCTTCCATCCCGAGTTTGACCGCTTGTTTGCTTTTGGCATCGATCCGGTCGGGGGCGGATTGCCCACCGATCATCCTTCAGAGTGGCCGTCGATCGCGGCGGTGCGGGAATACGTTAGAAAAATCAGATCCCTCCTCGATCAGAAACTTCCCGACGCGCTTTCGGATCCTGGTTTCTCCGAAAAGGATGGGTTTTCGGTCAGCACACTGCTGAATGTCGCGATTGAACACCGCCTTATGCATGCGGAAACGCTGGCCTACATGCTCCATCAATTGCCGTTCAATCGAAAAATCCAGCATACTGAAGCCCCTCCTCCGGTTACTCCTCCGGTCGATCATCGCAGCATAGAAATTCCCGCCGGGCCGGTGACACTAGGTCTCGCGCGCGACGGCAATTCGTTCGGCTGGGACAACGAGTATGAAACCCGCATCGTAGATGTTCCCGCATTTTCCATCGACCGGTATAAGGTGACCAATCGTCAATATCTGGACTTCATTACCGCGGGCGGCTACGAAACCAAACGCTTCTGGGCCGCCGAAGACTGGTCTTGGATTTCGAATCGCGGAATTTCGCACCCGGCGTTTTGGAGGCGCAATGGCGATCAATGGCTGTATCGCACCATGTTTAACGACGTCCCGCTTCCTCTCGAGTGGCCCGTCTATGTGAGTCAGGCAGAAGCGAAGGCTTACTCAAACTGGGCAGGAAAGTCATCGCCCACCGAAGCCGAGTGGCAGCGCGCCGCATACTCCACTCCAAATTGCGATGAGCGTCGGTACCCGTGGGGTGACGACGCGCCTGCTCCTGAACTTGGCAACTTTGATTTTCAGCGCTGGAGTCCGATGCCCGTGAATGCTTGTCCCGCAGGGGAGAGCGCGTTCGGCGTACAAGGCATGGTCGGCAATGGCTGGGAGTGGACGTCCACGGAATTTGCCCCATTCCCTGGGTTCAAACCTTTCCCCTTCTATCCGGGATATTCCGCCGACTTCTTCGATGGAAAACACTACGTTATGAAAGGTGGATCGGCGCGTACCGCTGCATGTATGTTGCGGCGCACCTTTCGGAATTGGTTTCAGGCGCACTACCAGTTTATCTATACCGGCTTTCGCTGCGTCAGCCGCTGAATCCCTCAAGGAGCTACAGAAATGCTCGTTCACGCTATCACCGCCGACTTATCCTACGAATTCGCTGCCGACGTTCGCACGGGTCTCACCAAGCCCGGCCAAAAGGAACTGCTATCTAAATACTTGTACGATGACGTTGGTTCTGCGCTATTCGAAGTGATCTGCCATCTGCCGGAGTATGGCCTGACGCGAGCCGATGAGCGGCTATTGCGCCGGCACGCGGGCGATATCGTGGAGCGTATAGCCACACCAGTAGCCGTGGCTGAGCTCGGTAGCGGCAGCGGCAAGAAAACTCGGCAGATTCTCGAAGCTCTTTGTCGGCGCCAGCGCACCCGTTACTATCCCATCGAGATTTCTCCCGCCGCTCTGGCCATGTGCGAGCGTGAACTCAGCGACATTGATTCCATCAGCATCGTCGGCTACGAGCGCGAATATCTTGATGGACTGCTGGAAGTGGCCGCGCAACGCCGCCCCGGCCAGCATCTTCTGGTCTTGTTCTTAGGCAGTACGATCGGCAATTTCGATCGCATGGCCGGTCTAAAGTTTCTGAACCAGGTCCGCCGCATTTTGCAGCCGGGAGATTCTCTTCTGCTTGGGACCGATCTGGAGAAATCCAGCGCCCAACTCATTGCGGCTTACGACGACGAACTGGGAGTTACCGCTGCCTTTAACTTGAATCTGCTGGCCCGCATCAATCGCGAACTGGACGGTGATTTCGATCTCGCTCACTTCGAGCACGTGGCAAGGATCAATCATGATTGTCGCAGCGTAGAGATGCACTTGCGGTCGATGCGACGCCAAACCGTAAGTATTCCTGATGCCGATGTTGCCGTCGAGTTCCTCGAAGACGAAACCATCTGGACCGAAAGCAGTCATAAGTACTCCTTGGAAGAAGTTCGGCAGATGGCTCGCACCGCTGGCTTCCGCTGCGACATCCAGTGGGTAGATGATCAGTGGCCATTCGCGGAGAATCTCCTGATCGCGGAATAATTCCAAGCCTCCGACGTGCCTGGTTAATCCACTGTAACCATTTGTGTCGCCAGTGTGAAAACTTACCATGTTGAAGTAAAACTTTGTAAATCCCCCGATTTGTAGGTTGTGCCGATGTAAATTAATGAAAGGTATGAAGCCAACCACAAGTCGGTTTCTGGCGATCGTGTTCTGCGCCGTGAGCGCGGCCAGCGCCCCGTTGGTGTCGACTTGTGACGCGTCTCCGTCCGGCGAGTCGGCTCAGGAAGCGGCTGCCCCCGGTTCTGTTACCCGGCGCATCGGCGCTGTCAAAGCCATCAATGGCACGGCGATCACGCTCACACCCGACTCTGGTCCTGACCTTACCGTCGCGGTGCAGCCGACAACCCGCATCGTCCGCATCGCCCCCGGCGAGAAAAATCTGAAGAATGCCGTGCCGATGGAGTTGCAGGCGATTCAGGTCGGCGATCGCATACTGGTCGGCGGCAAGCTCTCTGACGATAACCTGTCGCTTTCCGCCTCCTCCGTCGTCGTGATGAAGAGTTCCGACCTGGCTGCGCGACACGAGCAGGAGCGGCAGGACTGGCAAAAGCGCGGCGTGGATGGACTGGCCAAGGCCGTGGATCCGGGAGTGGGGACGATCACCATCACCGTGAGAAACAAACCGGTTGTGATTCATACCACCAGCAGCACCGTGATCCGCCGGTATCCGCCAGACTCCGTGAAATTTGATGACGCTAAGCCCGGCACGCTCGCCGAGATTCATGCGGGCGATCAAGTGCGCGCGCGTGGCGAACGTAGCGCCGATGGAAGTGAACTGACCGCCGAAGAAATTGTTTCGGGATCGTTTCGTAACATCGCGGGCACCGTCGATTCTGTCGATGCAAGTTCATCCACCTTGAACGTTCACGATCTATTGTCGAAGAAAACGGTACTTATCAAGATCACAGCCGATTCGCAGCTTCGCCAGCTACCTCCCGAGATGGCGCAAAGGATTGCAATGCGCCTGAAGAATGCTGCTGCCGGAGCAGTGCCCGGTGCCGCGTCTGGCTCCGCCGCGACGAGCGACCAAAATTCGCGCCCAACGGGAACCGCCGGTGGAATGGCTTCCGGTGGAAATGGTGCTGGCGGGCGCCCCGGTGGCGCACCGGATTTTCAGCAGGTGTTGAGCCGGATTCCAGCGATTTCGCTCTCCGACCTTCACAAGGGAGACGCCGTGGTCATTGTTGCGACAGAGGGAACCTCGGGCGGCGGAACAGTCATTACTTTGCTGAGTGGGGTAGAGCCTATTTTGCGCGCCGCTCCCGAAGCCAGCAGTTCTTCGATCCTGACGCCTTGGAGCTTGGGTGCGCCCGCGGCGGACGCCGGAGGACCATAGTTTGTGATCCGCGCCGAACCACGCTACGTTGTGGCGAACTCCTGATGAAGACTCTTAATCGTGAATGGAATCTTGGATGAAGTTAGAGAAGTGTTTTTGTTTCATATTACTTGTCTCGTTGTCTCTGGCCTGCGCGCCGCTCGCCGTGCCGCAGACTCCCGCGGCGCAGCCCGCCTCAGGAAATTTGCATGGGCAAGTGAGTGATCCTTCCGGTGCTGCGATCCCGAACGCGAGCGTCGTCCTCACTCCGGCTGCCGCCGGCTCCGCGCCGATCAAAACGCAAGCCAACGGACAAGGCCAGTACGAGTTCAAAGCGTTGCCTCCCGGACAATACACATTGAATGTGATCGCCCAGGGATTCTCCGTCTACGAAAACGATAACGTGGTGATTAGCGCCGGTCCGGCGCAGCTCCTCAACGTCGCAATGGCCATTGAGGTTGAGCAGCAGAAGATACAGGTTTCCGACACCGCGCCCACCGTGGATGTCAATCCCGCCAATAACGCCGGGGCCATCACTATCTCGGGCAAAGAACTCGAGGCTCTGCCGGACGATCCCGACGAATTGCTCACGGATTTGCAGGCTCTTGCCGGACCCTCCGCAGGCCCGAACGGCGGACAGCTTTACATCGACGGTTTTACTGCCGGCCAGCTTCCGCCTAAGGAATCGATTCGCGAGATTCGCATCAATTCGAATCCGTTCTCTTCGGAGTATGACAAGCTTGGCTATGGTCGGATTGAGGTATTCACCAAGCCTGGCAGCGATAAATTTCATGGCCAATTTCTGATCGATGGAAACGATTCTGCTTTCAATTCGCCCAACCCTTTCGCAGGTCCGGAGCCCGGCTACGATTCAACTCAGTTCAGCGGAAATGTCAGCGGTCCGATCAACAAGAAGGCATCATTTTTTTTCGACGCCCAGCGCCGCAATATCAATGATCTCCAGGCCGTCAATGCCGTCACGCTCGATCCAACCACTCTCACAGAGATGCCATTCATCCAGGCTGTGCCATTCCCCCGGCATCGAACCAATATCACGCCTCGCATCGACTACCAGCTCGCCAAGAGCAACACTTTGACCGTGCGCTATCAGTACTATCGGGATACAGAGGACAACGAGGGCATCGGTTTATTCAACTTGCCCTCTCAGGGCTATAACTCCGACTCCACCGAGCACACACTGCAAATCAGCGATACGCAAGTCATTGGCGCGAAGATTGTGAATGAAACGCGGTTCCAGTATTTGCGCGAGCTCGACAATCAGTTTGCGCTGAACACGCAGCCAACTCTCACCGTGCTGGGATCCTTCGATGGCGGTGGCAACAACCAGGGCAACATCCTTGATCATCAGGACCACTACGAACTGCAGAACTACACTTCCATCGTTCACGGCAATCACACCGTCAAGTTCGGAGCACGGCTACGCGGCATCCGCGACGCGAACAGCCAGACCTCCGGATTCAACGGTGAATTTACGTTTTCTTCGCTGCTGAGTCCCACTGGTGGCAGTACTTGCGTGCCTACGCCGGGGCAAGCGCCGTGTCCAATCTCCTACGCTTCGGCGCTTCAGAACAACGGAAGCTTTGCCACGCCGATCGCTACCCAACTTACTTACACAGCAGGTACGCCAGCGCTGGTTGTGGACAATTTCGACGCCGGCCTCTACTACCAGGATGACTGGAAGGTGCGACCGAACATTACCCTGAGCTATGGCCTGCGCTTCGAAACTCAGACCGGGATTCAGGATCACGCAGACTGGGCGCCTCGCCTGGGTTTTGCCTGGGGCGTTGGAGGGAAAAGCGCTCCGCCCAAGGTCGTACTGCGCGGCGGCTTCGGTATTTTCTATGACCGCTTTCAGGAAGGCCAAATCCTCCAAGCCGATCGACTAAATGGCATCAACCAGAAACAGTTCGTGATCGACAATCCCATCTGCCCATCTCTTATGATTACCGATTTCACAGAGTGCACCGGAGCAGCCGTCCCCGTGACACCCACGATTTACCAGATCAGCCCTCGCCTGCATGCGCCTTATACGCTGCAAACCGCGATCAGCGCGGAACGCCAACTTACGAAGACTGCGACCCTAAACATAACTTACTTGAATTCTCGTGGCTTCGACCAATTGCTCACCATTAACGCCGACGCTCCTTTTCCTGGAACGCCGTGTAGTCCCACCTGCCCGCCGCCCAGCGAAAATCTTTACCGCTACGTTTCCGAAGCAGTTTTTCGTCAGAACCAACTGATCACCAACACGAATGTGCGGGTTGGATCGAAGGTTCAAGTTTTCGGCTATTACGTCCTCAACTATGCCAACAGCGATACTTCCGGTGTTTCCAGCTTTCCCTCGAACTCCTATAATATCAGCGCCGATTACGGCCGCGGTTCCTTTGACATCCGCAATCGACTCTTCTTCGGAGGCTCTCTCGCTCTTCCTTACAGCTTCCGCCTGAGTCCGTTCATGATTGCGACCTCCGGTTCTCCTTTCAACATCACGACGACCAATGATCTGAATGACGATTCCATCTTCAATGATCGTCCGGGATTCATTTCCAATGCGACTTGTCCTACAACCGTAAACACGCCCTCTTCGACCACCTATTGCACGCCGCTCGGGACCTTCGACGCTCGCCCCACTGCCGGCGAAAAAATCGTTCCTATCAACTATGGCACTGGGCCATCGCAGTTCACTTTGAATCTCCGTCTCACGAAGACTTTCGGTTTCGGGCCCAAGACCGGCCGCGCCGCGGGCAATCAAGGTCCGGGTGGTGGTCCAGGCGGTGGTGGACGCGGTGGCGGCGGTCCGCGGGGTCCTCTTTTCGGCGGCGGGCCAGGTGGTGGAATACCCAGCGGTTCTGATCACCGCTACAACCTCACTTTCGGCGTGATCGCGCGCAACGCTCTCAGCAAAGTGAACTACGCAAACCCTAGCGGCATTCTGGGTTCGCGGTTCTTTGATACGCCGAACGGACTTCCATTTAACGGGCCTTTCTCTAACTCCGCGGCTGTTCGCCGCATCGATTTGCAGGTGACCTTCAGCTTCTAGGTCTGCGGCTCTTTTTTTCGCGATTTGAAAGTTCTGGCGACTACAGCGATTTTTTCCGGTCGGTTATTCTAGACAGATACATATGAACTTCGTAAATACTTATCGAGTAAGTTTCGTTTGCCACTGATTCCCACCACCAGGCGTCAGTTTCTTTACCGGACGGCGGCCGCCGGGGCAGTCGCCATTGCCGGAGATTCAATCCTGCTGGAACCGAACCGCCCTCGCGTCGTCCGCCAGGATTACATGCTGCCCCGTTGGCCCGGGCGGATGGATGGCTTCACCATCGCGCTGCTGAGCGACTTTCATTACGACCCATACTTTTCCGTGCATCCGTTGCGTGCAGCGATTCCACTGGTAAATGGTCTTCGTCCTGACCTGATCGTTCTTACAGGAGACTTCGTTTCCGTACCGGCATTCGGAGACGAGGCGAAGGGAGCATCCGATGCCGAGCCCTGTGCTCGCCTTCTTCGCCAGATGACCGCACCCCACGGTTTGTGGGCGGTTCTGGGGAATCACGATTTGGATACGGATCCAGTCCATGTGACACGCGCTATTGAAGCCGAGGGGATCCACGTCCTGGTGAATGAATCCGTCACGATCGAACGCGACGGCGCACGTGTTTGGCTCGCAGGAGTAGACGACGTGATATATGGGAGCGCGGATCTCACCAAGACATTGCACAACATCCCCGCCAACGAGGCTGTTGTCTTGCTCGCCCACGAGCCCGACTTCGCTGATGAAGCTTGCAAATTCCCCATTGACCTTCAACTCTCCGGACATTCTCATGGAGGGCAGGTCAGGGTCCCATTGCTTCCTCCGCTCTATTTGCCGGAGATGGCGAAGAAGTATGTGTGGGGAAGCTATCGTGTCGGCGGTCTTAGTCTCTACACGAACGCTGGGTTAGGAACGGTCAATATTCCGGTCCGTTTGAATTGCCCGCCCGAAATTACTCTCTTGACCCTGAGAAGCTTATCGAGCGGACATCCAGGCTGAGTTTGTGCAATCAGATTCACCTCGTAGGCAGCGGCTGCAGTGTATAGTTCGTAAACAATTGATAATAAGATAGTTTCACGAGATGGTCGCTGGCCCTAAACTTGCCACTCATTAGGTATACGGGAGCGAACCTGCCCCAATCGAGGGCTGCAAGATGCTTCGTCGACTCTGGCCTTGGTTACTGATCTGCGCAATTCCCGCTGCCGCGTCTGTGCAGTCTTCTTCCATTTCTATTCGTTTTGGCCGGGCAATCTTAGTGGAGCGTGAGCATCAACTCTGGAAGAGTCCCGTCCGCGCCTCCGAGTTCAGTGACGTCCCGCATACGAGCGCACGTGCGCGCTGTGAAGACACACAGCCCCCCGAGGCTCTGACCACGCCCGATCCCCTGATGGTGCTGACGACAGCGGGCATCAAGGTCAAGGTTAGTTTCATCATCGGCGCCGATGGACGTGTACATAGTCCTCTTATTCTGGAGAGCGCCGGCCTTGTGCGGGACCGCAACGTTCTGCAAACGGTTCGCGCCTGGCGATATCGTCCGGCAACCTGCAACGGAGTTCCTACCGAAGCCGAAGGCAAAATCGAGTTTTCCCGGCGTTAATAAAATTTGGCCGCTTGGGCTAGAATGAACCGTACGTCTGAGCCAACCGGCGTGCTTTGAATCGTGGATAGAGACAAGAAACTCGCGAAGCCATTGAGCGTGAGTCCCGCGCCTGATTCTGAGGACCCAGGCCCCAGCATCGGTCCCTACAATCCCGCATTAGGAGAGATCTATCAGCGTCTCTATCCTGAGATACGGCGGCCCAAGCCGAATCAGGAAGCGATTGCAGCGGCTCTGCAAGCTATGCAGCGGCTGACCATGAGGATGGACTCTGAAACCGCGGTGGAAGAAACCGCGTTGCAAAACACCGCGTCGATTGCTTGTCCTTCGTGCGGGCATCACAATCGCGAAGGCAACAAGTTCTGCGGCATGTGCGGACTTCCCACCGGAACTGCATCCGAGCAATCGTCATCCATTGCATCTCCGAATTTCGAACCGGCGCCTCGCGAAATGGCGATCAACAATGACGAGCCGCTGGTTCGAGATCCCTCAGCCATACCGGAGTCCGCCCAGGAGGTTCATCCGCCAGAAGGGGCTGGGTCCGGAACGCATCACTATCACCACCATTACCATCACCACTATTTTGAGGGTGGAGTGGAAGGTGGAGTTGTGGCGCCGCGAGGTAACGCTCCCGAGAGCGCACGCGAGGCGGACCGTTTGCGCATCGCCGCGGCTGCGAAGGGCGAACCCATGAGCCGCAGCGAGGCTGCGGTTCGGCGTCTCACGCAGGAGTGGGTTTTGGCCTGCAACACGCGGCAACTCGATGAACTCCTCGATCTCTACGCACCCGATGCGCTGGTGCTTCGTTCGAATCTTCCGCTACTTCGCGGAGCAGCAGCCGTGCGCGAGTTCTTCTTCTCAGCGCTCGAATCCGGCCTTGGAGAAGTCGCGGTGGAACCGATCCGCGTGGAAGTGGCGGGTGATCTGGCACATGAAGTCGGACGATACAGCGCGCTGGTTCCGGGCACAGCCGGCAAGCGCCGGGAAGAGCGGGGCAAGTATTTGTGGGTCTTTGCCAAGCAAACTGGCGGCGAGTGGAAACTGGTCTCCGAATGCTGGTCGAGCGACCTGACTTTGACCAATGCGGAATCGGATGTTCCTAAAGCCGCTGTTTCGCCAACGCCGAAGGCGCAGCCACGAAGAAGCTAGCTGCTGTTTGCGAGTTCATAGGTCTTGGGTATTGGGCTTGAATCGTAAGACCTCACACCCCTAAGACCCAAGACCTGATTTTCCTAGACTTTCACGCCCAGCTTCCCCAAATCTCCCTGCAACTGATCGAGGGTTTGCATCTGAATCGTACGCATGCCTAACTTGGCTGCACACTCTAGGTTCAGAGCGCGGTCATCAATGAAACAACATTCTTCTGGGTTTATCTGCGTGATCTCAAGCGCCAGACGATAAATCCCGCTCTCCGGCTTGCGCAGGCCGACAAAGCAAGAGCTGACAAACAAGCGGAAGATTTCCCGCAGACCGAATTTCTCGATCCGCTGCAAATTCAACTCGCGCGACTCGTTGTTGATCGTTCCCATGAAATATTTTCCGGACAGAGCGAGAGCGCGCGCGAAGGCAAGAACTTCCGGCATCGGCCGCGACAACGAGAACATATAATCGCGGAACTCTTCCCGCGTGAAGGGACGATTTCGGTAAAAGACGGTGCGATCCAGGTATTCATCGAGCGAGATCTTGCCGCGCTCAAATGACGAAACCACCATTTCGTGCCGCGCATGAAACTCCTCCTGATCGAGACGAAAACATTCAAGCGCGGCGGCACGTTCAGTGTGATCCCACGCGTTGCTGAGGAGAACTCCTCCAACATCCCAAAAAATGGCATGAATCGCAGACACGGATCAATCCCTCCTCGTTTTCTTGTCACTCCGATTTTAAGCAATTGTCCTAGTGTCTGTAGATGGTTGTGTCGGGATGGTAGTTGCGCCAGTCGAACCAATAGTCTTTGAGGGCTGGAACGCGGGCGAGACATTTTCCCTGCGCGGGGCCCGAGGTGGCGCAGCCTTGAAAGTTCCACTGGCTGGCGGTCAGCGTGTCGAGCAGTGTCCACTGTGGCGTGTCAGCTTGCAGAAAGAACTCCGCATCTTTTCCGTCGATGCGGCTGAGAAAGACTCGAAAAGATTTGCCGTCGGGGCCGAGGGCGAGAAGCAACGGCATGCCGTTGACGCGGTCGAGAATCGGAGATTGCTTACCAAAAGTTTCCCAGGGATAGGCACGGGCGGCGCCGTCGATAGTCAGTCCTATGACGACATCGCGCGATTTCAGCTGGGTTCCAGGAAAGCTGATGACGACGGGAAGCTTGGCGACGTCTGGCTCCCAGTTGGGATCGTACTCTTTCGTGTATTTAGCAACGGGTGCGAGCACCTGGCCGTAGGGAGATTCGCTGCGCCACTGGCCGAAGCTGAGTTCGTCGCTGAGGACGAGATCGAGCGCCGCGCCTTGCAGCGGGCCATAGATGGCCTTGCCGGTGATCTGCTGCCACCATGTTCCAGTTTCACGATCGCGCATGAGGAAGTTCTGGTTGTTGATGCCGGCGAGATAAAAGTGCAGCGCCCGTCCATTGATCGTTCGCGTCCACACCAGACCGGTGTGACAGAGCGTTCAATAGGTGACGGCAACAGGCACGCCTGCGACTACGTCATTCAGGACGTGATGGTAGGCCATCTGGCTGATGGGATAGGCACGCGCGTCATCACCGAGGTGAATGGACAGAACCATCTCTTTCGGGTCAAGCTTGCTTTCGGATTGCGCAAGGAATTGCGGGTAGGGGATGGGATGGAACATCCACTCGAAGTAGTTGATGCGGGCCATGACAGCGGAAAAGGCGACGACGAGCAGGACGAGGACCAGGAAAGACCTGCGCCACCAGCCAACGGTTTTCCATAGCACCGAAGCCAGCACGAAACAGGCGAGCGCTGCGATCAGCGTACCTGTTGGAGCACGTTGCCGCAAAGCCATGGCGACGAGAAGCGCGCGCGGTGCTTGATAACTGAAGGGACGAATAATGAAGGCAGGGACCAGAAACACAGCGACGCCAGCGAGGGCGCAAAGGGAGAATGCCGACCAAAGCCAAATCGAGATTTGCCTCCGGGGATGCTGCGGCAGCGTCGATGGACGAGATGTGCTCACGTGTGAGTTTGGTGCGAACGATTCTAGCCCGGTTACTCTAAGCGAAAAGAGACAAGGCAGGAAATAGTATAAAAAAATAAAAACCCCGATCCGCGGAGCGGGACCGGGGTGTTGTCTTGC
This sequence comes from Candidatus Sulfotelmatobacter sp., assembly GCA_035272245.1. Taxonomy (GTDB): domain Bacteria; phylum Acidobacteriota; class Terriglobia; order Terriglobales; family Acidobacteriaceae; genus Sulfotelmatobacter. Next base: position 40,232 of record DATEQW010000151.1, on the reverse strand, counting down.
GTTGGTTGCGAGTTATTGTGGAGTGAAGCTCTGGTGGAAGCCCAAACTCACCACGTCCTGGAACATGGGAGTTCCGGGAGGCAGGTTGTTGGGGTTCAGGAATTGCGTGTCGAAGAAATAGTTACGCGTAGGAGCGCCGTAAACCGCGTTGCAACACTTGAAGATGCCCGTTGCATACTGCGAGTAGTACATGCTGATCAGCGAACCAGCATAGTTCACTGTGGCGCCCTTCCCGGCGTCGCTTCGGTCTTCCAGATAGCGGAGGAAGTTGTGCATCCCGCCGTCTGTTCCGAAATCCTTCAAGCCGGCAGCAGTGGCCCATCCCGGTTCGGGGAAGGGAATGCTCTTGCCGGCGGCAATGGCCATGCGATAGTAGCTGGTGTTTCCGAGGCGGCTGCCGGCCAGGCTGGGGTTCACAAAGCTCCCAAGATCTGTCCACCCCGTGTCGATGGTTGGAGTCGTAGCCTGTGACGGCGGGTTGGAGAGCAGCGTAACCGCATCGGCGATGATGGCAGCAGCGGAATGAGGAGTGTTGGTGACATTTTCGCTGGGCCAGAAAGGATCGGCGGTGCCAGTATTGTAATCACCCCACACATAAACCGGCTCCTCGGAGGCGACGGTGAACCCGACTCCGTTGTTATTCGGATTGCCGTTCGTGGGCGGAACGTAACTGTTCCCCTTGTTATCCATGCCGCCATCGACGAGGCGCAGCACATGCCGCGGGCCGGTCACCATGTTCCATTCGGCGGTGCCGGGGTAAGGCGCGGCGCTCGGCGTGGTTGCCAGGTTTGTGTAGCATTGGATGGCGTTGTTCACGACAGAGCCGTGAATATAGTAAGGCTCGCTCATGGCGCCCCCGGAGAGGCCAAAACCGGCGCCCAGATATTTCTCGCCCCAGTTCTCGACGTTCCCGAGATTCACCGCTGCGCCCTTCACGGCCGTGTCTTCCGGCGAATAAGGAATAGTGACCTGCGGGTTCGCGGCGCTGTAGTACGTAATCGGTTCCAGCGCGCCGTCGGGCACGCCAACCACCGACGTGCTATTCACGGTGTCGTTTAAACCGGACATGCCCGAGAAGTTGTTGTAGAAAGTGGTCAACGGGTATTTATCCGGGATCATGCCCCGGTGGTCGGAAAAATACAGGATATAGCCATTGGCGTTGAAGACGGCATTGGGGCTCACCAGAGGGCCGCTCTTGCCGGCATAGGGAGTCCCGAGGGCTCCTTGCAGCCAGAGCCACAAATTGCCCACGTCGAGCTCAACCGCGTTCATGATCCCGTTGGGGCTACAGTCGGTGTTCGGGTCGCCTGCCGGCCGGCTGTCACGAGGCTCGCCTTCACGAGCATCGTAAAAGTTGATGGGAAGCCAATTGTACTGAGTTGCTACAGCTCCCGTCGCCCCTCCTGGTGCGACACCGCTTTGAAGCTGCTGGAGGATCAGGATGGCAGGGCTGATTCCGTTTTGGCATTGGCCCACCGGGTAGAGCGCAGTGGAGAAATTTTGACAATAAGGCGCGGTAACGGAGGAGGCATTATAGGGGTGAGTGGGAGGTGCGTTGTAGCCACGGCCGAAGCCAAATCCAAGCCATTCCGTAGTAACGCCAACCCAGGTTCCCGCAGCATTCAGATATTCCACGCGGAGCCACGCGCCTTGGCAGGGCGTGCCCGTGGTGACCTCACCGTGCAAGGGCCATGACCCAAGACCGCCGGCGCATCCCGTAGGAGCTGCGGCGGTCCAATCGTTGTTGGCTGCGCCGGGCTTGGCCGAGGCGAAGTACATGTTTCCCGCACCAACTCCGTTCCCGGACGCGACGTTCGCTAAGGGTAAGGCAACGAACGGGTTAGCGTTTGGCGTTCCGAGTTGTATGTCCTGGCCGGGATCAGCCCTGACTTGCCCAGGGTACAGGTCGCCTTCCGTATCGGCCAGCAGGATGCGAATTTGGGCCTTCGTGCCGTTGATTCCGTAGAGGCGAGAGTTGGCCATCTGGTTTGTATCGCCGGGCGTCGGCCTGCGAATGATATCGATTGCCCCAACTTTCGACGAATTCACAAAGGGCAGCTGCAGCTTGGTGGCGCCAGTCAATCCATTCACGATGAAGCTGGCAAATGTGCCCGTCGAAATCCCCTTCCAGCCGGGATTTGCCGCACCCGTGGGTGGGAATCCGCCCGTCCAACTGCCGGCGGTAAGCTTCACGCAATTGGCTGCCGGTCCGGCTCCCGGGGCTGCCGGACAGCCGAGGGCGGCGTTTGGTACGTAGGTGCTTCCCGTGTAGCCGTTGGCGGTCGGCCATCCATTCTCGAGCTGGTCCGTGACGACCTGGCCTACGGCGGCGATCTTGTCAGTAAAAGTTAGCGTACCGCCGGAGGCAAGGAAGAGGTTTCCGTTGGTATGGACCCGGCCGCCGAAGTTAAACGGAGGACCGGCGAAATAATCGCAGTCGCCGTCGCAAAAGACACCGAATTCGAAAGCGGGAAGCAGTGCGACTTCCAAAGTACGAGTGAGATTGACAGATGCACCGGTCGCTGCGTATGAGGCGTTGGTGGTTGCCTGGGCTCCGGAGGAATCACGAGTCGCGGTTACCTGCAGCGTGAAAGGGATGAGCGATGCGACCATGCCCTGGTCCTGACCCGAACCGACGATGTCCCACCCTCCACAAGGGTTCGGAGGATCGGGACAAGCTTTCCCGTTGGGTTGGGTGGGTGGCCAGCTAATGTTCTCGGCGTAGCCCACGTTGGTGATGTTGGAGCCTGTAATCGCGGTCGGCCAGTTGGTGGCATTGGTAAGCGCCAAAATGGAGGTGGAGTCTGGATTCTGCGACTGCTGATAGAGCTGAGAGAGTTGAGCCGTCAGGTTTTCCATGCCCGACTCAGCGCCGTAATATGCAAGGTTGCCCTCCAGGTCGTTGCCTCCCATGCGCTGTTCACTGTTGACCATATACAAAAGACCCACAGCCATTGCCGACAACAACAGCGTCAACAAAAGGGCCGCGATGAGCGTGAAGCCCCGCGAATCGGTTGTTCTCTTCCTCATGTTCTCCCCCTCAAACCTCACCCAGGTACTCATTGGCAAACCGTCGTGCTATTGCTATAGGAATTGCAGAAACTCATGTTGCGGGTGCTGACGGAACTTGCCAGATACATGCTCTGGGATTTGTCTCCGCTCGCAATGACACTCTGTCCCATCACCCACATGTTGACCTTCTGAATCAGGGCGGGGGAATCTCCAGCCGCGATCACATTGGCTAGATTTGCATTCATAAGACCGGTCGTGGCACTGATGACGTCATAACTGAATTGCAGGTTGATGATGTTATCGGCTACGGCGACGGCGGGAAGGGCGTTGACCTGACGCATCAGGCGCGGAGTCTGTACGGTGCCACCCGCCGGCGGTACCTCGAGGAAATAAGTAACCGCTTCCAGCCGGCAGGCGGTGACGGTGGTGCCTCCGCCCATGGAATTCTGAATGACGTAGGCGAGGCTGTTGGCATCTCCTACGGCCTGGTTGAGATTCAACGAGTCGGCGTAAGCAAAAGTAATGCCAGCGGGGGTCCCGGGCGTCAGGCCGGTGATCTCGCCTACGGCAGCAGCGGTCTGCACGGAGCTGGTGCCTTGGCTGGTTGTTCCGTTGCCAGCCGAACTCACTGTGAACAGCATCAGGTCGCCAACGTTGAGGCCACCCGGGGCAAGAATGTTGTTGGGAGTGACTGCTGCATTGACCGTTGTAGCAGTCGCGGAAGTAGGGGTAGGAAAAGCGAATGTAAAGTTCGTGAGCGGGAAATTGTAATCGCAGTAGATCGAAGTAATGCTGTCGTTAGTCGCGGCGGGAGCGGCGGCGATGACGGTGCTATTCTGCACTCCATTGCCGAAGCCGGGCAGGATACCAGTCATGTAATTGGCGTTGTAGACGTCGCCCGGGACGTAGCACGTTCCGTTTTGATAATTGCAAGCGACCTTAATGGCACCGCCAGCAGTCGGTAGCTGCAGACCGCCTGAGGGCAGGCCTGATCCCGCCAGGCTGATGTCCTTCGTTATTAACTCGACGGCGGCGCGCATGTTCTGCTGAGTCTCGGCGCGCTGCGTCACCGTGAAAATAGTGGTCATTCCCGTCTTGAAGAGGCTGGTCATCGCCAGGATGACGAGGACGCCGAGAGTAGCGGCAATCATCAGTTCCAGAAGACTGAATCCGCGTTGCGATTTTGTGAGGCGCATCTTCATGGTTTTCATCCGGATTAGTGATAGCTAGAGATCAGACTGTTCACGGTATAGTTGCGCGGCGGCCAGCCAGGTTTCGTGTATGAGACGGTGATGGCGACGGCAATAAGGTTTGGGTTGATTCCGCCGCCTTGGCTGGCGGGCAGCAACACGTTCGAAAAGGTGATGGTTCGTTTGAAATTGCTCAGACTGTCAGTGATGTCATCGGCAGTGCCGAGAATGCCATCTGGGCCGGGCAGGACCAGACACTCCACCCCGCCGGGGCAGGCCGCACCTGTGTCCGGAGCCGTGCAAGCCACGTCGTCGGCCGTGCCAACCAGACCGTCAGGTCCGGCGCAGAGCAGCGGCGAGGCCCCGCTTACGAAAACACCACCATTGGCGATGTTGTTGATGGATGCGAAGGGAAGTTGCTGGCTATTGCGGGCGGTATAGATGCTTTCCAGGGCATCAAGAGCCTTATGCCGCGCGATGAGATCTTCCTGCGCCGAGGCGGTGGCCTCTATTGCAGTGGCAAAAGTCGCGATGACGGCGAGGAGTCCGATGGTCATGACCATGATGGCGATCATCACCTCCAGAAGCGTGAAACCGCCTTCCTCTGATTGCTTCGTAACGGATTTGTTCTGCTGCGTCATTGTTGTACCCAAGTCCAAACGCCTCCTGGCTGTGCCAGCCGCCACCCGCGGATTCTGCCTGTAGCTCCCCACACGGTCACCGCCCGCGAACTGAACATGGTGTCGGCGGGGCGCGTCATGTAGACGACACCCGTGACGTAGTTGCCGAGGATGTCCTGCGCCGAGCCATCGGGATAGAAGACGACATAGTTGAGGGGAACGCCTGCCGTAGATTCGAAGTCAATCGCGTTAACGCCGGTGCCGAAGCCATCGGGCAGACTGGCAGGGAATCCCGCCTGCATCTGGAAGTTCACGCCCAGTGGGATGGTGTAGTTGATCACCTGCTGAATCGGTTGTGCGATTCCAGCCAGCGCCGGTGGCTGGTACTGAACCTGGATCGTGCCCGGCACGACACCAGCCCCGGGGGTAAAGGTGACGATGTACTCGTGACTCTGGGTGACGGCAAGATTGCGCGTATTGCGCAAGGCCATCAAGGTGGTGTCATAGGCCGAGTCAACATTGCTCTGGTTAAGCATGGGCCGTATGGCAATGAAGGTGACGGCACACATAATGAGAGCAATGCACAGCGTGATCACCATTTCCAGCAGTGACAACCCGTGGTCTTTTCGCAATGCCATAAATTTTCAGTGCGGGGAAGGGTTCGTGTCGCTTGCTTCTGACGCTTGCCTGAATCTCTTTAACGCTCTATCCAAAAGTTTTCTACTCATCTACCTGCATAGAAAACCCATCGCCGTCCGCAATAAAGGTCAAACGGACCCGCAGAGTGTCCGGCATTCTTGATACTAGGAAGGGGATCAGACAGCGTCAAAGCACTACGGTTCAGTGCGCGACCATTGGCCTTTTGTAATCCGCATGGTGACTATTGTCACAAGACTGAGTGCAGTGCAGTTAGGAGTGATTCCACGGAAGACGAGAGCGTTCGGCATGACTCCGGTAACTTGTCGGACGAACCACCGTGACCCTACGATGGTTCGCAGGTATGACTCTCTCATCACTCCTGGTTTGCGTGGACGAGGCTTCAGTCGAAGTGCTGAGGCGCGTCCTGGAAGAACTCGGCATTCAAGTGGAGTTGTGTTCTGAAGCTGTGCGTGCGGCGGTGCGACTGGCGCAGGAGCGCTTCGACCTGATCATTCTCGACTGTGAAACGCAGGCGGATGTCACTTCCTTGTTGCATGAGAGCCGCTCCTCTCGGCTCAACGATTCCACTCTGGCGGTGGCCGTGGTGGCAGGGCAGGAGAACATCCGGGAGATGTTTTCGCTCGGCGTGAACTTCGTTCTGTACAAGCCGGTTTCCTACGATCGGGCGCTGAGCAGCCTGCGGGCGGCGCAGAGTGTGCTGTTCCGCGATAAGCGCCGCAAGGCTCGGGCCGCGGTGCACACGCATGCGACGATCGACTACGCCGGCGTGGAGCAGGCGAGAGCGACTCTGGTCGATTTGGCGGAAGACGGCATGGCGGTGAACTTTGGCAAGAAGTTGCCGCCCACTTGCAAAGTTTACTTTCAGTTTCAATTGCCGGGACAAACCGCGAGCGTGCGGCTCTCCGGCCAAGTGGTATGGCAGGATTGGAACGGTCGCGCGGGAATTCAATTTGTCGATGTGCCGCAGGCTTCGCGGCGAGTGCTTCGGGAGTGGCTGCAGATCAATCTGGCAGACGCGCCGAGGCAGCAACTGGCAGCCGAGGAAGTACAGGTTGAACACTCTATCCGGCCGAATGAGAATTCGGATCAACGCACGGAAAAACAGGAAACGAACGGACGCGATGGCGAAGCTGGCGCTCGGCTGCGCGAAGAGCCAGGCAATCGCCGCGGACAAACCCGATATGCATGCCGTCTGGGGGCGGAGGTTTATCAGCAGGGAAGCTCAGTACGAAACTACTGTCATCTCAGCGATCTGAGTCCGGGAGGGTGTTACCTCGAAATGCCGCTGGCATTCGCCGCCGGCGTGGCTGTCGAGATTGTGGTGCGCACCCATGAGATGAAGTTGCGCTTAAGCGGTAAAGTGAAGTCCTCGCATCCCGGCTACGGGATGGGAGTGTCGTTTCATCTGAATACCAAGGATGAGCGGCAGGGTGTCCAGCAGTTGATTGACTTCGTGGCGGCTACCGCGCAAAGTTCTTAGAGGCCGCTCTCAGTTCTGAGTTCTTTCGTCACTCCCAGGATCTCTGGTTGTGAATTCCCGCCGAGTAATTTTTCCAAGACAAATCAAAAACCCCGCCCAAGCGGAGCCTGGACGGGGAACTCTTGAGAATTCGATTGTGACGAGTGAAGATGTGTCATCCCGTCACGGAAAACTTACCAGGGTGACCGGGGTATCCGGGTTCGCGATGGTCGAAGAGCCTCCCGTATTGTCGATTACGTTCAGGATGCCACCCGATCCGGCGGTGCTGAGGAAGATCGTGAGCAGATCGTTCAGGCTCGACGGTGGAAGGGTGGTGGGCACCTCGAACGCATTGGCTGCGTAGATGTTCACGCCCTGATTGAAGAAGCTGTAGCTACCAAGGCCGTATCCGCTGAAGCTGGTCACGTGATTCGCCACTTTGAACGCCGCCCAGCCATCGACGCCGGGAGCCTCCATCCATGCGGCTTGGCTGGGTGGGTCGTAAGGCATTTCGTTTTGGAAGAAAATGTCCGTACCTCCGTTGCCGAGCCAGATGACCTCGTATTTCTGGTAGTGCTCGACGAAAAGGCCATATGCGGTCACGTTGTTCCCGGTGACGACGAGGCCAGTGTCGGCGGTGTTGTCGGTCCAACCCACGCCGTTGCCGTGATCGGCACGCCAAGCCCATATGTCATCAAGGATTGTGTCGTCGCTGCCGACTGACAGGCTAACCGTCGCCTGACCCGGCTCCGCTCCGCCAATGCGGAAAAAGACATCCTGCAGCGCCGATGGGTCAGAGCTGGAACTCGCGCCGAACGGAGTCCCAAACTGAAGAAGCAGTGGAGAATTCGGAATTCCGGCGTCGAAAATCATCCCTGAGACCATGACCCCTCTTGAAGGAAGGACGATCATCGACACGATCCCGTGCTCTGGGATCAGAGTGGGGAAGCCAATGCCGAGCACGACCGTATCGGGGCGCGTGACCAGGAGTGGCAGATCCAGGTTGTAGATGCCAGGTGTGAGTATGAGGTTCTTGCCCAAGAGTAGCTGCGCGTTGATTTGCGCCGCGGAGTTTGTCGGCTGCGCAATGAAGAACTTCGAGATTGGGATGGATGAGCCCGGGGTTGGGCCGCTGGCCCATGTGGTGCCCACGGAGTTACGTTGCACGGCAGGCACGAAGACGTTGTACTGCCCGGAGGAGTCCATATAGAGATATGGTTCCTCGCGAGTGACTGGGCTGGTCGCGAGCGTCGTGTACGGGCCTCCGCAGGAAGCTTGAACCGGAAAGCACTGCGCGGGGGCACCTACGACGCCTGAGAAGACCTGGTTCCAGACGCCGTTGCTCCAGCCATCGATCTGGCTGTTCCGCGTGATCCATTGCTGTTGCGACCCACTGACGATGCTGCCTCCTTCGAATTCCGAGTCGGCGACGAATCCGCCACTGGCGTACGAGGGGCCGGTGCAATAATCCATAAAAGTGGCATTCCCGTTGACGAGAACGCGTCGAACTGGAGCAGCTTGTGACACCGCCCAGAATTCGCCGGCGTAGCAGCCGAAGGTCGGGTTGGTTACGTTGATGGTCAGGTTTGACAACGATCGCCAGAAATTGTCAGACGCTATGCAGCTTCCGTCGAAACACTGGTTGTATACGTCGATGGAGCCGTTGATCACGACATCGGCAGGGGACTGGCCGAGACCTGCCACCGTGGTGTAGTACCCGACCTGGAAGTTGAGCGGAGTGGCACTGGATCCGTAAGTGCCAGGTTCGAACAATAACGCATAACGTTGAGTTCCAAATTGGTTGGAGACCTGCTGGGTGGCAATGGAATCGACTGTCGCCTGAATATCACCTAGCGGCATGCTGGGATTAAAGATGTAAACGTTTGGGCCGAGGTTAACCTGACCGGAGAAGGCTAGCATTGGAGAGTATAGAAACGATGCCGCCAGAATGGCGGCGATCATCGCGAAACGATTTAGGGAGCGTAGAGACACTCGACTGGGAGTGACGATCTGCATAACCGAACTCCTTTGAAGCAGACTTGGGAGTTATACCTCCCGTTTATCCCAGAGTTTACTCCCCCTTATTAGTTCCGGCGGGTGTGGAAATCTGCGTTAGGGAAGCGGCGATTACTTTGCTGCGGCAGTTTCTCCCGCGACGGCTTTGCGGAAGTAATCCAGTGAAAGGCGTAGGCCTTCCTCGAGCTGAATCTTTGGCTCCCAACCGAGCAAAGTGCGAGCTTTCGTGATATCAGGACGCCGCTGTTTGGGATCATCTTGCGGCAGTGGTTCGTATGCGATTTTGCTTTTCGATCCCGTAACTTTGATGACGTGCTGGGCGCATTCGAGGATCGTGAACTCGTTTGGATTGCCGATGTTGACCGGCAGATGCTCCGAGGATTTCGCAAGGCGAATAAAACCGTCAATCTCGTCGCTGACGTAACAGAAGCTGCGCGTCTGGCTGCCCGTACCGTAAACGGTGAGGTCTTCGCCGCGCAGAGCTTGCTTCATGAAGTTAGGCACCACGCGGCCGTCATTTAACTGCATGCGCGGTCCGTAAGTGTTAAAGATCCGTACGATGCGAGTATCGACTTTGTGGTAGCGGTGATAGGCCATGCTAACGGCTTCGGTGAAGCGCTTGGCTTCGTCATAGACCGAGCGCGGGCCGATCGAATTTACATTTCCCCAGTATGTTTCTTTCTGCGGATGCTCGAGAGGATCGCCATAGCACTCTGAGGTCGACGATACGAAATATTTTGCACCGTATTTGTGGGCCACATCCAAGGCGTGAAAAGTTCCGAGCGATCCTACTTTCAGCGTGGGAATGCCGTGGATGGTGTAATCCACAGGACTGGCGGGGCTGGCGAAGTGGAAGACGTAATCGACTTTGCCGACGTCGAAGGGCTCGCAGATGTCTTTATTTATAAACTCAAATCGGGAGTCATCTTGGAGATGGTCAATGTTTGCCCGTCGCCCGGTGAGCAGGTTATCGACGACAATCACACTCCAGCCCTCGCCGAGCAAAGCATCGCAGAGATGAGATCCCAGGAAGCCGGCGCCGCCGGTCACCAGAGCGCGTTGTTGGCTCATGCTTTCTTGGCGCCGTTTCTCAAGGCTGCAGGAACGCCATCCGGATGCGAGGCCGCCCGTCCCACGCTGTAATAGGTGAAGCCATTGGCGGCCATCACCTCGGGATCATACAGGTTGCGGCCGTCAATCACGATGGGATATTTGAGTTCCCGGTTCAGGCGTTGAAGATCGAGATTGGCAAACTCTTCCCATTCGGTGAGGATGAGCAGTGCATCGGCGCCGGTAGCAGCTTCGTAGGCGGAGTTCGCAAACCTGACGCCCGTGCTCATCACTTCCTGCGCGCGCTCCATGGCTGCGGGGTCGAAGGCGCTGATCTTGCACCCTTCCTGCAAGAGAGCCTGCACAATAAGGATAGCCGGGGATTCTCGAATGTCGTCAGTACCGCCCTTGAAGGCCAGCCCGAGAACCCCGAGGTGCTTGCCGCGAAGCGTCCACAGGGCGCTGCGGACTTTGCGCAGGAAGCGGGCGCGCTGATCTTCGTTGATGTGCATCACTTCATCGAGCAGGCGAAAATCGTATCCGCATTCGCGAGCGACGGCACGGAAGGCCATTACATCTTTCGGGAAGCAGGAGCCGCCATAGCCGATCCCAGGATTCAGGAAGCGCGGTCCAATGCGTGAGTCGGTGCCAATGCCATGGCAGACCTGATTGACATCTGCGCCCACCGATTCGCACATGGATGCGACCGCATTGATGAAAGAAATCTTCATGGCAAGAAATGCATTGGATGCGTGCTTGATGAGTTCCGCACTCTTGGTGCTGGTTACGAGAATCGGGGCGGGGATAGAGGTGCGGTCGGGTTGCGGGATGGCGTCACTGCGTTCGTAATAAGTGCCGCTAGTCAGCGGAGCGTAGACCTCGCGGAGAACATTAGCACATCGGTCGTTGTCGCAACCTACGACAATGCGATCCGGAAAGAGGAAATCGGTGACGGCGGTACCTTCGCGCAGGAATTCCGGATTGGAGGCAACGTCGAAAGAGCTGGAGTCAGCGCCGTTGCGCAGAATGATCTTGCGAATCCATTCGCTGGTGTAAACCGGGACAGTGCTCTTCTCGACGATAACCTTGTAGTCATCGACGCCGCCGGTGATTTCGCGCGCGACCGATTCCACATAGGAGAGGTCGGCCTCACCGCGCTCGGTCGGCGGCGTTCCAACTGCAATAAAGATAGCCACGCTGGTACGGACGGCTTCCCGCAGGTCATCTGAAAAAGTGAGCCGATGACCGCGATGGCGGTTCAGCAATTCGGGCAGGAAATTTTCGTGGATGGGGACCTGCCCATTCTTGAGAGCGGCCAACTTGCGCTCATCATTGTCCACTAAAACCACGTCGTGACCGAGGTCAGCGAAGCAGGCGCCTGCTACCAATCCTACATATCCGGAACCAACGACAGCAATCCGCATTTTTAAACTCCGGCGAAATCTCGAAACCGCTGCGACGCTAGACGTCTCAGCAAGGTCCCGGAAGATTCGAGGCAAACAACCTATGTATTCAATTCATCGCGAGATTTCGCTTGATTCTAACATCGCCGCCCCGCAGGCAAGCTTCAAACTGATTGACTCGTCAGATTCTTCTGCCGTTTTGGGATTGGCCGGTTCCGCAGCAAAGCATTCGCATTTCGCCGAAGGGACGGTTGCTTCGAAGCGTATTGACAACCACGAATTTTGGGGTGAAACTCCGCTACAGAAACATCCTGTCACCGGATTTGATTTGTATGCCGGATGATCCCATGTCGGAAACCGAGGCTGTGAAAAGTGCCCCGGCGGATCGATTGCCCTGGCCGGAGGACGAAACGCCGCCGAGCACTGGCTCCGGCTCGGAGTCTGATCTCGCGCGCCTGGCCGCTCTGTTTTCGGCCCACGGCGGCGGACGCTTTTCGGAGCGATTTTCGGCGGAGCTGGCTTTGGAAATCGTGCTCAACGAAATCGTTGAGCAGGCTTGTCTCACGACGGGAGCGACCGGAGCAGCCATCGTTTTGCTGCGCGATGGAGAAATGGTTTGCCGAGCCACCAGCGGAGACACGGCGCCGGAACTGGGAGCCCGGTTCGATAGTGCATCCGGTCTTTCCGGGCAGTGCATCCAAAGCCGGAGCGTGCAGCGATGCGAAGATGCGCTGTCTGATCCGCGCGCTGATACCGAAACCTGCCTCCAGCTTGGTCTGCGGTCCATGATGTTATTGCCGCTCCTGCGCAACGCGGAACCCGTGGGCATCTTTGAAATTTTTTCCGCTCGGCCTGCGGCCTTTTCGGATCGCGACCTGCACACGCTGGAGGCGCTGGCACATCGGGTAATCAAGAACCTCGAGTGTGTGGAGAAGCCCCTGAAGCTTTCTTCCGTGCCTCCGGCGATTGAGCATCCTCTCGTTTCGCTGACAAGCGTAGAGCCTAGCCATGATTCTGAGGATGACATTTTCAGCGATCTCGCCCCAGAGCCAACGCGGCGACTCGATTTCGTCACATGGGCCTTGGGCCTGACCGTTCTTGTTTGTGCGCTCTTCCTCGGAGTGCGGCTGATTGAGCGTCCCGGACGGACCCAGCGAACATCGGAGGTTGGTCGCGGCAAGACGTCCTCCGCGATGAACGCCACGACCTCGCCGGCATCCGCTGCAGCCGTTGCCGAAACACATGGAGCAGAGAAAAGGACAACGAGTTCAGCGGCCCTATCCGGCTCCGATAAAGCCGAAGGGAAGGAATCGATATCGCGTGCCGGTAGCCTCCGCGTCTACGAAAACGGCGTGGAGGTTTTTCACATGAACCCATCCGCCAGCAATCGCGAATCGCCGGAGCAAGACGGCGGATCCGGGCTGGAGCGCTCGTCCGAAGTCGAGCGGGACCGCGCGATGGATCTGCCCTCTGCGGTTGCGCAGAACAGCTTGCTTTACCGTGTAGAGCCTGATTATCCGGAGCAAGCTCGCGACCAGCACATCGAGGGTCCGGTGAAGCTGGAGATTCGCATCAATGCGGATGGCGTGGTGCAACAAGTGAGGCTGGTCAGCGGAGAAGAAATACTCGGGCGAGCGGCGATAGATGCTGTCAAACAGTGGCGATTCAAACCACATGCGATCAACGGTCAATTTGTGGAAATGGAAACGACCATCACCCTTAACTTCAGATTGCAACGCTAGATTGTGGCGCAGGCCAAGTTTCTCGGACTCTTGACGCGCTGTAACTAGGCTACAGCCTCAGTCCATGATGGGAATGATGAAACCGATGCCCAGGAGACGTATAAACTGCAGTGAATCAATAGCTTAGGCAGTCTTCCTGCTCGACTTCATGAACTGCATTGCCGAGGCTTTGCACCCCTAACTTTAGCCCTCTTGCAGAAACTTGCACAGGCGGTTTAGAATCCCGCCATTGAATTAGAGAAGGCTGTTTCCTTCTTGTAGTTCTTCATGCAGGTTTCTCCCCCGTAGAAAGCCCGTTCCAACGATATTCAAGTCACGAGTGTCGCTTCTTTGCCCAGCTTGAATCGCACGGTGCGAAAATATGGTCGGCGAAACTTTCAATGCAGCGTATGGTGCGATGAGTTCGGACGCCAGCACCGGCGTCATGGAACTGCCCCACCAGCCGCGTTGGTTCGCGATAAGGACCCGCTCGCGTCACGAGAAAATCGTGGCGGAACACCTGAGAAGCCAGGGGATGGAAAGTTTCCTGCCGGTAGTAAAACGCTCGCACAAATGGACCGACCGCACCAAAGAAGTCGAGTTGCCGGTATTTGCAGGCTACAGTTTTGTGCGCATGGTCTTCTCTTCGGCGGAGCGCTTGCGAGTTCTGCAAACCCACGGGGTAGTCGGTTTTGTCGGCATGAAGAACATCGGGCTGCCCATTCCCGATAGCCAGATGCAAGACATTCGAACGATTCTGGCGAGCGATGTTCCATTCGAAGAGCGAACCTTTCTACGTGTAGGGCAGCGAGTTCGAATTCGAGGTGGATCTCTGGATGGGATCGAGGGCATTCTCTGTTCGCAGGATCAAAGTCAGAGCGTGGTTGTTTCCGTGGATTTGATCCAGCGATCACTGTCCGTTCGAATTCAAGGATATGAAGTAGAACCGGCGTGAAACATTCGCGGGCGACCAAAGATGTGGGGACTGAAATCGTTCCACCGGGCTAAAGGGGATTAGGGATGCTTTTAAAATTCTTTGGACTCAGGGAACATCCTTTCGGGGTCACGCCGGATCCGAGGTATTTATATCTCAGTCCCGGTCCTCGCGAAGCCCTGGCCTCATTGTTTTATGGGATTGAGTCGGAGCGCGGATTTCTGGCGCTCATTGCCCCGCCGGGAATGGGGAAAACGACTCTGCTTTTCCACCTGCTCGAAAAATTCCGCACCTCGGCTCGAACTGCGTTTCTGTTTCAGACGCAATGTACCTCGCGGGAGTTCATGCGCTTCCTGCTGGCGGAACTGGGATACGAAACCGGCGACCATGATTTTGTCCGCATGCACGAGGAATTCAACCAGCATTTGCTGCGCGAAGCCCGTGCGGGAAATCGATTCATCGTGGTGGTGGATGAAGCTCAGAATCTGGATCCGTCTGTGCTCGAAACCATCCGGCTGCTGTCCGACTTTGAAACTCCACAGGCCAAGCTCCTGCAGATTGTGCTCGCCGGACAGCCCGAGCTGGCCGATAAATTGGCCAGCCGCCACCTCGCCCAGCTCCGCCAGCGAATTTCGCTCGTTAGCAGCCTGAAGCCGCTCTCGGAGGAGGAGACGGGAAAATACGTCCAGCATCGTTTGCGGGTCGCTGGGTACATCGGCGGGAGCCTGTTTACGCCGCAGGCGATGGCGGAGACGGCCGAGTTTACCCAGGGAATTCCACGCAATATCAACAATCTATGCTTCAACGCGATGTCGCTCGCCTGTGCCTTGCGCCAGAAGACGATCGATACCGCGATTGTGAGGGAAGTCATTTCTGATCTGGATATCACGAAGCATGTTTCTCAGACGGGCGTGGACATTACCGGTAGGACGGCGCTGGCAACAGAAGACGGCCAAATCGAGACCGAATGGTCTGCGTCCGGGGTAGTGGATCCGCTTTCTCGAAGGAGGGGCAGGAAGGAAACCCTTACGCCCACGGAAGCGCGCGAGTATTTACAACGAGTTGCAGGGTCGCTGAAGGGCGGCCAGTCATAGAGACTTTGGTAAGTAAGGCGTTGGGCCTCTTGCAGGAATTTGCAGCTTTTCGTAGTCTGGATTCACGTTGTTCGAAGTTTGTTAGCCGCCTCTTGCAAAAGGACGCTGGGTGGTCCCCCCTTACTGATCTCCAACAAACGATCCTAGACCCGAAGCTGTAAGCGGGAAGTCTCTTCGGAAGTGATTCGGCCCTCTTTGGGGAAACTGGGAATGTGACTCAGAGGGCGGAGCTATAGCCATTCCAAGTCGCAGAATATTTCGCCTCTAGCGAAGAAAAAGTCGAGATATCCATGAACAGCAATCTATTGTTACACCAAAATTCGGCCTCGACGGGAGAGCGGCAAAACGATGCCGCGCCCGCATCAATGGGTCCTGAAAAACCAGCGTCGGATCCGAAGCCAACCTTGCGCAGTCTGCGCGCGGCGGCGGAAATCCTGGCGATCCGGCAAGCTCTCCAGGAAACCGGATGGAACCGCAAGCGGGCCGCTCAACTATTGAGCATCAGCTATCGAGGCCTGCTGTACAAGCTGCGCCAGCACAGCATAATGCCTTAGGCGTTGCGCGGAATCTCAATCTTTGCGGCCAGTGGCTGAAAGAGTAAGCTTAACGGGATCGCATCACCGAGAGTGGGGCAGGTGCGGTACGGTAACAGCCAGCATTGGGCTCACGGAGTGTTTTTGCTGGCTTTTCGCGAACGGTTCGTACCGAGATCAGTGAAGAGGGGAAAGTTTCCAAATGAGCCGTAACTTCGAATTGCTACAGAACTTGGGAAAAGAAGCAGTGCTGTATGACGCGACCCCAGTGGCCGCGATCGACCAGAAGATCCCCGCGCCCGTTCCTGAGTCAGTGGTTTCCGCGGTAAGGGAGCCACATCTGCATTTGGAGCCGAAAGAGCTCGAGGAACTTACCAAGTTGACTCAGCGGGTCTTTCTGCACCCCGGCGCTGATGCCCCCCGCGTGGTGGTTTTTACGGCAAGTGAATCTGGGAACGGATGCAGTTCGATTTGCGCCTGCGCCGCGGAGTTGCTGGCGGCACAGGTTACGGGCTCCGTTTGTTTGGTCGACGCGAATCTACGCAAGCCTGGCTTGCACCAGCAGTTCGGTGTCGATAATCAATGTGGATTGTCTGACGCACTGCAAGGTTCTGAGTCGGTGCTCAAGTTCGCCCGCGCCGTCTCTCGTTCCAACTTGTGGCTGGTGAGTTGCGGGTCGTCTGCGGAAGCGGCGCTGCCTCTGTTGAGCACCGACCGCATGCGTCAGAGGATCGCGGAGCTGAGGTCGAGAGCCGATTATGTGCTGATCGATGCCTCCGCCATGAACGTCTCGAACGATGCTACCGCCCTTGCGGCGGCCTCCGACGGACTCGTGCTGGTGCTGAAAGCGAACTCGTCTCGGCGTGAAACCCTGCGCAAGGAGGTTCATGATTTGCAAGCGGCACATGTCCGCGTTCTGGGTGCGGTATTGAACCAACGAACCTTCCCCATACCAGAGTCGATCTACAACCGGTTGTAAGGGTCGCGCTGCACGATCTTTAATTTAATCTTTCAAACCGCCAAGCGTTATTTTTGCGATTATCACCCCAAGGGAAAGAAAGAAAATGTTCGAAAACTTGCGAGCTGATTTGAAAGCTGCCGCCTCCCACCGCAAACTGGAACGGGGATGGCGCGTCATCATCCGGAGAGAAACAAAGGTCATTTTGCAGTATCGCTTTTCGCGCTGGGCACATTCGTTGCGCGTTCCCGTCCTTCGCCAATTATTGATATTCGTAGCGTTGATTTGGCAGCGGTGGAACCAAATTATCCTGGCAGGCGTACTGATCTCTCCGGACGCGGAAATTGGTCCTGGGCTGATTTTGCACACCGCTTACGGTTTGCAAATTGCGCCGGTAAAAATTGGTTCCGGATGCACTTTCAATTCGCAGGTGCTGATCGGTACTGGAGTGAAGAGTATCGGTAACAATTGCTATTTTGGGCCGGGTTGCAAAGTGGTCGGCGAGTGCAAGATTGGAAACAACGTACTCGTGGTCGCCAACAGCGTGGTTCTGACGGATGTTCCGGATAACACGACCATCATGGGCGTGCCCGCACGCATCAAGTTGCCGGGTGGCCGTCTCAGGAAAATGCCTTGGAGAAGTATTGACGCCAAGAACAACGGCGCTCCGAAGGATGCCGCAAAAGCAAATGGCGCAAAGGCGAACGGCGCAAAGGCAGCGGATGAGTCGGAGCCCAAGCCAGAGCCGCAGCAGAAGATCAACGCTTAGACGAACCCGGGGGATAGGACTTTGGATTTCGCGTGGACAGAAGAGCAGGCCGCATTTCGCAAGGAAGTAATCCGGTTCGCCCAGCAGGAACTGAACGACGACATGATCCGCCGGGATCGTGAGGAAGAATTTTCCTGGAGCCATTGGAAAAAGTGCGCTGAGTTCGGCATCCAGGGCCTGCCCGTGCCGCAAGAATATGGTGGCGCTGGCGCAGATATTCTGACTACCGTGTGCGCGCTGGAGGCTTTGGGCTATGGCTGCCGCGACAACGGTTTTCTCTTTTCTTTGAACGCTCACATGTGGACCACGGAAATCCCATTGATGACGTTCGGGTCAGACGCCCAGAAGCGGCGCTACTTACCCAAGCTGATCAGTGGCGAGTGGATCGGCCTGCACGCCATGACCGAGCCCATGTCGGGTTCCGACGCCTACAGCTTACGAACGCGAGCCGAGCGTAAGGGAAACTGTTATGTGCTGAACGGCACGAAGACATTCACCACAAATGCCGAACATGGAAGTCTGTTTATCATCTTTGCGACTCTGGATCCTTCGAAGGGAGCCAACGGGGTCAGCGCATTTCTGGTGGAAAAGGGCACGCCCGGCCTGATCGTCGGCAAGAAGCTTCACAAGATGGGCCTGCGCACCTCCTCGATGTCGGAAGTGGCTTTGGTCGACTGCGAGATTCCCGTCGAGAATCTACTCGACAAGGAAGGCGCCGGCCAGGCCATCTTCACCGCCTCCATGGAATGGGAGCGGACCTGCATTCTGGCCAGCAACCTGGGATTGATGCAGCGGGTGCTTGAAGGCTGCGTGAAGTACGCCCGAGAAAGAAACCAATTCGGCCAGCCCATTGGCAAGTTTTCGGCCATCGGCAACATGATCGCCGATATGGATGTACGTCTAGAGACCTCAAGACTTTTGCTTTACAAGGCGGCTTGGCTCAAGAGTCTGGGCAAGCATCCGTTGCGCGAAACCTCCATCGCGAAGCTCTACGTCAGCGAAGCTTGCATCCAGAGCTGCCTTGATGCGATTCAGATTCATGGCGGCTACGGCTATATGACGGATTTCCAGGTCGAGCGCGAACTGCGCGACGTAATCTCCGGCAAGATCTACTCGGGCACGTCGGAGATGCAGAAGTTGATCATCTCGGGGTTGCACGGCTTCTAGATTCAAATTCCTGTAGCGTGTTCTCTAAGGGGCGGG
The DNA here is from genome assembly GCA_035272245.1 of Candidatus Sulfotelmatobacter sp. GTDB lineage: Bacteria > Acidobacteriota > Terriglobia > Terriglobales > Acidobacteriaceae > Sulfotelmatobacter. The sequence continues at coordinate 21,610 of DATEQW010000151.1, read as the reverse complement.
GAATGGCTTATATCCTTCAACAACTGTTGAGCGGCAGCGCGGTCCGGTTTCCGCAAAAGACCGCGGTGTGGGCGCGCGGTCGCAGCATCAGTTATCGGGAACTGGACGAGCGATCGAACCAGTTGGCGCACCTCCTGGTTCAGAGTGGAGTGCAGAAGGGAGATCGGGTCGGATTATTTTTTCCGAAATGCGTGGAATCGGTCATTAGCATGTTCGCGGTTCTGAAGGCGGGCGGTGTCTATGTTCCCCTCGACCCACAAGCGCCAGTGGATCGCATCGGATACATTATCGGCAATTGCGGAATCCGCGTGCTGATCACGCAGGACGAAAAACGCCGCGCTCTGGATGTCGCCACGCGCGAATCCTTGGTCCATTGTGTGGTCATCGACGAAGCCCGTGAGTCGGGCAACGGAACCGGTGTTTTGCCGTGGTCTGCGTTGGCGGAATATCCGGCTTCGCATTCACCTCAGGTCACTCTGACGGAAACCGATCTGGCGTACATCCTCTATACATCAGGTTCGACCGGCCGGCCCAAGGGCGTGATGCTCAGCCACCAGAACGCATTGACGTTTGTCGAATGGTGCGCTGAGAAGTTTCAGATCAGCGAGAAAGACCGTCTTTCCAACCACGCGCCCTTGCACTTCGACCTCTCAGTTTTCGACATCTACAACGCGATCGAAGCTGGAGCGACGGTCTATCTGATCACCGAAGAAATTGCACTTTTTCCGACCACGTTGCAAAGGTTTATCGAGACGAATCAGATTTCCGTTTGGTACTCGGTTCCATCGGCTTTAGTTTTGCTTCTGCTGCACGCTGATTTAAAGGCTGAGGATCTGCCGCATCTGCGGACTATCCTCTTCGCTGGTGAAGTCTTTCCCATGAAGTACCTCAAGCAATTGGCGGCGCTTTTGCCCACAGTTGAGCTAGACAACCTATACGGCCCGACCGAAACAAACGTATGCACGTACTACAAGGTGGATCGCGAGCGCCTCGCCAGCATGGACAAATTGCCCATCGGGGTCGCGTGCGAAAACACGGAAGTGTTCGCCGTGAATGATCAGGATGAGATCGTCACCGAACCAGGCAGCAGCGGTGAACTTTTTGTTCGTGGTCCCTCCGTGACTTACGGTTACTGGGGGGATACAGAAAAAACAGCGAAAATGGTGGTGCCGAATCGCTTCCAGCGGAACTTTGAGGAGAAAATTTACCGGACAGGAGATCTGGTTACGCTGGCGGAAGACGGCAACTATTATTTTATTGGCCGGCGCGACAGCATGATCAAGAGCCGGGGTTACCGCATTGAACTCGGAGAGATCGAAAGCGCGCTCCTGAGCCATCCCGCGGTGCGCGAGGCGGCTGCAATCGCGGTACCCGACGAGGTGGTCGGTAACCGCATCAAAGCCGTGGTTGCTGCGCACGAGCCCGATTCAGTCCAGGCAGCCGAGTTACAGCAGCACTGCGCCACGCGAATTCCGAAATACATGATTCCAGAGTTCATCGAGTTCCGCGGCAGTTTGCCGAAGACGTCTACCGGCAAGGTTGATCGCGTCGAGTTATCGCGTGACACTCAGCCTCTCGCCGTATAGCCGCGGAGGAAATACGAACAGACACAAGTTTTGTTTGCAATCAGTTATTCCAACTCCAGGGGGAACCGCAGCAAATGACCACGAAAGAAATTACCGTTAAAGATCAAGTACGCCAATTCGTCAATGAGGAACTGGCCGCCGCCAAAGGCATCACGTCGGTAGGCGACGACGAATCGCTGATCGAAAACGGAGTTGTCGATTCTCTAGGTATTTTCCGTCTCGTAACCTTCCTGGAGGAAAACTTTGGAGTAAAGATTGGCGACGAAGAGATTAGCGCCGAAAACCTGCAGAGCGTGAACATGATCGAGCAGTTCGTGCTGAGCAAGAGCAGGAAATAGCGCGAATCGCCGCGCGCTGCCTTGCGGGATCGGGGATGCTAGCTTCGCTCCCCGATTCAGCCTCCCGCCACTTTCTGATCGTCCTCCTAGCCCCCTTCCGTTGTATGCTCCCTTATGGCCGTATAATCCGCGCCCTCGTCAAGGTCCTGTAGGGCCCAGGCTTCGCAAAGGAAGTAAAACCAGAATTGAACGAGACCGACTATCCCGCGCACAAATGCGTGCACGATTTGGTTGCGGACCGTGCGGCACTAGCTCCCGAGTCGACTGCCGTGGTTCACGGCGATCGGCAACTGACCTTCCGCGAATTGAACGAGCGTGCCAACCAGTTGGCGGATTACTTAGCGAAGAAGAGTATTCGCAAGGACGTACCGGTTGGCATCTGCCTTAAGCGCTCCCTGGAGTTAACCGTGGCGTTGCTGGGCGTGATGAAGGCTGGAGGTGCGTGCTTGCCGCTCGATCCTGATTACCCGGACGAGCGCCTCGCGTATATGCTTGCGGACTCGCATGCGCCCGTGCTCCTGACTCAGCCCGGCCTACTTCCGCGGTTAGGCGATGCAAAAACCGAAGTGGTGCACCTCAGCTCCGATTGGAAAATCCTGAAGGGATGCAGCCCGGAGGATTCCGCCGGCCCGTCCGATCCGTCAAGTCTTGCGTATGTGATCTACACTTCCGGGTCCACGGGCCAGCCTCGCGGAGTCATGTTGGAGCATCGCGGCTTGGTGAATCATCATGCGGCAGCGATCCAGTTGTATGATCTGCAGCCGTCTGACCGGACTCTGCAGTTTTCTTCCCTCAGCTTCGATATCGCCATCGAAGAGATCTTTCCTACATGGATCGCGGGCGGCACGGTCGTCCTGCGTACGGAGGAAATGCCTCTGGCTGGCTCCGATTTTCTGCAATGGATTCGCCACCGCGGAATAACAGTGCTAGATCTACCGACGGCGTATTGGCACGAATTGGTACGCGCTCTAACGGAAACGGGCGAAAAGTTACCGCCGAGTTTGCGCCTGTTGATTGTCGGCGGTGAAAAGGCGTCAGCTTCGGCGTTCGCCTCTTGGGTAAAGTGCGGCGGCGGCCGCGTACGCTGGGTGAATACCTACGGTCCAACCGAAGCGAGCATCATTGTTACTTCGTACGAACCGGATCCCGCGCAGCCCGTCCCCGAGAGCCTTCCCATCGGAAGCGCGATCGCGAACACTCACCTCTACATATTGGATGAACAACGAAAGCCCGTGTCGCTGGGCGCAACGGGAGAGCTGTATATCAGCGGGCCGGGCGTGGCTCGCGGCTACTTGGGCCGCCCCGAATTAACCGCGGAGAAGTTCATCATCGATCCGTTTACCCCCGAGCAGGGAAGGCGAATGTACAGGACCGGGGATTTGGTTCGTTCGCTGGAAGACGGCAACATTGAGTTTCTGGGCCGCGCCGACTTCCAGGTGAAGATCCGCGGATTTCGTGTGGAACTCGGAGAAATCGAAGCCGTTCTGGAGAAACATCCTGGCATCGCCTCGGCAGTGGTGGTTGCCCACGAAGCGAACGGAGAAAAGCGATTGGCCGGTTACGTGATCGCAAACGATCCGAAGCCGAGTGGCCAGGAGCTGAGCAAGTATTTGAAGGACCGGCTGCCGGAGTACATGGTTCCCACCGACTTCGTTTTTCTCGAGACGATGCCGCTCACTCCAAATGGCAAGGTGGATCGGCGGGCGCTGCCGGCCCCTCGGCTGAGCACAGAAAGAGGAACGGACTTCGTCGCTCCTCGCAATGAATTTGAGTCGATCATGACGCGCCAGTGGGAGCAGGTTTTGGGGAAGCGGCCGATCGGAGTGCGCGATAACTTCTTTGAGATTGGTGGACACTCGTTAGCGGCGGCGCGCCTGATGGGGATGGTCGGAAAGAAATTTGGTAAGAAACTGCTTTTAACTGACCTGCTACAAGCCCCGACGATCGAAGAATTGGTTGCGTTGGTGCGGTTGGAGACGCCCTCTGCGGGGCGATCTGCCGTGATTGCTTTGCAGCCGCTGGGATCAAAACCGCCGTTTTTTTTCGTTCACGGACTGGGGGGTAGCGTTCTGCGGTTTCGTGACCTGGCCCGTCACATGGCTCCCGATCAGCCATTCTTCGGCATACAAGCCCAGGGGTTGGACGGCACGCAGCCTTGCCTGCAACGTGTCGATGATATGGCGGATGTTTACCTGGTGCATTTGCGCTTGGCTCAACCCGAGGGGCCCTATTACTTGGGTGGCTATTCCTTCGGCGGCTACGTGGCGCTGGAAATGGCCCGGCGGCTGCAGGTCCAAGGGGAAGAAATAAGAGCGCTCGTCCTTCTTGATACCTACGCCGGCGAATCAAGATCCGTATTGGAGCGATTCCTCTCGCTTTCCACCGAACAGAAGATCGCCTATCTAAAGCGAAGAACGCGGCGCTATCAAGAGGGGATCAAGAGAAGAATCGATTTTATGTTTCTTCCGCCGGCCGTCAAGAATGTTCGCCGAACGCTGGCGGTGGCGGAGAACAACTACAAATTAGAGGCTTATTCCGGCCGGATCCTGTTGTTCCGCGCCAGCGAGAAGGGCCTGCGGGGACTGGAAGATCCGACCGGAGGATGGCACAAATTCGTGGCCGGCGGTCTTGACGTCCATGAGATCGATGGTGATCACGGTGACATCCTGAACGAGCCCAACGTGGAATCGCTCGCGCGGGAACTCCGTGATTGTTTACTGCGGGCGCAGTCGGAACAATCTTCTCAAGTTTCCCTAAGCGAACCTTTGCCACAACCGGATCTGCAACTAAACTGAGTGCGGGCAACACCCATCTCATATCCCATCTTATGAATCCAATAAAGACACCGAGAGAGCCTGGCGCGTTCGATATGGCGGCTCGCTCCAATCAACAGCAGGGCGCACAGGCATTGGTCGAACCGCCAGCTGTGGAGCAGGACCAGCAGGTGTCGGGTAGCGAGTCTGTCTTTGCAATGTTTCGCAAATGGGCTGCCAAGGGCGGGCTTGCCATCATCGACTACGGACTCATTTCAGGGTCTAATTTTCTTTTGGGAATCCTGTTGGCGCGGTGGCTGACGCCGAAAGAGTACGGCGCTTATGCGCTGTCCTTCAGTTTTTTCATACTGGCCGGCTTTCTCTACCAGTCTCTTTTGCTGGAGCCATTATCAGTTTTTTCAGGAACCCTGTTTCGCGATAACCTTCGAGGCTACCTGAAAACCACGCTATGGATTCATTGGGAACTCTCGCTGGCCATGTGTCTGCTTTTGGGCACGGCCGCGGTGGTGACGAGTGTGATTGGACACTCCCCCGTGCTCGCCGTTGCGCTCGCCGGCATGACGGTCGCGACGCCTTTTATTCTCATGCACGGCTTGGCGAAGCGCAGCTTTTATCTAAGACTCTCGCCAGGGCCAGCGGCCTTCGCCTCGACCTTCTACTGCGCACTGGTGACCGGCGGAGTCTTCCTGGTTTTCCGATGGGGACAGCTTTCGTCGTTCACAGCATTTCTGATCATGGGTTTGGCCGCGCTCGTCAGCTGCCTCATCATGGTCTTCCAGTTGAATGCTGTGCTGGCGCCGGAGACTGGGCGTCCGCAGCTGCGTGCCACCTGGGGAAAGCATTGGGAGTATGGCCGCTGGGCGCTGGCCACGTGCGTCGTGGGCTGGATTCCGAATTACTTTTATATTCCGTTGGTCAGCAGTTTCTCGGGAATGGCGGCTGCGGGCGAACTTCGCGCTTTGATGAACCTGGCTGCTCCCGTGCTACAGACTTACGCAGCACTCTCCATGTTGTTTCTGCCCTATGCCGCACGAGTTCAAAATCAGAATGGACGGAAAGCGGCCGCCGCGCTGAATCGAAGGCTTGCGTTTTTATTCGTGGCCGGCTCGGTTGCCTACTGGTCGGTTTTGATTCCGCTCAAACAGCCGTTGTTTCATTTCTTATACAACGGAAAATATATGGAGTCAGCGTATTTGATCCCGCTTTTTGCTTTGGAAACTACGATCTGGAGCGCGAGCCTGGGACCGGCGATTCTGTTGCGGGCAATGGAGTCTCCGCGCTCGCTATTCATCGCGAATGGGGCTGCGAGCGTGGTCGCGGTGCTCATCGGCATTCCCGCGACCCGCTATTTCGGCCTGCAGGGAGTGATCTGGAGCATGATTGGCGCTAACTTCCTATATGTTGTGGTCGCGTTCATTTTGTTCGGACGAAAGATCATAGAGCTGAAGCCTCCCGATACGAATCTTCAGGAATCGCTCTACGCCCAGTAGGCAGCGAAAGCCTCGATTCTTTTGAGCCGACAGCATGGCGTATCGCTGTTCATGACGTTCTTCGCCGCTCTCGACGCGTTTCACTGCAGATACTCTGGCGAGGGAATCGCTCGAAACATCAGCTATAAAATCCCATCCTTCGGATAGAGACTTAGGTCTCTAAGCGATAGAGTCTTTATGCCTGTGAGTAGTCCAACTAGCTTAGACTTTTGTTACTAGGGCATTTGGCCCCTTGCAAGAATCTACAATGCCGTATACCTTCACTCCAGTCATATTGGCCACGCACCCGAGGGATTGTGGCCTCCCCCCAAGGCTCACAAAAACGTCAACGTCTGATTAAAATCACCGGCATTCAAGTCGAGGCAGGGTCGGTTTGTATTGCCAATCCTCTCCCACGCTTTTGAGGGAGATGTGACTCAGAGGGCGGAGCCATATGGGTTGCGTAATTCGCCTGCTGAGCCGGACGGGAATTGGAAGATCGCGACTCGACTTTGCATTAGGTGGGTAAAGGGAATGCTCATGATGAAACGAATGCTACTGAGCCTAAACATTTTCATGCTCGCGGCCGCCGCCCTGTGTGGCGCTCAAAACGCTGCGCAGGTCGTGAGTGCGAGTGCCGCTGGGCCTTCAGCCGAAGTAAAGAGCGACCCGCAATTTCAGTCGCGAAACCCGCGGTACAGCATTACGGCCGGCGATACTTTTGACGTCAACTTCGAGTTGAGTCCGGAGTTCAACCAGACGGTGACGGTTCAGCCCGATGGGTTTATCACCCTAAAGGGTGTTGGGGACGTTCATGTTGCCGGGCAAACTGTGCCGCAACTGACGCAGACTCTCAGGAATTCCTACGACAAGATTCTGAATGATCCCCTCATTTCCGTGGTTTTGAAGGATTTTGAGAAGCCGTACTTTACCGCGAGCGGACAGTTGAACCACCCCGGAAAATACGACATGCGAGGAACCGTAACGCTGACCGAAGCCATCGCCATGGCGGGTGGATTCAACGACAGCGCAAAACATTCTCAAGTGTTGTTGTTCCGGCGCGTGAACGACCAGTGGCTCGAGGCGAAGATCTTCAACGTAAAGCAGATGATGAAGCAGGGCAAGCTCGGGGAAGATCCAACTCTTCGTCCCGGCGATCAGCTATTCGTGCCCAAGAACGCCTTGTCCAAGATCAAGCCGTTTATCCCGAACGCGGGCGTCGGCGCGTATGGAAATCTTGCCCCGTAGTCGTGGTTGAACGATTTTGTCGGTCAGTGGCTTCAGGAGACAGATATGACGAATTACGAGTTCAGTTCGACACGAGGCAGCGGGCCCTTCGCCTTCACATTGCGCGATGCCTTTGCCGTCGCCTTCCGGCATAAGCGCGTCCTGGTTCTGTGCTTCAGCGGAGTGTTGCTGGGCACACTGCTGGCTGCGCTGTTCATGCCTCCGAACTATCGGGCGGAAACCCGGATCCTGGTCAAACATGAGCGCGTCGATCCAGTCGTGTCGTCGGAGCAGAGCGCAGCGGTGCAAAGCCGTGACGAAGTCACAGAAGAGCAACTGAACTCAGAAGCCGCGCTCATCACCAGCGATGACGTGCTGCGACAGACGGTATTGACTTGTGGCTTGCAGCGGCGCAAGAGCTTTGCGGGTTGGCTACTGCGGCGAAGCGAAGATGAAAAGATCGCGAAAGCGGTGGACGCTCTGAGCTCGAATCTCAAAGTCGAGCCGGTCAGAAAAAGCAACCTGATCAGTATCAGTTATGAATCCAGCGATCCAAAACAGGCTGCGGCTGTGTTGACGACTCTGGCCAAAGCTTACATCGACAAGCATCTTGAAGTTCACCGTCCGCCCGGGCAGCTGAAGTTCTTCGAGCAGGAGACCGAACTTTACCGCCAGGATCTCGACAAGGCCGAGAACCAACTCAAGCAATTTGCTCAAGAACAAGGTGGCGTTGCGCCACTGCTTGCCAGGGATATCACGCTGCAAAAGCTGAACGATTTCAATGCGAGCTTGCAGTCGACGCGAGCAGACTTGGCAGCCACGGAGCATCGGATCCACGACCTCGAGAAACAGTCAGGCAGTACTCCCGAGCGTTTGACCACGCAGGTGAAGGAGTCTGATGACGCCAGCGTTTTGCAGGGACTGAAGAGTGCTCTGCTCACGCTCGAATTGAAGCGCACGGAATTGCTGACCAAGTACCAGCCGAGCTATCGCCTGGTGCAAGAAGTGGACAAGCAGATTGCAGACACGCGCGATTCGATTGCGAGCGAAGAAAGCAAGCCACTGCGCGACGCCGTGACCGACCAAAATCCAACCTACTCCTGGATTGGAACGGAATTGGCCAAAGCCAAGGCCGATTACAGCGGGATGCAAGCCCGGGAAGCGGCGACTCAGGCGATCGTCACCATGTACCAGAACAATGCCCGCCAGTTGGAAGAAAAGGACCTGGCGCAGCATGATCTTGCCAGAACGGCCAAAGCCGACGAAGACAACTATTTACTTTATCTGCGAAAACGGGAAGAAGCCCGCATGGCAGATGCACTCGACGAGCAGCGCATTCTCAATGTCGCCATCGTCGATAACCCTTCGGTACCCTCTTTGCCCACAGGGAATCGATTGCAATATGCCTTGCTCGGTCTTCTGCTCGCGTCCACGCTCAGCGTTGGCGTTGTTTTTACCATTGAGTACCTCGATCCTTCGTTGCGGACGCCGTCCGAAGTCATGTCGGAGCTAAACATTCCGGTACTGGCGGCGGTACCACAGAGAAGCGTCTACAGCAGCAAGGTCACTATTGGCCATGCCGGGAACGGAAATGGCAACGGGAACGGCCGGAACGGGAACTATGGATCTCAGTCCCACACTATGCCCGGTGCGGTGACTGCAATGATGGACGCCATGGAAGACGATCAGAGATAGCCTTCCAGACGGTCTCGCAAGAAACGTATACGCGGAAGCTTTGCTGCGATCCCCCAAACTGCACTATCGCAACAGATTTGGAGGTTCCTCAAGTTGGGCACCGATCACCGGAAAACGCTGTCAAATGTGGTGAAGATATGCGATATGGTCATCGTACTTCTGTGCTTTGGCCTAGCCACCAAGACGGTGTCGCACATCTTCAGTAAGCGAGTATCCTTTGGCGAATTCCTTGCCTTGAGGATCACAATTCAAAATTTCCTTCTCTTCTTAGGGATCTTGGTGCTGTGGCACCAGGTATTTCGATTCTTCGACATGTACCAATCGAGGCGTCTTTCCCGCAAGCGAGACGAGATTTTCGATATCGTCAAAGCAACTTCCGTGGGCACGGTCATGATGTATGCCATTGCTCTGGCTTTTCACGTGGAGATGATCAACTACGTGTTTGCGGGAGTGTTCTGGTTTTCCTTGACCGCAATTACCGGAGCTGACCGGTTGGGAGTACGTCTCGTGCTCCGATCGCTTCGAGTCAAAGGGAAAAACCTACGCAATATACTCATCGTCGGCAGCAACGACGCGGCTGTCCAGTTTGCCCACAAAATCGAGCAGAACCCCTGGCTCGGTTACCGCATTCTGGGCTTCGTCGACAATGAGTGGCCGGGTTTGGTGAAGTTCAAAGAGCAGGGTTACTCCGTCAGTTGCGGTTTCGATCAATTGCGCGTTTTCCTGCGCACCAACGTCGTAGACGAAGTGGTGGTGACGCTGCCGCTACGGTCCCTTCACTCCTATGCCTCTGAAATTGCGGAACTCTGTGAAGAGCAGGGAATTTTGGTGCGTGTCGTTTCCAACATTTTTGACTTGAAGCATGCGCGTTCGAAGGCCGAGGATTTCGAGGGCGAGTCTCACATTACCCATACCACCGGCACCGTCGTGGCCGGTTGGCCGGCGGTCGTCAAATGGTTGTTGGATTTCACAGCCTCTCTCGTGCTCCTTATTTTCTTGTCTCCACTCTTCCTGATCACCGCCCTGCTGATCAAGCTGACATCGCCCGGCCCAGTCTTCTTCCTGCAAGAGAGGCTCGGTCTAAACAAGCGTCGCTTCAAGATTTATAAGTTTCGAACCATGACCGTGGATGCGGAAAGCAAGATGAAAGAGCTTGAGCATCTGAATGAACTGAGCGGCCCAGTTTTCAAGATTAAGAACGATCCTCGCATCACGACCCTCGGAAGATTCCTTCGCAGCACCAGCATCGACGAACTGCCGCAGCTCTTTAACGTGCTGAAGGGTGACATGAGCCTGGTCGGCCCACGGCCTATGGCGGTGCGCGATTATGAGGGATTCAACGAAGATTGGCAACGCCGCCGTTTCAGCGTACGGCCAGGAATCACCTGCCTTTGGCAGGTGCTGGGAAGGAATTGCATCCCTTTCGAGCAGTGGATGGAATTGGACCTGCAATATATCGACCGCTGGTCTCTTTGGCTCGATGTGCAAATTCTGTTCAAGACCATTCCTGCCGTTCTGAGAGGATCGGGCGCCAGCTAACCAGAGGATCTGCAGCTTTTCTACTTTGGCCTCGCGATGAACTCAACACAGACCAAGCTCCACATTCCGGAAAAGTCGGGCGTCGGCCGCGGCACCATAGCCTTAATCGCTGCGCTCGCCTTGGGAACTGTGTTCTTGTTTACGACCGCTGCAAATTTTCTTGCTGACCGGAATACGACAACGGTCATCGTCGCTGCGCTGGTCTTCTTTGGGCTGCTGGTGTTTGCGGTTGGCTACGGCAGAGCCCATCAGCAGCCGGCCAAATGGCTCATCTTTGTCGTGTGGTGGGGGCTGCTCGTTTCAGAAGAGGTGTTCTCTTACCGCAGTGATATCGCCACAGTGAGCGGAGCCAACTTTGCTTCTGAGGCTTACGACCAGGCGGTCCTCTGGGTGATCGCCCTGATCGCGCTCATGGTTTTAGTTCTCAAATATCCTCAATCGCTGCGAGGGCTATTTCAGGGAGACTACAAGTGGGTTAGCTGGCTCACGCTGGTTAGCGTTTTGTCGTGCGCCTATTCGCCCAACCCCGCATTTTCGCTAGCCTGGGCGTTCAAGCTGGCGCTGGTTGTGCTGGTCGTTCACATCTGTTCACAACAGATCTCTGAACTCGCTGACCTCAGGTCCTTCATCAATGTGACGATCTGGGCCTTCGTCTTTCTCACCGTGTTGCCGACGCTGCGCTCTATATTTATTCCCGATCCGACCGGTGAGTACGGTTCAGGCGCCCTGGAACAACGCTTTCGAGAAGCTCCAACGGGAATATCCGGGATTGCCGGTTTGCTCGCGATCTTATGTCTGATGATTTACTCGAAAGGTAGGCCGAAGTGGGCTCTCTGGGTGGGCGGCGGATCCCTGGTGATCATGGTCATCGCTGGCGGTAAGACCGGTATCGGTGCCGGGATCATTTCTGGTGTCTTGTTTTTTGGCCTGCAGAAACGCTTCAAGGCTGTCCTCGGATTTGTGGCTGCGACCGCGATCATCCTGGCGCTGGCGTTGAAGTTCACTTCTCTTTCGGAGTATGCGTCGACTTATCTTCAGCTGGAGCAAGTTTCCACTTTCACCGGCCGTACCGATTTGTGGGCGTTTGTCATGCCCTTTATCCTGCAGCATCCCATCCTCGGGCAGGGATTTATCGCGTCTCGATTCGTGGCCGTCATTCATCCCGATACGCCATTCAGCAGCAGCCACATGCACAACAGTTTTCTCGAGACTCTTTACAACAACGGTCTGATCGGGCTCGTTTTGGTCCTCATGATCAATTACGTGATCGTTCGGAATCTTTGGCGAACGGTTCGCGCATCTGCCTCGCCGGAACTCCGTTACCTCGCTGTGGGGGCTATGGCCGCCTATATCAATCTGCTGATCAATGCGATGTTCAATGCAACTTTCGGGGGACGACCCGATTGCTCCTACCTGATGTTGATCGCGATGGTCGTGATCAGCATTCAGCTCCTGAGACTGTCACAATCGTCTTTGCCAGCGCGAGTGTCGCAGGCACAAGAACGCCTGGTCCCGCTCGTTGCCTCCCCGGTTCGAGCTTCAGGATTGAATCGAGTTCGCTAGTTTAATTAAACGCATGTCCATAAGTCGCAAACTCCGGCACAAGATAGCCAAGAGCCCTGTACACCAACCCTTGACTTGGATTCGCCACCGCGGCCTTCGTCCGGCCGACGTGTTCGTAGCCTCCTATCCGAGATCCGGTAACACGTGGCTGAGGTTCATGCTGTATGAAATTCTGGTTGGACAATCCTCGACCTTTACCAACGTTCATCAGCTTGTTCCGGATATCGGCAAGCAAGGGAACGCGTTGCCCGTTCTTGCGAACAACGGCCGGCTGATAAAAACCCATGAAGCCTATCTTCCCCTGTATCACAAGGCTATCTATCTCGTCCGGGATGCTCGCGACGTCGCACTTTCAGAATTTGCTTATCAGAAAGCGCTTGGCCTTGCCGAGGACAATTTCGAAACTTATCTGCCCCGATTTCTCCGGGGAGAAGTGAACCCGTTCGGGTCCTGGACCGCCCACGTGGACTCCTGGATGGATGCGAAAGATAAAGGTTACGCAGAGGTTTTGCTGGTGCGCTTTGACGAAATGCGCAGCCGGCCCGAAGACTCGCTCGCAGACATGATGGCGTTTCTCAACGTGCCGGTCGAACGCGAGACCATCCGCCGGGCGGTGGCCAACAATTCCGTGGAGAAGATGCGGGACAAAGAGAAAGTGAACCCGCAAAAGGCTTCGGCCAAGGGACGTTTTATCCGCAGCGGCGCGGTCGGCGGCTGGCGCGATAGATTTACGGAAACCCAGGCAGAGCTCGTAGAGCAGTACGCAGGCAGCGTTTTGGCCCGCATCGGATTTGCTGAGGTCGAGTCGCTGAGTCGATAAGAACGTACCTGCCTTGCTGAGAACGCGGTTCCCCCTGATTCGGAAGAGAGAGGAAAAACAATCTTTAGTAACCATGCGGTGGTTACCGCCCCGAATGACTTGTCAGAATTCGAAATAGGGCAGAACGACTCCTTGACACCTCATGGGGTGGCTGGCATATTGGAACCATTGCTTGGGCTTGTTTGATCTCCTCCTTCATGCGACTCACGTTTCGTCTCAGCATTTTGCACGGCAACTTCCTCCAATAGAGGGACTCAGCCAGCTCTAAAAGCCCCCAACACTATCCATCGCGCGGCGAACGTGCGATGTCGACCTAGAACACGGAAAGAGATTCACCCGAAATGATGCCGCTGCAGGTAGAACGAACAACTCAGACTTCTGGCATTTCATTGAAGAAGAAAATTATCTTCTCTTTGATCTCCTGGGTATTTCTGATGTTCGTTCTGGCTTGCATCGGGGAAGTTTTCTTGCGCGTGGCGCCGATGGGAAAGTTTCAGAGTTCTCCCTTTCGCCAGTATGACCCGAATATTGGGATCGCGCTGGTTCCCAACAAGACGATTCATCACAACAAGGGTTGCTTTCAGGGACTGGTCGAAACCAACAGCTTTGGTATGCGCGACCACCAGCGTACATTGGATAAGCCTCCCGGTGTGTTCCGCATCGCCATGCTGGGAGACTCCGTGATCGAAGGGGTTCACGTCCAGCCGGACGAAGTCGTCAACATCCAGCTGGAGAAAATTCTTCGGGCAAAGGGTTACAACGCGGAAGTTCTGAACTTCGGAGTTGAAGGAATTGGCACCACGCAGGAGCTTTTGATTTACCAGGAGAAAGTGCGGCAGTTCCATCCTGACCTGGTGCTGCTGACTTTTACTTCGAACGATGTGATGAATAACTCGTCCATCATTCAGCCGGAGGTTTATGGAATCCAAACCTGGTACGCGCCTTATTACGACCTCGCTCCAGATGGAAGTCTGATTTTTCGTCCAGTGCAGAAGCGATGGTTTAACGGGCCCCGAACCTGGCTCGAGAATCACTCCGTGCTCCTCTATTACTTGGAGCGGATTTGGTTCAGCATCGACTACGCTCCCACCAAATGGGATGGAATCCCGGTTTTCTACGGCTCCTATGGAGATCCCCTGAGTCCTGACTGGACCAAGGCCTGGCAGGTTACCGACAAAGTTATGGGGTTGACCAGGAAAACCGTCGAGGCGGACGGAGCGAAGTTCATGGCAGTTGCGTGGGCAGATTTTTGGGAAGTGGATCCGAATTGGCGCCCCCGGCTGGAAAAAGAGATTGGCACAAAACTCCCGCCGGAGTTTAATCCCCCAAGGGCACATGAGCGTCTGGAAGAGATCTATCGGAAGAACGGAATTACCTACGACTTTCTTACGTCGTACATGCAGAGCTATCGCGATGAACATCATCTGCAATGGCCCTATTTTTCGTACACATGCAATCCCCACTACAGCGCGCTAGGGCATGCCGTCGTAGCCCAGGGGATTTTCGAGAAACTGCAGCAACACGGAATGCTTCCGCCGCTCGCGGGTGGTGCGGCTTCCATCGCAACCGTGCAGTAAGCGCTCCGGCAGTTTGTCATATGAATTCGAAGGAGAGATCATGAAATTCATACAAAGTACAGTTCGACGCTTTGGTATCGCGGGCGAGCTGCTTTCATTCTTCGTGGGCAACAAGCGTTGGTGGCTGCTGCCTGTGATTTTGAGCCTCTTCCTTTTGGGAGCGCTCATTGTAGTGGCGCAGAGTTCAGCTATCGCTCCATTCATCTACACGTTGTTCTAGGAGAAAAAATGCTGAAGGCGCTAAAGAGTCTGTGGGAGGGCTGGAAGAAAATTGCGCATAAGATTGGCAATTTCCAGGCCCGCGTCCTGCTGACGGTCTTCTATGCGGTGCTGGTCCTGCCATTTGGACTGGCTGCCCGCCTATTCTCGGATCCGTTGCGCATCAAGAAGCGTCCGACCGAATGGCTGGATCACCCCGACGAGCCCGCGGATATGGCGTGGGCCAGAAAGCAATAACCTTGTACATTCTAGGAATTTCCTGTTACTACCACGACGCAGCGGCGGTGCTGTTGCGGGATGGCCAATTGGTGGCGGCTGCGGAAGAAGAACGCTTCACGCGGATTAAACACGATTTCAACTTTCCCAAGCAAGCCATTAAGTTCTGCCTGGACCAGGCGGGAATTCAGGGCAGCGATCTAGACTACGTGGTCTTCTTCGAGAAGCCGTTTCGCAAACTGGACCGCATCCTCATGTCGGTGCTGCAGACCTACCCGCAGTCGTGGAAGGTCTTCCGCGAGTCCATGGTTACCTGGATCGTCGACAAGCTCTGGGTAGCCTCGACGTTGCAAATGGAATTGGGAGTCAGCAAGGACAAGATTCTTTTCAGCGAACATCACCTTTCCCATGCTGCCAGCGCGTATCTGTGTTCGCCTTTCGACGAGGCAGCGATCCTCACCGTCGACGGAGTCGGTGAGTGGATCACCGCGACCTGCGGCGTAGGGCGGGGAAACGAAATCAAGCTGACCAAGCAGATCGACTTTCCGCACTCGATCGGATTACTCTACAGCGCGTTCACCGCTTTTCTCGGCTTCGAAGTAAATGAAGGCGAGTACAAAGTGATGGGCATGTCGTCGTACGGCCAGCCTCGCTATGTCGACAAAGTGTGGAAGATGGTTCACCAGAACCAGGATGGATCGTTCGCCCTGGACATGGACTACTTCAGTTTCCATCATTCGACCGACCGGACGTACAGCCGGAAATTCTCCGCCCTGTTCGGCGAGCCGCGCCCGCCAAAGATGCTGTTCTTCACGGAAGGCACGGGCTTTCCGCAGTATTTTGGAACTCCGCCGGCCAACTTCAAAGAACTCTCGGATCAGAATCAGCACTATGCCGATATCGCAGCCAGCATTCAGAAGGTGACGGAAGAGCTGCTGCTGGGCATGGCGAGGAATCTTCACAAAACCACGGGTCTCAAGAAACTGTGCATGGCCGGCGGTGTTGCGCTGAACAGCGTGGCCAATACCCGCATCCTGAACGAAACTCCGTTCGAAGAGCTATACATTCAGCCCGCGGCCGGGGACGGAGGCGGTGCGCTAGGTGCAGCCTTGTGGGTGCACAACACTCTGCTGGGCAAGCCGCGCAACTTCACCATGCAGCACGCGTATTGGGGACGGTCGAACTCCGATAGTGAAATCGGAGACTTCCTCAAGCAAAACAATATTCCGCACACCCACTTCGATTGCCAGGATGCGCTGCTCGATCAAGTGGTGGAACGCCTGACCAGCGGCAAGGTTGTTGGGTGGGCGCAAGGCCGTTTCGAGTGGGGTCCTCGAGCCCTCGGCAGTCGGTCGATTTTGGCCGATCCGCGCAATCCGAACATGAAGGACATCGTAAACTCGAAGATCAAGTTTCGCGAGCCTTACCGTCCGTTCGCGCCCTCAGTCCTGGCCGAGTGCGCGGAAAAATATTTCGTACTGCCGAACGCCGCGCAGAAAAATCCCGCGCGTTACATGTTGTACGTCGTGCCCGTCCGCGAAGAACAGAAGTCCAATCTGCCTGCGATCACGCACGTCGATGGAACAGGTCGTTTGCAGACCGTTTTCCGCGAGCATAGTCCGCGTTATTACTCGTTGATCGAGCGCTTCGGCGAGTCCACGGGTGTTCCCATCGTGCTCAACACTTCGTTCAATTTGAAGGGTGAGCCCATCGTGAATACCCCAGCGAACGCGTTCAGCACATTCTCCAAGAGTGGTATGGATTCTCTGATTCTGGAAAACTTCATCCTCGACAAGTCGGAGACCTAATTCGGTCATCGTTTCTACAGTGATGAAAATGCACGACACCATGACAACGACTGAACCCGCTGAGGCGAAGAATCGCAAGCCCAGCATCCCCAGTTTTCGCGTGCTGGGAGTTCGGGTCAACGCGGTGCAAATTCCCGACATCATCGCCGTCATCGAACGGTGGGTGCGGGACCGGGATGCTACCAACTACATTGCGGTTACCGGAATGCATGGAGTCGCCGAGTCCAGGAATGATCCCCGCTTTCGCGACATCCTCGATGCTGCCGGCCTGGTGATCCCCGATGGCATGCCTCTGGTGTGGCTTGGCCGCCTGCAGGGACATGACGAATTAGAGCGCCGGACACCTGGTTCAGAAGTGATGGAGGCGTTCTTTCGAGCGACCGGTTCGAAGTACAGCCATTTCTTCTACGGCGGTGTTCCCGGTATAGCCGATCTGTTGGCGAGGACGGAGCACGAACGGCACGGAATCCGGGTTGTGGGAACCTACTGCCCGCCCTTTCGCCCGCTTACGGACGCCGAAGAGAAAGAAGTGCAGTCCATTGTCCGCGCGGCTAATCCCGATATTCTCTGGGTTGGCCTCAGCACTCCGAAACAAGAGAAGTGGATGTACGAACACCGGGACAAACTACAGGTGCCGGTGATGTTAGGCGTGGGTGCAGCGTTCGACATGAACACCGGTCGGCTGAGGCGCGCTCCACTGTGGATGCAAAATAGCGGACTCGAGTGGCTCTTCCGACTGGTGATTGAGCCGCGCCGCTTGTGGCGCCGATATCTCATCGAGGGTTCCCGGTTTGCATGGGCGGTGTGGCTCGAGCACATCCTTCCGCGGATATTTCGGAGACCGGTACAAGATCAGGCTCAGATTTCAGAATGATCGCAAGTACTTGCAAAAATGAATTGCAGTTGATTCAGATTTCTTAAATCAGTCAGGAGGCTATGGGGATGGGCAGACAGAAGCGGATTTTGGTAACGGGGGCGGGAGGATTCATTGGGCATCATCTCGTAAAAAGACTGAAGAGGGATGGCCACTGGGTACGGGGCGCCGACATTAAATATCCCGAATATGAATCCAGCGCAGCGGATCAGTTCGAGATTCTGGATCTTCGTAAGGTCGAGAATTGCGAAACGGCAACCCGTGATGGCATCGATGAAGTCTACAACCTCGCGGCCGACATGGGCGGTATTGGCTACATCACCGCGTTCCATGCCGATATCAGCCGCAACAACATTCTCATCAACGCCCACATGCTCGAAGCCGCCCGGCAAAACGGCGTGAAGCGCTTCCTGTTTTCTTCCTCTGCCTGCGTCTACAACCAGGCAAAACAGAAGGACCCCAACGTCACTGCTTTGCGCGAGGAAGATGCCTACCCTGCCGATCCCGAGCCTGGGTACGGATGGGAAAAACTGTTTGCCGAGGAGCTTTGCCGCTACTACTACAAAGATTACGGTTTCGAAACCTCGATCGTGCGTTTCCACAACGTTTATGGTTCGCTCGGAACTTACGAAGGCGGAAAAGAGAAGGCGCCCGCAGCCATCAGCCGCAAAGTTGCTTTGGCTCAAAGTGGCGATGAGATCGAAGTTTGGGGTGATGGTGAGCAGACGCGTTCGTTCATGCACGTCGACGATTGCGTCGAGGGCCTGATTCGCCTTATGGCTTCCGGTTATCGCGAGCCGCTGAATCTCGGCACCGATGAACTGGTCACGATCAACGAGTTGGTCGACCTGGTTGCCAAGGTAGCTGGCAAGAAAATCAACAAACGGCACAACCTCACCGGACCACAAGGTGTGCGTGGCCGCAACAGCGATAACACGCGCTTGCGCGAGGTGTTGGGTTGGGAGCCGTCCATCCGCCTGGAGCAAGGTTTGGCGAACACTTATCCGTGGATTGCCTCCCAAGTGCAACAGGCCGTTACCGCTGACGCAAAATGATGAGTTGGCTGGATTCCTATATGTCGAGTACTGCCGAGTCCGGACCTCTGTTCGTTATAGGAATGTGGCGCTCCGGAACCTCGCTGCTCTACACTCTGCTTAATCAGCATCCGCAGATCGCTCTCATGTACGAGGGCGATCTGCCGCTTTTGCGTCCGCTTTTTTCCCGCAAAGGCAGCAAGAAAGACTGGTTGGCAAGATGGGAATTTTGGAATTCCGCTCTTAGCCGTCACCACATCCGCCCCGATAAAATCCCAGCGATCGTTCCTGACCTCCCTACCGGTGCGATGGCGGTTTGGAAGGAGTACGCCGGCCCAGCTGCGGTCTTCGGAGAAAAATCGCCGGACTACTTCGATTCCTTGCAGACGTTGGCGCGCGAATTTTCCGGAGCCCGCTTCATTATCATCTGGAGAAATCCAGCGGACATTTGCCGCAGCATTATCCGGGCGCGCAAGGGCTCTTCGTTTTTTTCCAAACCCGGAATTGCGCACAGAGCAATCCTTGGCTGTCACAAGCTAAAGCAAGAGTGCGATGCGTTGTTGGCCCAGAAGATTCCCGTGCACCAGATTCAATACGAAGAAATGGTTCAGAATTCAACCAGGGTGATGACCGGCGCGTGTGATTTTCTCGGGATACCCTTCGATTCCAGGATGTGTTCTCTGCACGGTTCTGACCGTTCTGCAATCTATGAAGGTTCTCACCACGAATTGGTCAAGCAGGAAGAAATCTTGGCATCCACCAAGCGCGAGGAAGTTTTGCCACCGCACCTGAAGCGGAAAATTGATCGCTACGTTAGCTACTGGAAGAAGCGATACGGCGGTACGTGGCCGCAGTACCCGGAATCACAGCGATCGGTTTCCGGATATCCCGGCGCAGCCCAGAGGTTTCTGGATGATCTACTGTTCCGCAGTTTGCGGATACTGGATGGATTCACCGCGCTTGTGTACTGCTATGCTCCGATCAGCTGGCTGGATCGATACCGCTCGTTCAAGCGCCGGCGTTATCAGAGTGCTGACGCCGAGCAACCGCCATCAGCCCAGCCTGCCCCAAACGCAGAGTCGCTGCGGCGGGTAGAAGTATCGGGATTGAAGTAAGTCTTCTGCCGATATGCGCATCCTCGGATTATCGTCGTTTACCCACGACACCTCAGCTGCGTTGCTGGAGGATGGCGTAGTTCGCGCCGCGGTGGAAGAAAGCAAGCTCCTGCGCACGAAGAGCACGAGCGGCCTGCCGGATGCCGCCATTCAATTCTGTTTGCGAAGCGCTGGCGTGAGCTGGCGCGATCTAGATTACTTGGCCGTCTCCAGTCGTCCCTTGCAAGGGTGGCTTCGCCGATCCTTGGCAGGCGCAAGAATTTTCCCCTTCTCGCCAATAGCGGCCGCATATTGCCAGGTCAGTGAGATCGGCCGTGTGGCGCGTGATTTGGGTAACCTTCGCCTTCTGCGGCATCCCAACGAAGTAGATGCTGCAAAAGTTGTCCAGTTCGAGCATCATCTCTGCCATGCCGCGAATGCCTTTTTTCTGTCGCCGTTTGACCGTGCCCTGATTCTTACCATGGACGAAGAAGGCGATGGCAGGTCTGCCATGCTCGCTGTGGGCACGGGAAGCCGCATTCGACCCATGCGGAGCATGCAATATCCGCATTCTCTAGCTTGGCTCTATTCGCAGGTTACCGGCCTTCTCGGATTCACTCCGCATGCCGATGAGCACAAGACGCAGTGGCTCAGCCTCGAGGGCAAGCCGGAATATCGCGACGTTTTTCACGACATGTTGCGTAAGAGCGCCGATGGTTTGCCCCGCATTGATCCCAGCTACCTTAGCCATGGAGCGGGTGGGCATTTTGTACTGTCATCGAAGTTTCGTCGACGAATCGGAATTGCGGACCCAGACCATTCATTGAGCGACGAGCAGCGGCGCGCCTTGGCCGCAACTGTTCAGCAAGTCTGTACTGAGATCGTTATCGCAAGCGTACAGAAATTTCGCAAGCAGCAGGGAATCGATGCGGTTTGTCTTGCCGGTGGTTTATATCAGAATCCACTGCTGGTTCACGCGCTCGAACAAAGTCTGGGACTGAATCAAGTTTTTGTGCCGCCTGCTTCTGGAAACGCTGGATGCTCGCTGGGCGCTGCGCTGCTTCTGCATCATCAGGTGCTAGGAGAACCGCGCACCGAAACCTGTAACAGCGTCTACCTCGGACCTTCGTACAGGCGGCCCGAGATCAAAGATATCCTGGACAACTGCAAGGCGCGTGCGTCGTTGCAGACGACTGAGGAGCGCAGGTCCGACGCTGTGGTGGAGCTTCTGCAAGCGGGCAAGATCATCGCATGGTTTCAGGGTGCCGCGGAATTCGGTCCGCGCGCGCTTGGCAACCGCAGTGTCCTGGCTTCTCCATGGGCTCCGTACGTCAAAGAAAATCTCAACGACTTTATCAAGCATCGAGAATGGTTCCGGCCCTTTGCCCTGTCGGTTCCCGAGGAGGATGCACCGAACTATTTCGAGTGTTCTCGTCTTTGCCGCTCGATGAGTTCGATGGCGCGAGTGCGTCCCGACGTACAGTGCCTGCCGGAGGCATTTGTGCTTCCGGGAAACATTGTTCGCCTGCATCTAGTGGAGAGGCGCGTCAACCCGGAGCTATGGGGCTTGCTGAAACATTTTGGCTTGTATGCTCCGGCGCCGATCCTTATCAATACATCGTTCAATCTTTTCGGCGAACCGCTGGTCGTGAGTCCTCTCGATGCGATTCGAAGCTATCACTGCTCCGGTATCGACGCTTTGATGATCAATAATTTTCTGCTGTCCAAGGTTCCATTCCAAAGTCGAGCTAAAACGCTGGAGTATTCCGGCGCAAAG
>DATEQW010000150.1:0-42391 GCA_035272245.1 Candidatus Sulfotelmatobacter sp. | reverse complement strand
TACCGGGCTGTGGCATTTATCGAGAATGGAAAAGTCCGGCTGGTTTCGCGGAATCAGAACGAACTGACCGAGCGCTATCCCGAACTGAAAGATATGCCGCAATTCGTCAAAGCGAAGAATGCGATCCTCGATGGTGAAGTGGTTGCGCTTGATGAGCAGGGAAGAGCGTCGTTCAGCCTAATGCAGCAGCGAACCGGCTTTCGTCCGGGTGGCCGGCGCGGCGCCACCAATGCGGATGTGCCGGTGCTGTACTACGCGTTCGATCTGCTTTATCTGGACGGTTACGATTGGCGTCGTGTGCAACTGGAGGAGCGCAAGAAGAAATTAGCATCGGTGCTGGTGGCGGGCGATGCGCTGCGCTATTCCGATCACTACGAGCAGCAGGGAAAGGCACTGTTTGAAATCGCGCGCAAGAAAGGGCTGGAGGGAATCCTGGCCAAGAAACGCGACAGCATTTATCAGGAGCGGCGCAGCCGCGAATGGCTGAAAATCAAAATCACGCACCGGCTGGAATGCGTGATTGGCGGATACACCGAGCCGGAGGGCAGCCGCGCCCACTTCGGCTCGATCGTGCTCGGGCTCTATGACAAGCAGGGGCGGCTGATTCACGTGGGACAGGCGGGCAGCGGCTTTGATCAGAAGTCGCTCGAAGAGGTTTGGAAACTGCTGAAGAAACGGGAGACCAAGAAGAACCCGTTTTATGGGGAAGTGGAAGCGCTGCGAAAAGTGTACTGGGTAAAGCCGGAGCTGGTCGCCGAGATCGAGTACGCCGAGTGGACCGACGGAACCATGAGCGGTGCGGGCCCGAAGTTACGGGCTCCGGTATTTCTAGGCCTGCGGGATGACAAAGATCCGAAGGAATGCACGCTGGACCAGCAGGGAGGCGCGCGAGCGCAGAACTGAGAACTAGGAACTGAGAACTGCCTTCCGCTACTTGATATCCTTCATCGCGAGCAGCGTGCCGTAGTCGTGACCGTTTGGGTCCACGCCGCGCGCCACGACCCCCGTGAACGCATCGCGCAGCTCCGGGTATTTCGACAGCAGAGCTTTCATCACCGCAATGTTGCTTTGATACGCGAGACTCGTATTGGAAACGTCCGCTATCTGATACTTCACAATTAAATCCAAATCACTGCCCACGACCTCAGGAAAAAGATCGACGAGCTTGTAGGTCGTGGTTCCGGCGGAAAGGTCTACCGTTTTGCCGTCCGCGGGCCAATCGGCCGGCTGCGCTTTCTGCGATTCGTCATAAAGCTTGTCGGTCGCGGCCGTGCTCATGAACGGTAACGGCGAAATCAGCGAGCGTGCCTCCAGATAGTAAAGCCACGCATCGTGGGCCTGGCCCTTGGTTTTGAATTCGCGGGCACGGGTGAGGAACCAATCGCTGTTGTGGCCGCCGGTCTGCGCAGCCTTGATGTAAAGGCCTCCCAGCTTCCAGTCGGAAGCGATTTGCTGCAAGATGAGAGAGACGGTGTAGGCGCCCTTGGAGGAAGGCGCATCGAAAATGACCGCTGCATACTTGCCGGGGGGAAGATTGTTCAGATAGAAAGCTGCGCTGTCGGTGGTCTGGCCGTTCCTGCCAAACACTCCGCAATAAAATTCCGCGCGAGGGATGGGCGCCGTGCCATCGGCCTCCAGCAAGAACGGCGGACGAGCCGTTCCTTTCGATCCGGCTAATGCGGACTGGTTATCCTTGACCGTGGCTTCGATCCCGGAAAAATCCGAGGCCAGGGCCGGGATGGCATTTTGCCGGAGCGATGCCGCGTCATTCTTGGCGATAAAGTCGAAATAGCGCTGGCCGGCGGAGAGCAGGGCCGTGCGCGTGGCGGGGTCCATGTCGCTCGCGGTCACGCAATTTTCTGCGAACAGGTTCGCGGCACTGCAAGTGATTACGGCGAGTACGCTACATCCGAGGAGCCAGCGTTTCGGAAACTGGCGTGCACAGAAGCTCTTCATTCCGCCCCCACGAGAAATTGTACGCTCCAGCGAAAATTCCAAGGAGCGCAAAACATTGCACATCCAACGGCGTGCCCTGCATAAAAGGTCGCCTCGCAAGAGCGTAAAGTCAATACGTTCTATCGGGTAAAGAAGCGGTGGAGCGGCCACGGCGATCCAGTCGGAGTGGAAAGCGGTGCTAGAATTGCTCTTAACATAGCCACCGTCTCCCCAAGAATAAGGATCAAAGTGGAGGGGTTCTCATGAGTACGGGATTGAAGCTTACTGGGTTAGTGGTGGTCGGCGTTCTGTGTCTGCCCGCAGTGGGGCGGGCAGATACGCAGAATGCGCCGACAACTCATCGTGTACACAAGAAGAAGGCCGTCGTGCCGCCCCCGTTGCCTTCAGGAACGCGAGGCCCCGTCCCCCAGGTTCCACTCGATGCGATTCCCGCAGTTGCTCCGGACGTAAGTTACCAGGATGGACTGCTCACCATTGTGGCGCCGAACTCTACACTGGGAGACATTCTGCGTGGCGTTCGCAAGCACACCTCCGCAGACATTGATATTCCCGCCACCGCCACGGAACGTGTGGTGACCCGGTTGGGTCCCGCGCCGGCCCGGGAGGTGATGGCCGAACTGCTGAATGGATCACGCTTCAACTACATTCTTCTGGGATCGCCAGCAGACGCCAACGCTCTGGTGCGGGTGGTGTTGGTGGCAAAGACGCCGGACACTCCAACCCCTGCGGAAGCGGCTGCGGCCGCCAACGGAGGTCCGCCTCCGGCCGCCAACCCGGCCGACGCTGCTGCCGCCGAAGCCGAAGCGGATGAGAGTGCAAGCGACGAAAGCGCTGACCAGAGCGCGGCTGAGGCGGAACAGACCCAGCCCGGGGACCAGCCGGGGGTAAAGACTCCGCAGCAATTGTTGCAGGAAATGCAGCAGCGCCAACTACAGATGCAGCAGCAGCAACAGGCAGGTCAACCAGGAGTCCCAACGCCTCCTAGCGCGCCACCTCCGCACCAGCCTCAACCTGCTCCGGACCAGCAGTAGAACGTCTAGGAGTCGACAGGCTAGATTGTGGGCGGAGGATCGTTAGGATCTTAATCGGCGAGGAAGGAACAACAGATCAGGGCCGGTTGCCGGTGGGAGCCCAGCGTAACAGCGAGCCGGCTTGCAACGGTCTCGCATCCCGCGCGGCGACTTGATTTTCGGGAGCGTTCACAGCCTTTTGCAGTAGCGTCCAGTCGCGCGCAACGTCGTTTACTGAAACCTTGGGATTTCCTCGACGCAATTCCTCCTGCAGACGGGCTTCCAGAAGCTGTTGTGCGAGTCGCCCGGAAGATGCCGCGGCGAAGATGTTGCCTTCCGCGACGCCCAGGTTTACCTCTTCGTCGCCAATGCGCATCCGCAGCACGGGACGTCCCTCGGAATCAAAGCCCGGTGCGCCGGCGTTCATCATGCGCGCCAGGGTCTTCTCCACGTGAGTGGTGCTCGTTTTCAGCGACTCTGCCGCGACCAGATGGTTCAGCTCGAGTTCATAGGATCGGCGATCTTCCGCCCCGATCGGCGGTTCCAGGCTGCGATCCGCGCTGTAAACCAGCGCTTTTTTGGCGGGGTCGAAGCGGCCTGCTTCGGTACCGACGTACACAGCCGCCACGCAACCGGCAAATACGGGACTCGCCACTGCGCTGGGAACGATGTATTTCTTGGATTTGAAGAACGACTCCACCACTCCGTGAACTGCCGTGCTGCGCGCGGCGCTACCCGGCACTTGCGGGATGACATAACGCGAGAACTCCAACTCTGGATGGCGCGAGCTGAACTTCACGATGGTCTTCGCCATCTGCTTGGGAGTTGCGATCCCGACGTCGGCTACGAAGCTGCGATGCAGCGCCTTCGGGTAATAGAAATTGATCACGCCCTTGGCAAAGTCGGCGCAGTTGCGGGAGACCGTACGGAAGTGCGAACGGTTCGGGGCTTCGTTGTATGCCCTGATGAAAGCTTCGTCCTGTGCCGCGGTAGTTTCGATTTCAAAGGCGTAGGATGCCCGGTCGTACGCTGAACCCACCAGCTCATACCAATTTCCGCCGGGAGTTTCTCCGGTGCTTAGATCGGGAGCGACCTCTTGCAGATATTTGCGCCGGTACTGGTCGCGGAGAAAGTTGACCAGCTTTGGATCCACAAACAGCGGAATGTCTTCCGGCTTTTCGACCGCGTAGAGATATGGAATCAGCGGGATCGCCACCCAGTCGTAGCTGCGCACTCCGTCATAGCGGCTGATCACCGAGCCGAGTTCACCCGGAGCGCAGGCGCGCAGCACCAGCGGCGTCTCCGCACACACGCCGGATAAATACACGGCCGCGTGGCCGGTAGCGGTGAAGAATCCCAGCTTGCCGTAAGGCTCTTCGAGCAGAAGCGTGGCCGAGGCATTGGCCAACGAGGACGAGGCGAACATCACCGCCAGCACCGAGACAGTGCTTAGCGCGCGCCGTAATCTCCCCAGACATGGCATACCCATTCCTACGCGGAACTGCTGAATAAAAACCCCGTGTCCAAAGATTAGTTGCCGGTAGTGCGGGTTGCGAGTTACCGAAGTCAGCAAGTCAACCGTGAATTGATGGAGGGGGTGTGTATGTTATAGAAAAATCGGCAGATATGGATTTGTGACAGCGCGATGAAAAGTTTGAATCAGGCGGATTTCACACCCTGGCGCAGCTTTTCGACGGCCCAGGCGGCACTCTCGGAAATTGCGTGGTCGTCATCGCTTTTCATTCGCTCGAGCAGCGGGATAAATTTTTCGTCTCCGCTATTACCCATGGCGATGACTGCGTTGCGCCGGAGGCCGGTGCGTTTGGTCCGGTTCAGCGGCGAGCCCCGAAATGTTGTGCGGAATTCTTCTGCGCTGATCTCGGCCAGCCAGTCGAGCGCCGGATTCACCAACTCCGGACGCGGCTGAAATTCTTTCGCGTCTGTCGCCGGGGCTTTCCGGTTCCAGGGACAAACATCCTGACAAATGTCGCAGCCGAAAATATGCCGGCCCATCCCGGAGCGAAGGTCTTCCGCAATCGAGCCGCGTTTTTCAATGGTGAGATAAGCGATGCATTTATTGGAATCGAGTTGGTAGGGCGCAATCAGTGCATCCGTGGGACAAGCGTCAATGCAGCGAGTGCAGGTGCCACAACGATCCGGCGCGGGCAATCCGGCTTCGAGCTCGAGCGAGGTAAGGATGACGCCGAGGAAGAGCCACGATCCGAGCTTTTGGTTAATGAGGCAGGTGTTCTTGCCGATCCATCCGATACCCGCGTACTTCGCGACCACCCGCTCCACAATCGGTCCGGTGTCCACATAGGAGCGGGTCACTACGTCATTGGCGGCGGCTGCTTTTCTCACGGCGCTCTCAACCCGGCGAAGCCGCTCGAGCACCGAATCGTGATAATCGTGCCCGCTCCAGGCATAGCGTGAAACCCAGCCGCGTCCTTGAGCAGCTTGATCCGCAACCTGCGTGGAATAAGGTTGCGCTGTGTTGTAGTTGATGGCGCAAACTACCACGCTGCGCGCCCACGGAGCGACGTGTGCCAGAGACGCGCGCTTCAATCGGCCTTGCTCATCGCGCCCCTCGAGATATTTCATCTCTCCGGCGCGGCCTTCGGCAATCCACTTAGGGAAGTATTCCAGCTCCGGCGAAGCGTCCACCGGCGCGATGCCGGCGAGATCGAAGCCCGCGTCCTTCGCAGCTTGCGTGACAGGGGCCGTGATTTCGTCGAAACGGAGCATGGTTCTAGTCGCGGCAGTCGCAGTTCCAATTTGGAACTCCACTGCAATTTTAAATTGCAAAACTGCTCGCCCGCGCATGATCAGCGTATAAGCTTTTCACCACAGAGTCACGCAGCTTAAAGCTGCGCGTTCTCCGAATCAGTTTTCTAGGAGATAAGCTATATGCCGCAAACCACTCACACCCAAACGCCCACCATACAGATCTCAGTCATCAACGAGAGCACCGTTTTGGCTGACGCGGATGTCACGGCGGCCGTAGCCGCACTCCAAAAACAAGTCACCAACGACTTTCGCCCGGTTTGGGCCGCCGACGCTGAACTCATCATCACTCCCAAAGGCACGCAGCCCACAACCGGGAGTTGGTGGCTAGTGCTGCTCGACGATTCCGATCAGGCCAACGCTCTGGGCTACCACGACCTCACGACCGAAGGGCTGCCGATTGGCAAAGTGTTTGCGGCTAGCGATCTGAAAGCCGGAACTTCGTGGACGGTCACCGCCAGCCACGAATTGCTCGAGATGCTGGGCGATCCGAACATCAATCTCACAGTCTTCGTGCAGAACAACAATACCGCGGGAATTCTTTACGCCTACGAGGTTTGCGACGCCTGCGAGGA
Source organism: Candidatus Sulfotelmatobacter sp. (assembly GCA_035272245.1). GTDB lineage: Bacteria > Acidobacteriota > Terriglobia > Terriglobales > Acidobacteriaceae > Sulfotelmatobacter. The sequence goes on along the minus strand of DATEQW010000150.1, from coordinate 36,066 downwards.
CGACAGCTTCGGCTATTCCATCGACAACATTCTGGTTTCAGACTTCGTCTACCCAGCCTGGTTTGAAAGCTTCCACACCGAAAGCTCGACCCAATTCGATCGCTTGAACAAGATTCAAAATCCGCTGCAGTTGCTGGCGGGCGGTTACATCGGGACTTTCAACGTAACTTCGGGCAATGGCTGGCAACAGACTACGGCAGAGAAGCACCCCACCAATCTCCGGAACCGGGGCACGGTGGGTACCCGCCGCGAACGCCGCAACATTGCGCGCGACTTGTGGGTGAACAGCCTGGCGCAGCGCAAGATCGTGGGCAATGCGCAGAAGTATCGCCAGCACCTGGAAACCATTCAGCAGCGCCGGGAAGCCGCATAAACTTTTGCTGGGTCCTCCTGACCCCTGGCCTCGCGCACCATGCGCGGGGCCTTTTTTCAAGACCGCAGATTACCCTGTCGTTCTTAACGATAACGTGTATACTTGCGCCGCCTCAGCACCCACACAACCTAATTGTTTTCCGGCTGTCGAGAGGTGCGAATCGCTTTCCCGAGGCCAGGAGCCTACCTATGAAAAAACCGTTTCTGCTTCACCGATGTGTGCTGATTGCAATGGCATTGACCGCCTTCTGCATACCAGCTTGGGGACAAGGCAACATCCGCACGGTTTTGTTCGTTAAAGTGAAATTGGGCCAGGAAGAAAACTGGAAAGCAGCCGTAAAAGATTATGCCGCGACGGTGAAAAAAGCAGGGTCAGAACAGGGATTCACCGTGTGGGAGTCCTCTGCGAGTGGACCGGCGCAACACGCAGTGGTCTGGTACTCAGTGAAGTGGAAGGAAATCGATGAGCAGGATCCGAAGCTGAAGCCGGTAGAGGCCGACATGGCCAGGCTCTTTGAACGCCTAGACTCGGTGACCGAGAGTCTCGAGACCTGGGTCGACGAAATGCAGCCCGAGATGATGATTCGCTCGAACCAGATTCCGCCGATGGTGCGGGTTGCCAGGACCAAAGTCATCTCGGGCAAAATGGAAGAAATGAAGGCTGTCTTCCACGACCAGATTGTGCCGGCGATGAAGAAGTCCGGCGCCACCGACTACGGGGTTGCCGTGGCGCGGTTTGGGACGCCTTCGAATGAATTTCACAGCTACCTGGGTCTGAACGGTTGGGCGGACCTGGATGGACCGGTTGGCACCGAGAAAGGGATGAGCGCTGTGGAATATAAGGCCTTTCTAGCCAAGGTGTCGTCGCTGATCGAGAGCACGGAATGGAGTATGTGGAAGTTCGAACCCGAACTGAGCTACGTCGTCGCGCGTAAGTAAAAATGGCAGAGTAGTAGCGGAAATAGCGGGCCCTGCGCGAAATGCGCGGGGCTTTTTGTGGAACCATGGCGGGCTGCTGCTAGCGGTGAAGCGCTCCGCCACTCCGATCACCAAGCCCTGGGATTATCCATCTGTACGCGCTGAAGGCGGTTCTGCTCCACGGACAACTGTATCGCCGCGTCCAGCCTGCGCTCGTCGTCATCGTAGAGTTTGACGAACTTGAACGGCTGAGTACCCCAGGAGATCGGACTCAGCATTTCCGCGGCGCCAAGCACCGATCCTTTTCGGGTGAGAAACATCACCTTCACCTGGGAGCCCTGATCTAGCGGCTGAGGCAGGCAGAGCAAGCCGCCAGAGAGAGAAATGACCTGCAATTTGCCGGGTACGCGACGACCATCCTTGCAGCGTAGGACGACGGGGGTAGTTTCGGCGAAACTGGTGCGCGGGGCGCGCCGGGTGGCGCGCGGCTGGGGAAGGTACGGCATGGAGGCTCATCTGAGTATGGGATCGATGCCCGGAAAATGGGAGGTTACGGAAGAACCGGTCCGGTTTACGCGTGGCGTACATCCGCCACTAGTAACCGATCGGTGCGCCGCATCATTCTCCAGTCATATTCGTATGCCGTCCCACACAGGAGGCAGATCTGATAATGACGGCCATGGTTATCGATGCGCGGCCAGGTAAACCGATGCGAGCAACCTCGTCCGAGAAACAGCTTCAACAAATTCATTGCTTTACTCCTTGATTCCGGCTTCTCCACGTATCGAGCCAATGGCTGAAAAAGGTTTTGGGTCGGGTCTTCAGTAGATCTTGCAGGGTTGATAAGAGCATGGTTGGCGGTTGGGACTTAGACAGGAAGGTATCCACGGCCTCGAGTTTGCTCTTCGGTAATGGTCCGTAGGCGGATAGCAACATGATTGGGACGTGCGACTTGACGCTCTTCATCTTCTTGGCAACCACGTCCCCGTTCATTCCGGGCATCTGGTAGTCGAGAACCACTGCGTCTACCGAGTGCGAGGCGAACAACTTCAGGCCTTCGTCTCCGCCCGTGGCCTCCAGGACTTCGTAGCCGTTGTTTTCGAGCAACATCTTTCGGCCGATGAGTCCGTTCAGGTGGTCGTCAATGCAGAGAATGGTTGCTCTGAGCCCGGACATGACTACTCCGACATCTTCCTGTTGGCCAGAGTTGAGGTTTCGCGGAGGCGTGCTTCTGTCCGGGATGGACCAAAGGTGCCTAGTATGAAGTGGCGGGCAAACTGATTTCACTACGGCGGGAGCAGGCTGGCAAATTACGAACGTCCATTCGGGTGCAAGTTACCCAGCCGGAGTCGTCGCTTGGCGCGATTACATGCCCAGCTTTTTCACTTCCTCGTTGTAGTACTTGCGGTAAAGAATGTCCCACTCCTGCGAGCCTTCGAGGATGGTTCGCTTCTGGCTCTCGATCTTCAGCCGGGCGGCCTGATCGATTCTTGCTTCCTGATTGAGAAGGTCTTCGAGAATCTTGCGGGTTTCCTGCCGGATGGTGTTGGGGTCCTCGATGAAATCCACTTCGTCCATCGTCTTCAGGGCGTCGGCTACCGCCCGGGCTAGCACGTTGACTTTATCGCGGCTCAGTCTCACAGCACCGCCTTGTACTTGCGCACCAGTTCGCTCTTCACCTTGCGAAACATCTCCTGGTAGTTGGCCCCGGTCTTGTTCATTTCTTCCGAGTAGGCTTCGAGGATGACCCGCACCTCATCGTTGATGCGGTCCTCCAGCGTGAGTTCCTCGAGCAGCGCTGCGTGCACGCGCTCGGTCACCTTGGGCACGGCGGTGGTTTCGATCGCCTTGCCGGCAATCAATTTCTTGGTTACTTCGCGGGCCAGGTAGCCCACATATTCCTTGGAAAGAAGCATGTGCGGGTAGAATGTCCTGTGTCAGCAGGGGTTTGGTTGTGAACCATAGAGTGTAACACGGCGTGCTGGGGCCGGGAGGTTGCGTTATTCATGATTCGCCGATGTGACGATCGCGATTTTGATCTGATCTGGAGCATCATCAACGATGGTGCGAAAGCTTATAAAGGGATTATCCCCGCGGATCGCTGGACAGAACCGTACATGTCTCGCGAGAAGTTGCGACATGAAATCGATGATGATGTCGTGTTCTGGGGTTGCGAGGAGGCCGGGGAGTTGGCCGGAGTAATGGGAATTCAAGGCGTCCAGGACGTGACTCTCATCCGCCACGCTTATGTTCGTACCGGCAACCAGAAGCAGGGAATCGGAGGACAACTGCTATCTCATTTGCGGGGGCTTACAGAGGGCCCCGTGCTGATCGGCACCTGGGCGGATGCGGCCTGGGCAATTCGCTTTTACGAAAAGCACGGCTTTCAATTGGTGAGTCCCTCGGAGAAAAATCGGCTCCTGAAGAAGTACTGGATTATTCCCGAACGCCAGATAGAGACCTCAGTCGTCCTAGTTGATGAGAAGTGGAGAGCACTCGGGAAGAGCGCCTAGGGCGCTTCTTCGCGCGGCGTTTCGTTGCAGTCGAGCCTCGCCGCTGGCACCTTCGCTTCCAACAGCTTACAATGCAGTCGTAAGCCGAATTTGCTATGTCACCCACCCCAGAAGATTTAACCATCATTAAAGACGACATGATTGCCTTCATCGAGGGCCATGGCATGAGCCGCTTCCACGGCTACGTGGACTACGAAGAGGTGCAGTGCGTCATGTGGGAGACCGGGGACAATCCCGACGCCTGGAAGGATTTCGTCGAACTCGCCAAGAGCGCGGGCGCTCCATTCCTCACCATGCACTCCTGGAAGCTGGAGCGCGAGGAACTGGACGAACTGGTGCAGCGCCTTTCGCACTCCGAATTTTCCGACGGCGACGACGTAGAAGACGCGCGCTGGCTGCGCGCTCACACCGGCAAGATCGGGTTTCTGCAACTCGGATGGGCTTATCAGGGATCGATGTTTCTGTGCGAAGTGAGCACCGAGTGGTACGAGCGCTACCAGCGCCTGCTGGAAATGTCGGAGGATTTCGGCGGCATCCCCATCGACGAACCGGATCAGGACGACGAGACCTAACTGTGCGAGGAAACGCCCGCTGGGAACTGGCTGCGGCAGATCCGGCGCAGGTGCAGACTCTCGCCGCCGCTCTCTGCGATCTGCCTCAACTTCCGTTTAACCGTGACGCTCGAAATGCCTCACAACGTGACGCCGCGTCACGAACTCTGGCGCGCCTGCTGATCCGCCGTGGATTGACCGACGCCGAGTCCGCTGCGCTTTTTCTCACGCCTTCTGTTGATCACCTACATTCGCCCGAGCAGATGACCGGCCTGCGATGCGCTGTCGATCGCCTCGATGCTGCCATCGAACGCAAAGATCCCATCCTGATCTACGGCGATTACGACGTCGACGGCACGATGGCCGTCATCATTCTTAAAACGGCGATTGAACTCTGCGGCGGCACGGCCGACTTCCATGTCCCGCACCGGATTCGCGAAGGTTACGACATGCGCGACGACGTAATCGAGCGCGCCGCCGCCGCCGGCATTCGCCTGATCATCAGCGTCGATATGGGCATCCGCGCTTTTGCTCCCGCGGAAACCGCGCATCGCCTCGGCGTCGATCTCATTGTCACCGATCATCACCTTCCCGGCCCGGATGGCGTACCGAAGGCGTGTGCGGTCGTCAATCCCAATCAGGCGGGATGTGAATATCCCTACAAGCAGCTCTGCGGCGCGGGCGTTGCGTTCAAAGTGGCGCAGGGACTCATGCAGCGCCGCTTGCCGGAGAAAGATCAGACGCGCCTCTTGCTGTCCTTCATGAAAGTGGTTGCCATCGCGACCATCGCGGACGCCGTTCCGCTGACTGGCGAAAATCGTGTCTTTGCCAGCCTCGGCGTGGAAGCCCTCCGCCGCGCTGTAAATCCCGGCCTGAAAGCACTGCTTGAGGTCGCACAGATTTCCACCAAGCGTCCGCCCAACTCCACCGAAGTTGCTTTCCGCATCGCGCCGCGCATCAACGCTGCCGGACGCATGGATGTTGCCCGCGACGTGATTGAGCTATTCAGCGTGAAAGATGCAGATCGCGCCCGGCTGCTGGCCGGGAAGCTGGATCGCCTCAATGCCGAGCGTCAGGAGGAAGAGCGCCGCATCCTGCTCTCGATCGATGAGCGCATCGCCAGCGATCCGGCGCTCTGCGAGGCCTATTGTATTGTGGTGGATGGCGAAGGCTGGCATCGCGGCGTCATCGGCATTGCCGCCACGCGCATCGTCGAACGCTACCACCGGCCTGCGATCGTGATCTCAAGCGATGGAGAAGAAGCCTTCGGTTCCGGCCGTTCCATTCGACCTTTTCATCTGCTCGAAGCCGTCGAATCATCGCACAATCTTTTCACCCGCTATGGCGGACACTCCCACGCCTGCGGCTTCGCCATGCCTTCGGCCAATGTTGCGCAACTGCGAGCTGAACTCGATGCCTTCGCCCGCACACGCCTGACCGCAGTCGATTTCGATCCCGTGCTCGATGTCGAAGCGGAACTTGATCTCAGCGAAATCACTCCCGCCCTTTTCCAGATGCTGAGTCTGCTCGAACCTTATGGAACCGGAAATCACGAGCCGGCATTCACCGCCCGCAACGTCCAGTTAATCGCGCCGCCCAAAATCCTGAAAGACAAGCACGTTAAGTTGAAATTGAAAGCCGGAGAAAGAGAATCTGCTCAGCAAGAACTTTCCGCGATCGCGATCCTGACTACGCCAAGCTGCCATCCCGACGGCGCCGCAATCCGCCGCAGCGAAAAAGCCGAGGCGATTCAGGAACTGAGATCTGAGAAACGGCAACTAAGACCTGTCTTCGACGCCCTCGGCTGGAACATGGCCGACCGCCTACAGCAGTCCCCGCTGCTAGCGGGAGACGCCATCGATATCGCCTTCACCATCGGCCACAACGATCACCCCGATTTCGGCGGACTGGAACTTACACTGCGCGATTTCAAGAGTGAAAAGAAAGCCTCGGAAGAAACCAAGAAAAATCTGACTTACGCCAGCCCTGCGGCGGATTGAAAAAGTCCAGCCCTCACCACATCTGGTAATAACCGTCGCGACGGGCGATCTCCAATGGCGCGCTGAACACCGCCGCCAGCCGCTCAGCCTGCAGAATTTGTTCTTTGGGCCCGTCGGCCTCGATATGTCCCCGGCTCATCAGAACCACGCGCTCGATTTCTGGAATGATGTCGCCCAGTTCGTGAGTGACCAGAACAATTCCAATTCCCGAGTTCGCCAGCGCCCGCATAGTTTGCCGAACACTTTGCTGGGCCGCGAGATCGAGAGAGTTGCACGGCTCATCGAACAATAACGCCCGCGGATTATGCACGAGGGCCCGCGCGATCAGCACGCGCCGCGCTTCTCCTGAAGACATCTCACAAACTGGCCGGTCCGCCAGGTAGGAAACCTTCAGCTGCGCCAGCGCGGCGTCGGCCAGCTCTCGGTGCCTGGGGTCGACCGTGTGGTGAGGAAAGACCCTTACACTGCTGAAAAATCCCGACAGCACGACATCGCGTCCACTGGCGTCCCCCGTGCAGGAGAGCATCAGATCGTTCGAAACGACGCCGAGAAGCGTGCGCAGATCAAACACGTCCCAGCGTTCCTGCCCCAGGATCGCCATCGACGAGTTTTCCTTCACGACCGGATAGCACTCGCGCGTAATCGTTTTGATCAGCGTGGACTTGCCGCAGCCATTCGGCCCGAGAATCGCGATATGCTCATCGGCACGGATGCGCAAGCTAAAGTCATCGAGCGCGATTTTCTGCCCGCGCATGACGCGAATGTGCTGCAGATCGAGAAGTGGCGGCTTTTCCGGAATCATCGGACTCTAAGTTTAGATCACCCAGCGGCAATAGGGAGCGCGGATCGGAAGCCAAAACCCCCGTCCTTTCCCGCAAAGAACGCGGGACAAGGACGGGGCACCCGCTTTGATTCCTGCGGCTTGCATTAGACTGGACTTGCGATGCCGCTCCCGGTCTACCGATTACGACGCTGGCTGGCCGTCATCACCGTGCTGTTCATCGCGGTGGTTGCAGGCATGTATTTCTATGCCCGCTTGCGCCAGTTCAGCATCCTCAAAGGATTTCCCGGGAAGATCTCCTACGACATCAAGCAAACCGCCAGCGGCTTTCAGTTTTCAAAATCCGAGGCCGGACGCACGGTCTTTACCATCCGGGCTAAGAGCGTGAAGGAATTCAAGCTCAACGGACGGGCCGATCTGCAGGATGTCACCATCATTCTCTACGGTCGCGACACGTCGCGCTTCGATCAGATCTACGGCGACAATTTCACCTTCGATCCGAAGTCCGGCAACGTTACTGCCCGCGGCGAAGTGCAGATTGATCTGCAGGCCAACCCCGCCGGCGTCGCCGCGCCCGATCAGGCCGCTCCGAGAGAGCTGAAGAATCCCATCCATCTCAAGACCAGCGACCTGGTCTTCAACCGCGATAGCGGCGACGCTTCTACCGAATCGCGCGTTGATTTCAGTACTCCGCAGGCCACGGGGTGGGCCGTGGGCGTTCGCTATGCCGGCAAAATTGCGACGCTGACGCTGGCCTCGCAGATTCATGTGACGATCAGCGGAGAGAATGCTGCCACCATCGTTGCCGCCCACGGCACCATCACCCGCGAGCCACGGGAAATCGTGCTCGATCATCCGCTGATGAAGCGCGATACCGGAACGCTGCAATCGGAGGCAGCGACATTTTTTCTCGGCCCGGAGAACGAGGTGCAGCGGGTCCTGGCTACGGGCAACGTGAATGCGGAGTCCGCAGTGCCAGACGCTGACCCGATGCGCGCCCGCGCCGATCAAGCCGAACTCCAACTCACGGGAAAGGCAAACCTGTTGCGCACGGCCACGCTGACCGGCAATGTGCATCTCGAGCGTGCCGGATCTCAGCCCATGCAAGGTGACGCCGGACTCGTGATCCTCGATTTCCGCGGCCAACTGTTCCACGGCCAGAATGATCTCCAGAAGGTTCACGCCGCCGAGGGAGTCCATCTGGCGCAGCATTCTCCGGCCACGAACACTCCCACAGCGGATGGCTCCGCGCCGCAGAACTTCGATCTCACCGCTCCTGTGGTTGACTTTTTCGTTGCTGACGGACGCCGCCTTGACTTTGCCCAAACGTCGGGCGCTGCTGAGATCACGATTTCGCCGGCGCAATCCGCAAGCGCCGCCGGTGCACAGGGTCAGCGTACCGTGATTACCGCTGGCCGATTCGAAGCAAAATTTGCCGCCACTCCCGACGGCAAGGGCAAGTTGACCTCGATGCACGGCGCGCCCGATGCCAAGATCGTCAACCTCGCGCCGGGCCTGCCTGACCGCGTCAGTAGGAGCCAGACGCTCGACGCGGCATTTCTTCCTGAGGGAGGGATCGCATCGATCGTTCAGCAGGGAAGCGTTGCCTACACGGACGGCCAACCGCCGGAAAAACGCACGCAGGCCTGGGCCGACAAAGCGAACTACACTCCCGCGGACCGAATTCTTCAGCTCACCGGCAGTCCCCGCGTTTCCGATGGCGGCATGATGACGACGGCCAACACGATTCGCATCAACCGCGCCACGGACGACGCCATCGCCCAGGGAAATGTGAAAAGTACTTACAACGATCTCAAGGAGCAACCCAACGGCGCCCTACTCGCGTCCTCGTCGCCAATTCACGTGACCGCAGCCACTATGACGGCGCACAACTCTCCGTCGATTGCCCTGTATGAGGGGAACGCCCGCCTCTGGCAGGATGCCAACCTGATTGAAGCTCCCTCCATCCAGTTTGACCGCGATCATCGCTCCCTGGTCGCTCAAGGAACGTCTGCACATCCGGTCTCGACTGTGCTCGTTCAGGAGAAACCGGGTCAGCCGGATCAAAAGCCGGACGAATCCAAGCCAAAGAAGGCTCGGGTTAAAGACGAGCACAAGCCGAATTCAAAATCTGCAGAGGCCCCTGGCGAAGCCAGCCCCATCACCATCACATCAGCCCGGCTCACGTACGCTGATGGCGACCGCCAAGCTCACTACGATGGAGGCGTGACCGCCCGCGGCACCGATTTTCAAGCTACGGCCAACGAAATGGACGTCTATCTTGTGCCTCGAAGCCAAAGTTCGAGCCCTCAATCAATTACTGGCCCGGGCCGGTTGGATCGGATGGTCGCTCAGGGCCGCGTCGTGATTCAACAGCCCGGTCGCCACGCCGACGGGCAAACCCTGGTTTATACATCCTCCGACGACAAGTTTGTCCTTACGGGCGGACCGCCTAGCATTTTTGATGCCGAACGTGGCAAGATTACCGGGGTTTCGTTGACTTTCTTTAGGGCCGATGATAGGGTGCTCGTAGAAGGCGAAGCAAGTACTCCTGTGGTAACTCAAACGCGAGTGGCCAAGTGAATGGCAAGCTAAATGCGTACCCTAGCCACGGATGAAATTGGCAAATCGTACCGCGGCCGTCGCGTTGTAAATGGTGTCAGCCTGCGCGTCGAGCAGGGGGAAGTTGTTGGTTTATTAGGCCCTAACGGAGCAGGGAAGACTACAACTTTTTACGCCATCGTTGGCCTGATCCCCCCTGATACTGGCCGGGTGCTGTACGACGGTCAGGACATCACTGACGTTCCCATGTACCTGCGGGCACGCCAGTACGGCATCAGCTATCTCCCACAAGAAGCTTCGGTCTTTCGCAAACTCACGGTTGAGGAGAACATCCTCGCGGTGCTGGAGGCGCAGCCTATGTCCTGGCACGAGCGCCGCGAGAAGATGGAGAAGTTTATCGATGAACTTGGCTTGGAGCACATACGGCACAACCGGGGCTATGCCCTCTCCGGCGGTGAGCGTCGCCGGGTGGAAATCGCCCGCTGCCTGTGCATCAACCCGACCTTCATCTTGCTCGACGAACCTTTTTCCGGAATCGATCCCATTGCCGTTCTCGACCTGCAAAAAATCATCAGCGGCCTGCGGGCCAGCGGCATCGGAGTACTCATTACCGATCACAACGTGCGCGAGACGCTTACGGTGACGGATCGCGCCTACATCATCGACGACGGCAGAATCTTCCGTCACGGGCAGCCCGAGCAACTGGCTAGCGATCCGGAAGTCCGCCGCGTTTATTTAGGAGAGAGTTTTTCGCTGGTGTGAGAAAGAGTGGTCAGTGCTCAGTGTCCAGTCGAAGGAGATAACTCGATCAATGACTGGACATGGACCACTAGCCACTGACTACTGACTGTTATGGTTCTGTTGCAGCACAAATTAAGCGTCAAACTATCCCAGCGCCAGATCCTCACCCCGGGTCTGGTGCAGATGGTTTCCGTCCTCGCGCTCAACAAACTTGAGCTCAAGGACATGATCAATTCCGAGATGGTTGAGAATCCGGTCCTCGAAGAGCTCGAAGATTCCGTTCCGTTGATCGATGAGGTAGGCCGCAAGGAAGAAGAGCTCGACCGCGCCACCACCAAGACTTCTACCGAAGAAAATCCCATCACCGCGGTCGAAAAGAAAGATCCGTTCGAAGAGATCGACTTCGGATCTTTTTTTCAGGATTATCTCGATCCCGGCTACCGAACCCGCGGCGAGATGGAGGAGATCGAACGCCCGTCGTTTGAAAACTTCCTCTCCAAGCCCACAACTCTGACTGACCACCTGGCCTGGCAAATCGGAGCCTTGAGCCTGCGGCCCGAGGTTCGTGAGGCGGCTGAGCAGATCATCGGCAACCTCAACGAAGATGGTTATCTGATCGCCAGCGACGAGGAAATGCTCGGCGTGGCCCCGCCTGCTTCTCCGGAAGCCGACGCCGAAGCGGCCAGAAATATTGTCATCGAAGCACAGGCGCTGGGTTTGGATGAAGCCGCGGTGGACGACGCCACCTCCGCCGACGCAACCTCGGCGTCCGAAAATAGCGACGCTCTGCACGGTGTAGTCGATCAGAACGAGTCCATGCTTTCGGACTTGAGCCCCGCGGATTTTTCCAGCGCCAATATCCGCGGCGAAAACCTTTCCTCTGCGGCCTATGAACTGCGCCCCGCCACCCCGCCGGAAAGTTCGTTCAGCTCTTCGAATGGAAACGGAGCCGCGTCAGCCGCGTCTGCGCCCGAGCCCGCGGCTGCTCCTCAACCCGCGCAGCGACCGGTCCAGACCGCGAATTTCACGGTGGAAGATCTTCACGAAGCTCTGGAAGTGGTTCGCCAACTTGATCCTCCCGGCGTAGGCTGCCGCGATCTTCGCGAGTGCCTGCTGCGCCAGTTGCGCTACCACCAGCAACAGCTCACGCATCACAAAAACGGAGAGAAAAACGGCAACGGGACCGCGCAGGTTTTGCAGGATGCCATCGCCATCGTCGACCAGCATCTGCGCCAGGTGCAGAATAAGCAGCACAAGGAAATTGCCAAAGCCATAGGACGCCCCGCCGAGGCCGTTCAGCAGGCGCTCGACTACATTCGTACGCTTGATCCCCGCCCCGGCCTGCAATACAACAAGGTCACGGCGCGTCTCATCGAGCCCGACGTAGCTTTCGTGAAGCACGGCGATGAGTGGCTGGTCCTCATGAACGACGATGACCTGCCCCAGCTCCGCCTGAACCCGGCTTACAAGAAACTGGTTACCCGCGACACCAACGACAAAAATACTCGCGACTACGTGAAGGAGCGCTACAAGAGCGCCATCCAACTGATCAAGAATATCGAGCAGCGGAAGCAAACGATCACGAAAGTCTGCTATTGCATCGTCGCACGCCAGCAGGATTTTCTGGAAAAAGGTATCGATCAACTGAAGCCGATGATGATCAAGGAGGTCGCCGAAGAAATCGGCGTCCATCCTTCCACCGTGAGCCGCGCCGTGGCCAGCAAGTACGCGCACACACCGCAAGGTGTCTTCGAGCTGCGTTACTTCTTCAGCGAGAGCGTGCAGGGTCCCGAGGGCGGCAACACTTCGTTGCTCATCCTGAAACGCCGGGTCAAGAAGTTAATTGACGAAGAAGATCCCTCGCGTCCGCTGACTGACGAGCAGCTCACCCGAATTTTGCAGTCGCAAGGCATTCAGGTCACACGCCGCACCGTGGCCAAATATCGTGAAGACATGCGCATCCCGAGCACACACCAGCGCCGGGTGCGGGAAGGGAGATGATGAAGAATGCAGAAGTAACCTGAAGTCGCTGAATGTCAGATTAACTTCTGACTTCTGACGTTTTACCTGATTGCAGTGCCGATTTTCCTCGATTAAGAATCTATGGAGGGGCGCTCATGAACGTGGAATACACCGGAAGACACTACGAAGTAACTCCCGCCATCCGCACAGAAGTTGAAACCGGCCTCGGAAAAATCCGCAAAATCTTAGGCGACCGCTTCGAAGCCAAAGCCATCCTTGCCGTTGAAAAACACCGTCATAAAGCTGAGATCACCATCAACCCGCGCAATGGCCCGCTGGTCGGCCTGGCCCAGGCCAAGGACATGAAGATCGCGGTAAGCGGAGCCCTCGACCACCTCGAAAAGCAGGCCGTGAAATACAAAACCAAGTGGCAATCGAAGAAGCGCTCCGCCCGCAAGAGTGAAGAAGTGAAGAAATGGAACGGCCATTCGACTCCCACGGATGGAGTCGACGGCCAGACTAAAGTCGGGCTAACCGAGAAGACGGCTGTCCCAGTCGCCGTGCATCGCTATCCTCCGGTGGCCAGAACCACTGAGGTTCACCTGGTGCGCTCCGACGAAGCCGTCTCCATGCGCCCCATGACGCTGGAAGAAGCCATCAAGGAAGCCCACTTCCGCGACCGCGATGTCTTCGTTTTCCGTGATCCCAAGGGCAAAGTGATGATCCTGCACCGTACGCGCGATGGCAAAATGGAACTGATCGAAGCCCCATAACGGCTTGTGTGGGGCGGACACTCTTGTCCGCTGCTTTTGACTTTACCTCTGGTTGCATAGCCATGCCTGAGCCGGATATTTCTATTCATCCGGCTCAGGCGCAGCCGCAGCGTTTTCGGCAGCCTTCGTCTTTCCCGCAACAATCGCCTGCCAGTTCAGAATCGCATTCCACAGCAGCCGCTGATCCCCCCGGTTCAAATCGCGATGCATGGGGTTGAAGTTGAAGGACACGACATGCCCCTTGCCGACCGGCATGTCCAAAATCGCGGGCCGCCCAATCAGATTCTCTTCTCCCCACGCCTGCCCGCTCACCACGAAGGGCTGCCCATCGCTATCGCCCCATTCCATCACCACGCCACTGCGGTCTTCGGGACCGTCCAAACACGTGGTGCAGTAGGCCATGCGCATCCACCGCCGCGGAGTGTCGTAGAGAGGAAAATTCTGCCGGAAGACGTGCGTGTGCGCAGGATATCCATAGGCAATGGGATGATCGGCGCGGTCGAATGTAACTCTCACATGCGCTCCCGGCGTTCTGGTGGCTGCATGCTGCGACGCCGCCGACGATGCTCCACCGCCTCCTGCAGTGCTCCGCGGAACACCACCCGAAGACCGACGCACAAAGCGCACCAGGCCTCCTTCCAACGCCAGCATGCTGCCGCTCCCGAGCGTCACCATTAGCCCACCATCTTCGATGAAGCGCTGAATCTGCGCCAGCCCCTCATAGCCGATCCCTCCCGTGATGTCATCCGACTCCGCAGGAGTTCCAAAGCTCGGCGTTTGCGCCGTCTTCTTGAAAGGCATGGGCGACCAGGTCTTCGGCAGCCCCTCAATCTGCTCTGCCAGCTCCAGATCCACGTGTCCATAAAGCAGCACGTCGATGCGCGACCGCAGATTTCCCGCGCGAATATCTTCATCGCGCAAATAGGTGTAAGGAACCTTGCGCTGATCGAGCGAGTAACGGATCCAGCCGATCGAATCCGTATCGGCCCAAGGGACCCACAGCCCGATGCGCGGAGCCTTCGCCATGTGATGCGGCACGTCCGGCTGCGCAGAAACCCGAGTGAAGTCGAGTCCCAATTCCTGAGCGACCGACGAAATCGCGTCGTGCAATCCACGCTGATCGCTGAGAATCCAGGATCCCGCAGGAAACTTCGCGTCGCCTGCCTCGAACTCACGCTCAGCAATTTCAATTTCAAAATTGGCCAGCCGATAGCGGGCGGCAAGAAACGATTCCTGTCCCGTATCCTTCAGCAAATAAACCGGCCCGGAACCACTTACATGCCCGGCCACATGCGGTGCTTCGGTCAGCCGTGTCAAAGCAACCTCGCGGATCGACGCGTCCGAGGTTGGGATCGCCTGCAAATGATAGTGCGCGGGAAGTTCCCAGGAGACGTCATCGTATGGAGCCTCGCCATCTTTTGGATAATGTTGCGGCGTCAGCAAATCCACAGCGTAGTTGCGATAAGGCTGATCGAGTCGCACCACGTATGTTCCTGCGGGGAAGCTCCCATCTTTCAACTGAATAGAATTCTGCGCCCGCGCCACTTCGATGTGCTGGCCCATCAGCCGCCCCACCATTTGCGCCACCCGCTCCGGATCTCCCTGATCTTGCGGAATCAAAAACGCATAAGGCGGCTGCATCAGGCCTTTCTGCCACGAGTCCCATCCCTTCTTATAAAAATTGTGCAGCATTTCCTTAGACTGGCTGGCCGTGTCATCCAGCGCCGCCAGCGCACCGGTTTCCTGATAGTTGAGATTGTCTCGAGCCGACCACGTCACCTCGCGCGGCGCGGGCAGAGGACGGTACCACTCCATGGTTGCCGCCGATTGCGAAACCGCTCGCTTCTCCGTCTCCGCACTGCCATTACCGAAAGTTTCGTAGCCGCGTCCGATGCTGTTGTGATTCATGGCGACGGAATCGAGATAGAGGTGAGCGAAGGCCTCGCCGAAGTTCCACGTAGAAACTCCCGGCATGCCCATCGCCGTCATGGCCTCGACTTCGTGAAAGCTGAGCTCCAGAAATTCCGTATAAGTGATGGGATCGATGTTCGGGTTATAAGGTCCGGTGCCGTTCCACGTCATCATCAGCGGCGAGCCTTCATGCAGATCGTGCACCACCGTGGGATGCCACTCATGAAACATACGGTGCACGGCTTTCGTGGTCTCATGCGTCTGCTGATGGGTATCGCGGTTGATGTCGACAAAGGTGTACTTCGACCAGTACGGCGGCGATTGCCGAGGCAGGGTGTTGCGGTCCGTCTTGCCCTTGAGATATCGGTAGAACCAGTCCACCATTTTGTCGCGGCCATCGGGATTCGAAATCGGATTGATCTGCACCACCACGCGTTCGCGAATCCGCCGGATCATCGGCTGCTCCGAAACCGCCAGCCGGTAGGCCAATTCGAGCATCGCTTCCGTGGATCCAGTCTCATCGGAATGGAGCGCGGCGTTGAAGTAATAGATAGGACGCGCGGTCGCGATCAATTTGTCCGCAGCCGCCGGATCGGTGCGCCGGGGATCGGCCAATGCAGCCGTAGCCTCTTTCAGGCGATCGAGGTCGCGGATGCCGGCCTCGTCTGCGATCGCGAGCATTAGAATCTCTCGACCTTCTTCGCTATGTCCAATGGTGAACACGCGAACCCGTGGGCTGGCCGCAGCCAGTGCGCGGGCATAGGCATATGCCTTCTCCGTTCCCAGCAGCTCTCCGGGGGCGCCCATAATCCGGCCCAGAAATTTCTCCGGCGAGGGAACGGCACTCGATTGCGGAATATATGCCACCCACGGCGAAACATAATGCAGATCGGTCGTGGCTGCCGCGATCGCCGCAACTGATCCTGGCTCCGGAATATCTGGCTCAGCAATATCAGGACTTTGTGCAACCGCAGCCGGAATCAACAACGCAAGCGAAGCCATCCACACCAACACCCGTCGGAACATGATGCCCCCTGAGATCGATCGAGGCGAAAGTTTAGCACGCGTTGTGCGGCGCAGGGCGTGCCGGGCGACGGTTGCTTCCCAGGATTGCCATGGCAAACGTTCGGATTTCTCCCAGTGTGACGTGGCTCACAGACGGGCGAAAGTGGCGCCAATACAGTTAAAGCGGTGTCAGGTCATTCTCTATCGAAGGGTTTAGCGCATGGCTACTGTTGTCTCTCCGACCACTACACGTGTTCTGAATTCCGCTCTGGCGCAGAAGATCATGAGCGCCGAAGAAGCTGCGGCTCTGATCAAGTCTGGCGATCAGATTGGCATGAGCGGCTTCACCGGGTCTGGCTACCCGAAGGTCGTTCCCATCGAACTGGCGCACCGCATCGCGGACGCCCACTTTCACGGACAGAAGTTTCAGGTCAGCGTCTTCACTGGAGCTTCTACTGGTCCTGAACTCGATGGTGCGCTCGCCATGGCCGGAGGCATTCACCTCCGGCTGCCGTATCAGTCCGATCCGGAAACCCGCAAGCGCATCAACGCGGGCGAGATGGATTACATGGATATCCATCTCAGCCACGTGGCCCAGTTCGTGGAATATGGGTTCCTTGGCAAGCTCAACGTAGCGCTGATCGAAGTCACCGCTGTGCTCGAGGACGGACGCCTGGTTCCGAGCTCCTCGATCGGCAACAACAAAACCTGGATTGATCAGGCAGATCGGGTCATTCTTGAAGTCAACTCATGGCAGCCGGCCGCGCTCGAAGGCATGCACGATATCTATTACGGTCTCCAGCCGCCGCCGAATCGCGGCCCGATTCCACTGGTGAGTCCGGGCCAACGCATCGGCACGCCGTACCTTGAAGTTCCCGCGGAGAAGGTCGTCGCGATTGTGCTTACCGATTCTCCCGACCGCAACAGCGCCTTCAAACCGCCGGACGCAGCTTCCAAGCTTATCGCCGGACACATTCTTGAATTCTTGAATTGGGAAGTGCAGAAAGGCCGGATGCCGGCGAACCTGCTGCCGCTGCAATCCGGCGTCGGCAACATTGCCAATGCAGTCTTGTTCGGGCTTGAGGAAGGTCCGTTCGAAGGACTCACCTCCTACACCGAAGTGATTCAAGATGGCATGATTCGTCTGCTGAAATCAGGCAAGGTGACTTCGGCCTCGGCCACCGCATTCTCGCTCAGCCCCGAGATGTTGACCGAAGTGAATGCCGATATGGCCAGCTACCGCGAGCGCATCATCCTGCGCCCGCAGGAGATTTCCAATCATCCGGAAATTATTCGCCGGCTCGGCGTGATCGCAATGAACGGAATGATCGAAGCCGACATTTACGGCAACGTGAATTCTACGCATGTGATGGGATCGCGCATCCAGAACGGCATTGGCGGCTCTGGCGACTTCGCGCGCAACGGGTACCTGTCCATCTTCATGGCTCCGTCGACTGCGCAGCATGGAACTATTTCGACCATCGTTCCCATGGTCTCGCACGTGGACCATACCGAGCACGATGTGCAGGTCATCGTCACTGAGCACGGATTGGCCGATCTGCGCGGGCTCTCGCCACGTCAGCGGGCGCACCTCATCATCGAGAAATGCTCGAATCCCGATTACAAACCTCTGCTCCTCGACTATCTCAACCGCGCCGAGCGGCTATCGTACGGCAAGCACACGCCGCATCTGCTGGGCGAGTCGCTGGGCTGGCACAACCGCTATCTTCGCTGCGGAAAGATGAAGCCTCAGGAAGAGAACTAAAGAGCGACGTAGGAATAGCCCGACAAATCTCGCGAGCCAGATAAAAGGCTGGATGCTTCCTCATTTCTGCGCGTGAGCGTATGATCCTCGCGCCGTAAATTCACCCTAAACAGGAGAGCCTATGAAGAAGTTCTACGGAGTCGTCGTGTTCGTGTTGTTGCTGGCGCCCGCATTGTTCGCGCAGGAGCACTACACCGAAGGTCCCGTCTGGCGCGTAACGTTGATCCGCGTGAAGCCCACGCACATGGATGCCTATCTCACGTCGCTGCAGAAAACCACCAAAGCGGCCTACGATGAGAGTAAGAAGCAGGGAACCATCGTCGACTACAAAGTGTTTCTCAAGGAAACCAAGAACAGTCCGGAAGATTGGGACATCTGCATTGCCGTCGAATATAAGAATCATGCCGCTATGGACGATTTGACTGCGAAGGGAGAGATGGTTCGCGATAAGATTCTGGGCGGGAAAGCTCCGGCGCAAGAGCTGGCCACAAAGCGTGAGGAGATTCGAGAAATCGTCAGCTCGCAACTGATGGAGGAAATTTTCCTGAAATAAGGGCGCAGGGGTTGCGCATCATCTGGGCCGGACCATCGTCCGGCCCATGCGTTTTTCAGCTATTGATACGTTTCAATAGAGGCATTCCGCGTGCTAAAATTCGCCGCCGGGGAGAATTTGCCGATGACGACTCGCACGTGCCTCATCCTCTCTTCTATTTTTACCCTGATCACGTTTCTGATTGCTTCGCACCTAGCGCCGGCGCAAGCCGTAACGCCACCAGCCAAACTTTCCGTGCACTGGGAAGAACTCACCGCCGCCGATTTCCGCGAGGGCGTTCACCGTTCCCAGGGGACCTGCCTCCTTCCCTTCGGGATCCTGGAAAAGCATGGGGCGCATCTGCCGCTGGGCACCGATCTGCTGGATGTTCGTTATGCCGCGTTGCACGCCGCCGAGCGGGAATATGCTGTCGTCTTTCCGGAATATTATTTTGGACAGATTGCCGAAGCCCGCCACGAGCCTGGAACCATGGCGTACAGCCGCGAGCTGCAACTCGCTCTTCTACAGGAAACCACCGATGAGATGGCTCGCAACGGCTGCAAGAAAGTCCTCATCGTCAATGGACACGGCGGCAACGAGCATCTGCTCCCCTACTTCGCCCAAACGCAACTTGATAAGCCGCACGACTACGTGGTCTACGTTTTCGATGAGCGCACACCATCGTCGGGCGGACCAGCGAAGAAGAGCACCATCGACATGCACGCCGGTGAGAGTGAAACCTCGAAGATGATGATCGCCAGACCCGACACGGTCCACATCGACCGCGCGCCGAGCGAATCCGGTGCCGACCAGCATCGGCAGAATCTCCCTGAAGATGTGTATACGGGTATCTGGTGGTACGCGCGCTTTCCCAACCATTATTCGGGAGATGGCGCTGCTGCCACGCAGGAGTTGGGAAAGTTTCAAATGGATTGGTGGATCGATACTTTGGCGAAGACAATCCGCGCCGTCAAAGCCGATGACGAGAGCCTGAAGCTACAGAATGAGTTCTACGAAAAGAGCCAGCACCCGCTGGATACGAGTCCGTGAAGTGGCGGTGACTAGGAACTCCCGATGAGCCAACCAGTAATGAACACCAACACCCCGCCCAGCCCGACCTGAAGTGCAGCTGAAACCCATGGACTGTCCATATAACGGTGTCGGATCCAGGTGATCAAACCTAACTCGGCAAAAACGACAGCACTCGCGGCCCAGAGCGCCATCCGAAAATCTTTCAACAAAAACGGAAGTGTGTGCCCGATGCCGCCGAGCGCAGTCATAGCGCCACAGATCAAACCGCGAACCCAGGGATGCCCGCGCCCAGTGAGGCTTCCATCATCGGAAAGCGCCTCAGCAAATCCCATGCTGATACCCGCCCCGGCTGAGGCCGCTAATCCTACCCGAAATGCAGTCCAGCTATCGGTGGTGGCAAACGCCGCCGCGAAAACCGGCGCCAGCGTGGAAACCGAACCATCCATCAGTCCCGCGAGGCCGGGCTGCACAATCTGCAGCACGAAGAGGCGGCGCTGCGCCCGCTCTTCATCTTCTTTCACGTTACCCGGCAGTTTCTCGGCGTCAAGTTCCTGGGCACGATGTTCGTGGGTCCGTTCTTCGTTTGCAAGATCGTCGAGCAGTTGCCTCACGCTCGCGTCCTGCGTCAGAGCCGAGGCCTTTTCATAGAAGCGTCGCGTCTCCACTTCCATCGTGCTGGCTTCCTTGCGCACCGCGTCGATGCGCAGCGGCCGGATCAGCCACAGCGCCGGACGCTCCACGAATCCACGCACGTCCTGGCGGCGAATCAGGGGAATATGTTCGCCGAACTTCTGGCGATACAGCTCAATCAATCTTCGGCGATGTCCTGATTCTTCTTCGCGCATGCCTTCGAACATGGCTGCCGACGCGGGATAGTCCTGCCGCAGGCCTTCGGCAAAATCGGAGTACACTCGCTCGTCTTCTTCTTCCAGGGTAATGGCCAGGGCCAGCACTTCACGTTCGGTGAGTTCTTGAAATTTCTTCATGGCGACCTAGTAGCTTACATTTCTGTGCCGCCTTAGACAAATGTGCCTTTCTCCCATGAATGCAGTCTTGGATGCTACTATCCTGTGCATGCCGCCACGGAAATCGTCGAAGCCAGCGAAGCGCGTGAAACCGCTGCGCATGGGGAAGAAAACGCCGAAGGTGATCGCGCACGATGCGCCGCATGCTCCTGAACTGGTCATCATTACGGGGATGAGTGGTTCGGGAAAAGCTTCCGTGCTGAAGGCCTTCGAGGATCTGGGTTATTACTGCGTCGACAATCTTCCTGTCGAATTGATTCCGCGCTTCGCGGAGATGGCGTTGCAGTCGGCTGAGATCCGCCGCACCGCCCTGGTTGTTGACGTGCGCGAAGGCTCCAAGTTGGAGCGCCTCCCCGGAATTCTAAAGGCGGTTCGGCGCACGATTCCAACCAAGGTCGCCTTTCTGGAAGCTTCCGATGCCGTGCTGCTGCGGCGCTTCAGCGAGACGCGCCGGCCCCATCCGTTAGGCACGGACGCGCCGGTCAATACTTCGATCAAAGCTGAGCGGCGCCACCTGGCGGCCATTCGTGCCTTGGCGGACATTGTCATCGATACTTCGAAGTTCAACGTGCACGAGTTGCGCGCTCATATTACCGAGACCTTCCGCGAGCAGGCGCCGGGAAAAGGTATTCTGGTCTCGTGCGTGAGCTTTGGTTTTCGCCACGGTGTGCCAGAGGAAGCGGATCTGGTGTTCGACGTTCGCTTTCTCCCCAACCCTCATTTCGTGCCGGAATTTCGGCAGCTTACGGGACGTCATCCGAGCGTGGCCAAGTACATCCGGTCCTTTCCGCAGACGCAGGAGTTCATTCTGCGCATCTCCGATCTGCTGATTTATCTTCTGCCGCACTATATTCACGAAGGCAAGAGCTACCTCACGATCAGCTTCGGATGCACGGGCGGCCAGCACCGCTCGGTAATGATCGCCGAAGAAGTGGGCAAACGCCTGCACAAAGCTGGATACCGCGTGAAGATTGTGCATCGCGATATGCCGAAGTAGGCTCGGGGCTTAAGCCGCCACTTGGGGATTCTAGGGGCGAGCAGTAAAATAAGCCCTTGCATCCCATACCTATGCCAGCGCCAGTGAGCCACCGCGGCCTGCTCGGAGCCCCATGCGTCAACTAATGCGCCTGGTCCGCTACGCGCTTCCGTACTGGTGGCACATTCTGTGTTCTGTAGTGCTCATGGCTTTGGTGGGAGCGCTTGATGCGTTTAAATTCCTGCTCATTCGTCCAATCTTTGATCGGGTGTTGAATCCGTCCACCGGATCGAAAGACATTCAGCTGTTTGTCATTGCGCATCACCCGGTGTTCTTGCAGCAGCTCGTGCCTTCCCGTTTCACAAATGCCTGGACGATGGTTGCGGTTGCTCTGGTAGGCTCCACGGTCCTCAAGGGAGTTTGCGATTACACGGGCACATGTCTTGTGAACCACGCCGGCTTCGGCATGATCACCGACCTGCGCGACGATCTCTACAACGCAATCATGCGTCGCTCGGCCGCATTTTTTTCCAAACACACTACCGGAACGCTGCTCTCGGCCATCATCAACGATATCGAGCGAGTGCAGTATGCCATGTCCACCGTGCTGGCAGAATTTCTGCAGCAGTTTTTCACCTTTTTGTCGGTAGCGGCCGTGGTCGTGATTCTGGGCGGAAAGCTGGCTTGGGTCCTGTTGCTGTTCGTTCCCGTGATTGTTTACTCCTCGCGCAAGATAGGTTCCCGTGTGCGCACCACTACCCGGCAAGGTCAGGACAAACTGGCGGAAATCCAGAACATCCTGCACGAAACCATTACCGGTAACCGCATTGTGAAGGCGTTCAACAGCGAGAAATGGGAGATTACGCGTTTCCGCGGAGCGGCGCGCCGGCTTTTCCGTGCCAACTTGCGTTCCGTAGCCGCAACCGCAATCAGTTCACCGCTGATGGATATTTTTGGGGTGATCGGAATTGCTCTGCTGCTGAACCTCGGTCGCGAGCAGGTCAAGCATGGCGAAATGACGCCAGGCGTCTTCGTCGCTTTCATCACGGCCGTGTTCAGTCTCTACAATCCCGTCCGCAAGTTCGCCCAGTTCAATAATAATTTTCAACAGGCCCTGGGCGCTTCCAGCGAAATCTTCAAATTCATGGACATCGAAGATGATGTCCGCGAAAAGCCGCGTGCAGCGGGCTTGCCATCATTCTCCAAGACCGTACAATTCGATCACGTCAGCTTCACTTACGGCGACGGCGCAGACGCCGCTGTACTGCACGACGTCAATCTCGAAGTTCGCCGCGGAGAAGTTGTGGCGATCGTCGGATCCAGCGGTTCGGGAAAGAGTACGCTGGTTCACCTCATTCCACGCTTCTTCGACGTTTCGCAAGGCCGGCTCCTGATCGACGGCAATGATGTGCGCGATGTAACTCTGGCTTCATTACGCGAGCAAGTGGGAATCGTGACGCAGGAAACTGTCTTGTTCAACGACACGGTGCGCAACAACGTTGCCTACGGCCAACCGCATGTGCCACTGAAAGAAGTGGAGGCTGCGGCCCGGGCGGCTTTGGCGCACGACTTCATCAAGGCTCTGCCCGCTGGCTACGATGAAATGATCGGCGAGCGCGGCGTTCGCCTTTCCGGCGGCGAGCGGCAGCGCATCGCGATTGCCCGTGCCATCTTGAAAAACGCGCCCATCCTGATTCTGGATGAGGCCACTTCGGCCCTCGACAGTGAGTCGGAGGCCTTGGTGCAGGCGGCGTTGCATAATTTGATGAGCGGACGCACCGTGTTTGTGATCGCGCACCGGCTCTCCACGGTGCGCCGCGCCGATCGCATTGTCGTCATCGAGAACGGCGCCATCGCAGATATTGGCACCCATGAAGACTTGATGACGAAGCTCGGCACTTACCGGCGTTTATACGATTTGCAGTTCGCTGACTTCGAGCAGAAACTCCAGCCGGCGCGACCGAGCTAGCGTCCGCTTCCAGAATTGGAAAATTACTTATGCCTCTCCGCTCCATGACGGGTTTTGCGCAGGTTAAAGGCGAACTGATAAGCCAAGGTGAAGGGAGCGCCGGTTCGCAACTGTCGGGATCGACCGCGCAAGGCAACGGCCGACTTGCCTTCTCGCTCTCCTTGAAGTCCGTGAACCACCGCTTCCTTGATCTGCATTTTCGCCTACCCTCAGGCTCGGACTCGATTGAGATGCAGCTGCGCCGCTTGCTCAAGGAAAAGATTGCTCGCGGCCATGTGGAAGTGACGCTAAGCCTGGAGCGGGGCGGCAGCGAAAGCCTGGCGCTAAACCGTCCGCTGGTGAGCGCTTACATCGCGGCTTTTCGAACTGCCGCCAGCGAATTTTCTGTCCCAGCCCAGCCCGATCTCAACGTCATCCTGCGCATTCCCGGGGCGCTTGATTCCACCGGCAATGCCGTGGACGGAGCTCTGGAACCGGCAGTGATGGCGGCCGTTGGCGAGGTGCTCGATCGACTGAATCAGATGCGGGAGCAAGAAGGCCGTGGGATTGAAACTGAACTTCGTGAGCGCATGAAGCATCTTCGCGAAGCCGTCAAGATTGTGCAGGAGCACCGGCGCTCGATGTTGCACGGTTACCTGGAACGGCTGCAGTCGCGGCTTCGGGAGTTGCTGGGTGCCAGTCCAGACCGCGAGAGAGTGCTTCAGGAAGCAGCACTGCTGGTTGACCGCAGCGATATCCAGGAGGAAATCGTTCGTCTGGAAAATCATGTCCAGCATTTTCTGGGCTTGCTCGATGAACACGGCGAAGTGGGGAAAAAACTCGACTTCCTGCTGCAGGAGATGAATCGTGAGGCTAATACGCTGCTTTCGAAGACCTCTGGCCTTGCCGGAGAAGCTCTGAAAATCACCGAGGCTGGACTCAGCATGAAAGCGGAGATTGAAAAATCTCGGGAGCAGGTGCAGAACCTGGAATGAGTTCTCCTCACAAGCCGCTGATCTACATTGTTTCGGCCCCGTCCGGTTCGGGAAAATCCACGCTGGTCAACGAACTGCTAAAGAAAGTGAGTGATCTGGAGTTTTCCATTTCCTACACCACGCGAGCTCCCCGCGGCAGTGAAGTCAACGGCCGGCAATATTATTTTGTCTCACGCCCTGAGTTCGAGAAGATGATTCAGGAAGATGCATTCCTCGAATACGCGGAAGTGTTTGGAAACTACTACGGCACCGCCCGCCGTTTTCTCCATGAGGCCGAGCAACATGGCCGTGACCTGCTGCTCGATATCGACGTGCAGGGCGCCAAGCAAATCCAGGACAAACTCCCCGATGCCACCAGCATTTTCATCTTGCCTCCGGATCGCAAGATTTTGGAAGAGCGTCTGCGCAAGCGCAGTGAAGATAGCGACGAAGTGATCCAGCACCGTCTGGATAAAGCGACCAGCGAAATCGAGAATTACCCACGATACAACTACATTCTGATCAACGATCAACTGGAAGATTCCATCAAGTTGTTGCGTGCAGTCGTACGCGGGGAACGCTTGCTGCGCGCCGGGCAGCCGCTCTCCGAAGAAGAAGCGAAAACCGTCGCCTCGGCGGATTGTTGTCGCCTGGCCAAAGTTCGTGGTCGCTTGCAGCCGATTCTGGATTCCTTCCGCCGCTCTGCCGATTCCGGCAGGGGTTAGTCCTCCGTAACCACCCCCGACGCCCGCTGGCCCCCGCAATATTGAATTTCGTGGGAAAATAGGAGGCGTAGTTCTTGGCTTCGCTGGCGAAGAACACAGCGTACAGACTTTCGGCAATCAAAATCTTGTTCCCCCAAAAAAGGGAGAGAGCCCATGAAATTGATCGAAGGCTTCGACAGCAACTATCGCTACATTCTGGTGGCCGCTCGCCGGGCCCGGCAACTGCAGTCCGGAGCGCCGCCGGTGGTTCAAACCAATTCCCGCAAACCGTGCCGCATTGCGCAAGACGAAATTCGTGCGGGCAAGGTGAAGTGGGAAATTCCTGAAACCCGCAGCGCTGCTGAGCAAGCGGCTGAAGTGCTGGATCAGGCCTTCGGGCACGATGCTTAACGCGTTGCCCGGTAGAGCGATGTTTCCACCGTTATGAAAATTGCTCTTGGAGTGACGGGGGGAATCGCGGCTTACAAGGCGGCTGAGATCGTGCGCCTCCTGCAAGACCGCGGGATTCGCGTGCAAGTGGTCATGACACGCGCGGCGCAGGAATTTGTCCGTCCTCTCACCTTTGCTGCGCTCTCCGGTGAAAAGGTGATCACTGGGATGTTCTCGCCCGGCGAAGAGCACACAGCCAACATCGATTCCGCCATTGAGCACATTGCCGTCGCGCAATCGATTGACGCCTTGCTGGTCGCGCCCGCCACCGCCGACGTTCTGGCGCACTTCGCACTGGGCATTGCCAGCGACTTCCTCACCACGCTCTATCTCGCGACCACTGCTCCCGTCGTGGTTGCTCCGGCGATGAACGTCAACATGTGGAATCATCCAGCCACGCAGGCGAATCTCGAAATCCTGCGCCAGCGTGGAGTGAAGATCGTTGAACCCGGCTCGGGATACTTGGCCTGTGGCATGACCGGCGCTGGGCGACTTGCCGAGAACGAGGCCATTGTTGCCGCGCTGCTCGAAGCGTTGGGCGCATCGCAGGATCTCGCCGGCGAAACCCTGCTGATCACCGCCGGACCCACGCGGGAGAAGATTGATCCCGCTCGCTACCTGACCAACCGTTCCAGCGGGCGAATGGGCTATGCCATGGCAGAAGCCGCTTTGCGACGTGGCGCACGCGTGCTGCTGGTCAGTGGACCCACCGCGCTGACGCCGCCTGGAGCGGCTGAGACCACGCGTGTGGAATCTGCCGAGCAGATGCGTGATGCCGTGTTGAATCTGTTGCCGCGAGCGACCGTCGTCATCAAGACTGCGGCTGTCTCGGACTATCGCGCGAAGTCGGCCTCTCCGCAGAAAATCAAACGCAAAGGGCCAATCACTCTGGAACTCGAACCGACTCCCGACATTCTCAAGGAGATTTCTCTCCGCAAGCAGGCACAGATACTCGTCGGCTTCGCCGCGGAGACCGAGAACGTCCTCGAAAATGCTCGCCAGAAGCTCGCCGCCAAGCAGCTCGATGCCATCGTCGTGAATGACGTTTCCCGCGAAGGCGTCGGCTTCGACTCCGATCGCAATGAAGTGACCATCATTACCCACGACGAGGTCGTCGACGTTCCCGAGACCACCAAGTGGGAAGTGGCGCAGCGCGTTCTCGACCAGGTTGTGCGCATTCGCCAACGCCGCAAATCCCCTGTGCAAGCCTGACCCCGCGTTTTTCGAACTGGCGTACAATTCCGTCAAACATCTTAAGGAGCTTGTGATGACGCAGAAAGTGATCGAAGTGATTGGAACGTCCAAAGAGAGCTTCGCCAAAGCCGCCGAGGCTGCGGTGGCCGAGGCCGCAAAGACAGTCCGTGGTATCAAGTGGGCGCATGTCGACTCACTCGACATGCAGCTCGAAGGAGCTAAGGTAGTGCTCTATCGCGCGACGACAAAAATTTATTTTGACGTGGAGCACTGAGTCAGATTTGTCCGCTGATCGCCAGAAAATAATGGCCCGTACACTGGATCCTCAATTGCGGCGCGCTCTTGCCGAGCGCGTCCGCTTCTGTCATGAGATGGGGATCTACGACTTTTACCAACGCGATTTCGATCAAAGCGATCTCGATCAGGGTGGGCCGCGGCTTTCTAAATCCGCAGAAGCCGAGTCCGCCTCCGGAATCGTGGTCTCAGCATCGTCTTTGTCCCAACTAGAACAGCGAGAGGAAATGTCCGCAAGAAAATCCGCCGTCGTTACGTCCGTTGCCGAGAAAAATGTTTTCGAAATCGTCTCTTCCAGACCGGAGTCCGGAGTCGCCGATCCTGTGGCCGCGCTCAAACTCATTCGTGAAGATCTCGGCGATTGCACTCGCTGCAAACTGCACCAGGAGGGCCGCAAGCAAATCGTCTTCGGCGTAGGCAATCCGCAGGCGGAATTGATGTTTGTTGGCGAAGGTCCGGGCGCCGACGAAGACGCGCAAGGCGAGCCATTCGTTGGCCGCGCCGGACAACTGCTCAACAATATGATCAAGGCGATGGGCCTGAGGCGCGAAGATGTCTACATCGCGAACATCGTGAAGTGCCGTCCGCCGGGTAACCGCCAGCCAGAGCGCGATGAGTGTGACACCTGTTCGCCGTTTCTCATGCGGCAGATTGAGGTGGTCAAGCCCAAGGCGATGGTTGCGCTGGGAGCGACCGCCGCGAAAAATCTTTTGGCCATCAATGCCCCAATGACCGAACTGCGTGGCCGTTGGTACGATTTCAAACCGGCTGGGAGCGATGCTTCGTGGCCCGGCGCGCGCCTGGCTGTGACGTATCATCCAGCGTTCCTGTTGCGTGACCCGCGGCAAAAGGGCGAGGCGTGGAAGGATTTGCAAATGGTGATGAAGTATTTGGGAATCGAAGCACCGGCAAAGCGTGAGCAGTAAGCACGATGAAGAAGGATAAGAAGAGCAAAGCGATCCAAGTCACAGCGTGCCTGTTGAGCCTAGTTATTGTGTGGAGATACGGGACGTCCCTGGAGGGCACGGAGTTCAGCGGCGGATGGCTTACGGGCCCGTTGCTTGATATGAAATTTCTGGGGTCTCTTCTGTTCGCATTGGCTCTACTGCTGTCGTTTTTCTATCAGCGGATTGCTGCTGCGATTGCCCTCATAGCCTGCCTGTTTTGTTTGCCTCTCTTTTTCTACTTCGCAGCTCCAGGCCCTATCCGCTGGGTTTTTCGGCGAGCTGAGTCGTCGGTGCCATTGCGAGCGAGCTTCGTGTGGGATAACTGGACGATTATGGGGATAATTGTCCTCACGATCACCGCGTACCTTGGCGTACGGGATTTGTTGTTTGCTGGAAAGTCGCGATCCAGGAATTCAGCATAGAGCGTTTACACTGATTCATTCCAGATGCCCGAGTTCTGCGACGTTGCCCTCCCCGTGCCGCTCGACATGGTCTTTACCTACCGTGTCCCCGCCGATGTCACTCCGGTGGTCGGCGGACGCGTACTCGTGCCTTTCCGCCAGCAACGGATGACTGGCATTGTCGTTGAATTGCACGACCGTAAGCCTGCAGTCACCATCAAGAATGTTCTCAGTGTGCTCGATGATGCGCCAGTGCTCGACGATCAACTGCTGCGTCTCGGCCGTTGGATCGCCGACTACTATCTTGCTCCGCTCGGCGAAGTCTTCCGCACCATGTTGCCGCTGAATGCGGAATTCAAACGCGGCGTCGCTTATCGCGTTACCGCGGAGGGCCAGATGGCGCTGCATTTGGCCGGGATGTCGGGATCGTCTGCGCGCTCGCGGCGAACGCCGGAGGAGCAAGCCGCCGAATTCCGCGTGCTGGATTATTTGGCCGCGCAAGAACCCGCTCCCGGAGAGACCGTTGACATTCGCGAAGAAACACTGCGTTCCGCTACGCAAGCCTCGAAGTTAGTGCTGAGCGGGATGGTGCGAAAAAAGTGGCTGGTGCGCGAAGATGTTTCGGCGATCCGCGACGCGACACGCACCGTCAAGATCGCCCTTCTCAAATCCGCCGACGGAAAACTCAACGACAATCAGCGCAAGCTGATTGAAACCCTGGCCGCGTCGGGCGGCCAGGTTCCCGTCCAAACCTTGCAGGCACTCGAGATTCCGCGAACGACTCTGAGCACGCTGTTCAGGCGGGGCCTGATTGAGATTATCGAAGAGCCTGCGACATTCGCCGTCTCGCGTAGTAAGCCGCGGCCTACGCGTCTGGAATTCGATTTCAATGCAGCGCAGCAAGCCGCCTTGAATCGTCTGCGCGAGGCCGTGGACGCGAGAAAATTCTCCGGCATCCTTTTGCACGGCGTTACGGGATCAGGCAAAACCGCCGTCTATCTGGCAGGGATGCGTGCCGTGCTCGAGGCGGGACGCTCGGCCATTCTGCTCGTCCCGGAAATTGGCCTCACGCCTGCGGTTGCCGCCGATCTCCATCACATTTTCGGCGATGAAGTCGCCATCCTGCACTCCGCGCTGTCGGACAAAGAACGCGCCCAGCAGTGGCATCGCATCAAGCGCGGTGAAGCGCGCATGGTCGTGGGCACGCGCTCCGCGGTCTTTGCACCGGTCGCCGATCTCGCGCTCATCATCGTCGACGAAGAGCACGATTCCTCCTACAAGCAGGAAGAGACGCCGCGCTACCACGCCCGTGACATCGCCGTGATGCGCGCCAAGATGGCGAATGCTGTTGTGGTCCTGGGTTCGGCCACGCCCTCGCTGGAATCGTATTTCAACGCGAAGAAAAATAAATATGCCCTAGTCGAATTGCCCGACCGCGTGGAGCAGCGTCCTTTGCCGGAGGTCGAGATCATCGACATGCGCCAGGAATTCCAGGAAACCGGCCAGGAACAAGTCATCTCGCGCAAACTTGCGGCGGAGATCAAGGAGCGCTTCGACCGCAACGAACAAGTCCTGGTGCTGCTCAATCGGCGGGGATATTCTCCCGTGGTACTCTGCCGCACCTGCGGCAAAACGCTCGAATGCCAGAACTGCGCCATTGCGATGACTCATCACAAACGCGAGCATAAGATGGTCTGCCACTACTGCGGCTATACGGCGCCCGTGCCCAAAGCCTGCATCCATTGCGCCAGCGAGTATGTGTATTTCCTCGGCGCCGGTTCGGAGAAGCTGGAAGAGTTGCTGCACGGCATGTTTCCACGGGCGCGCATCGCCCGCCTCGATCGCGATACAGTCCGAGGGCATGAAGATTTCGAGCGCACCCTGAACGCGCTGAGCGAAGGCGAACTCGACTTGGTCGTCGGAACGCAGATGATCGCCAAAGGTCACGACATTCATGGCGTCACGCTGGTTGGGGTGGTGGGGGCTGACAGTGCTCTCGGCATGCCGGATTTCCGCGCTGCCGAGCGCACCTTCCAGCTGCTCACCCAAGTTGCCGGCCGCGCCGGCCGGGGCCAATTTCCCGGCAAAGTGATTCTGCAAACTTATTTCCAGGATCACTATGCGGTGCAATATGCCGCACACCACGACTTCGCGGGGTTCTACGATAAGGAATTGCGCTTTCGCAGCTGGATGCATTATCCGCCTTATTCCGCTCTGGCCAACGTCCTTGTTCGCAGCAACAAACTTGACGAAGCATTAGAGTGGTCGGGGACGCTAGGAAAATGGTTTGAGCAGACCCGGCACGAAGGAGTGCGCGTGCTTGGCCCGGCCTCCGCGCCTATCATGCGGCTGAAGCGCGATTACCGTTACCACTTTGTACTGAAATCGCCCAGCCGCGAAAAGCTCAACTCTACGCTGCGGGCTATGCAGGCATATGCTGCCAAGCAGAAGATTCCGCGGACGCAGGTGATCGTCGATGTGGACGCACTTTGGCTGATGTGAAACTTCCTTCGGAGATATCGTGATGTCGAAGCTTCATTTCTTCGCAACACCCTCTACCTGGCGGGCGTGGCTCGAGGAGCATCACGTCGAGGCTCAGGAACTGTGGGTCGGCCTCTACAAACGAGATTCGGGGAAACCCAGCATCACCTGGCCGGAGGCGGTCGATGGTGCGCTCTGCTTTGGCTGGATCGATGGCGTCCGCAAAAGCGTCGACGCCATCAGCTACAAGATTCGGTTTACGCCACGGAAGCCGCGCAGCATCTGGAGCGCGATCAACGTGAAGCGCGCCGTGGAGCTCTCCAGCTTGGGATTGATGCATCCCACCGGCCTGGCAGCCTTTCAGAAGCGTGATGAAAAAAGATCGGGAATTTATGCTTACGAGCAAAGAAAGGCCGCCAAACTCCCGCCAGCTTATGAGAAGCAATTCCGCGCGAACAGGGTGGCGTGGAAATTCTTTCAGGCTCAGGCTCCCTGGTATCGCAGAACCGCGACTTACCGGGTCATCAGCGCGAAAAAAGAAGAGACCAGATTGAAGCGTCTGGCCTCACTCATCGAAGATTCCGCGCATCAGCGATCTATACCGGCTCTTACGCGCCCACCGAAAGCAAAGTAGCAGGCGGATTGCGCGACGACGTTAGCGGCTCACTTTCCGCCGATTTTTCCTCGAATGACGACCACAGATGCTGCCGGCAAATCGTACACCGCGTCCTTGCTCGCGTCTTGGGTTGTGTGCACGATCGGGCCGTCGGGATCCGCCCAGCCCTTGGTGGTGGGCACAATCGTACGTTCGCCGGAATTCTCCGCGTGCGCCATAAATCGCGTCTGTGCCGGATGCCATTGATATTGCGCGCTGCCGAACGTGGAAACCTCTACCGGTCCGGAGAACGTGCTCGCCTTCTCCGCCGGTCCGTCAAATGCGATCCGAACCCGGTGTGCATTCTGTTGGTCGCGGTTAACGGCCATTACCGCCCATTTTCCGTCGGGACGCTTCACCGCATACGCCGTCACCAATTCATGGCCAGCACCATCTTGCACGTCGCTCTTCGCGGCAAACGCCTCATGCTCCGCAGATCCGGGCTGCACCCACTCCAGGTTGATCAGCTGCGCTACGAAGAACTGCGCCAGCGGCTGCTGAATCTGATACGCGGCGTCGATGGTAAACATTCCAAATGTGCCGGGCGAGCTGTTGCATCCCGGCTCCATTTGTAGTGGCAAGTAATGGAAGAAATAAACGCCGTTCCCGCCCGAGTTTAGAAACGAGCCAATGTAGTCGGCCAGCCAGATTCCAGCAAAAATGTCCTGATAGGTTTCGCTCGCGCCCGACGACAGATTTCCCTCGGTGATAAACATCGGCATGTCCGCGGGAATTCCATCCTCGTGCCAAACCTGCATGATATGGCTCACCAACTCTGGCTCGTCATAGAGCACGCCCCACGGAGTCCGGCACGGATCGTAGGGATAATGCTCAAAGGAAAAAAATGCCAGGTCACTCATCCGGCCATGTTGCTTCAAGTAATCAATGAAACGTGCCGTCCACGAAACTTTGCCGTTTGCGTCCGGCCACACTTCAATATCCTTATTTACCCCCTGAAACGACGGGCCGCCCAGCTTCAGCTTCGGGTCTACGCGATGAATTGCTGTGGCCCACTGCAGGTACAGCGCGGCGTTATCTTCCGGCAACATGTACTGCCCATCGGCTTCTTCGCCCATCTCCACGTAAGAAATCGGATAGCCGCGCTTTTCCAGATACGCAATCTCTGCCGCCGCGTTGTCTGGGGTGTCGTACAGCATCGCGACCGGCATCATCGCCGGAAGGCCGCGAGTCACGCCGCTGGTGTAGAAGAGATCGAATCCCACCTGCGCCTGCTTGGTCGATCCCAAATCCGACGGCTGATGCCACGGATCGACCGACGAACAATAGGTTGTCGTCTGCTCCTGATCCGGCGTGTGGCGCAGAATATCGTGAAAGGCTCCGTCTTCCGTGGTCGTGCCAAGGTAGATTTCGCGAATCGCATAGCCGACGCAATTCCGCGGATCACCCGGCCCATCGGCATCGCAAGTATTCGATGACTCCGTCATCCATATGCGCACGAAGCGCACCGGCATCGGAGCGCTGTTCAAGCGAATAGTTTCGCTCCCGCCCTTTCCATCCGTGACCGTACCTTGCGGAAATGTCTGCCACACTCCGCGTGTTACGGCCTTAATCGGATCATCGCCGGTCCAGTACTGCACCACATAGTGCCGGGCATAAGGTTCGCCCCATGCGATGCGGATACTATCGATCTGCTGGAACTGCGCCAGATCCAGCACGACCCACTGCGGATGCAGCCCATCGCTTTCGCCTGTGAATCGTTGCGTGAGATATGGATTGCTCTTCCAGAATGTATTCACATCGCCATCAGTTAGCCGTGAGAAGCCGACGTTATCGGTCCCATCGTTGCGGGTGAATCCGCGGCGCGGCAGCGCGTAACCATAGGAGTAGCGGATGGCTTCCGTTGGAGTCGCCGAGCCGGTGAAATATCCCTTGCCGCCGCGCACGTCGCTCCATGTTCCTTGGGGATTCCAATGCCACGCCTCGACCGCGAGTTCCGTGTTCTGACGATACGTGACCGGTTCCCAACCCGAAGCCATCGTTTTCTCCAGCGTGGGTTGCAGGAAGTCTTTATCGATCGCTTCCACTGCGATACGATCCACGCCTGCACCGAGCGTCTGGTTCGGCACGAAGTGGTTGGTGGGGTGTGAGACGTCCACTGTGATGGTTTGATTCTCAGCAGGAAGTGCAAAAGCAAGACACGCGGCGAGATAAACAAAAACAGCGGGCAGCTTTTTCAAGGGGAACTACCTCCCATTGCCATATTAAAACGATTGAATAAAGGAGTATACGAGAGATGCGGTCGGGGTGGCGCACTAATTTTTACACCTTGAAATCGAGCTCGAGCAGGTCAGCGAGCGAACAAATGGAAAGCCCTGCTGAGGGCCTGGTGCAGGATCTGACGCACCGTTTCTGGCGGAAGAATCTCTCGCAAGGAAGAGTGCGCCGTCGGCGCCGGGATGATGGTGAGCATTAGCATCAGCAATGCGAATGACGCCAACCAGATTCGCAGGCCGGAAACTCGCGGCCAATCCGCGACTTGCGGGTGCCGAAGGCTGCTTAGCCACAGCAGCGCCGCCCACACCATCCATCCCATCCACAAGAAATACGCCATCGGCAAAAGAATCAGAATGGTCAGGCGCGACACAAACTTGTGCACATCGGGGGCGATCGAAAAAACAATGTGCCCACCGTCGAGTTGACCGCCAGGAAGCAGGTTGAGGGAAGTCGCCAGCATCCCTACCCAGGCCGCAATCGCGGTGGGATGCAGCAGCACGCGATCGAGCGGAAGGGCCGACGCTCCGTGGACCAACCCGGTTGCCACGAGGAATCGATGCACAACGTGGAAAATCAGCGGATAACCGAGTTGATAATCTTCCGGGCCCAGGGCAAAACGCATCGGCCTCGACCATGCCAGTGAAACGATGAGTACGGCGAGAGCGACCACGAAGCCCGCGATCGGCCCTGCTATGCCAATGTCGAATAGTGCGGTGCGGGAGCGAATCCGCGAGCGGATCAGAATGACGGCTCCCATGGTTCCAATGGGAGTCGGCACAGGAATGAAGAAGGGCAGCGTTGCGTAAACGCCATAGCGGCGACAGTACAAGTAGTGCCCCATCTCGTGAGCCAGGAAAAAAAACATCAGCGTTGCCATGAAGGGCAAGCCGCCCAGCAGCCGCGCCGGATGGGAGAACGCCCAGTTCGCCGGGAAAAACGGCAGCGAATCGTCGTTTACCGAGAGCGCCGGCTGGCCGTGCTGGAAGTTGTATTCCATGCGTGCGCCCATTACCAGCGTGGTAAAGCAGGTGGCTAGCAGCAGCAGGAGATGCAGCCAGTAACGAGGTTTCGGGGGAGAGGGCGCCCGCTCCGGCAAGGGCCGAACGTATTCAAGGGTGGAAGAGGCTGTTGGGGGAGTGGGTTCCGACATGCGATTCCTGGCCTCGCGATTTCATCGAGGCCCTTCTTTAGATGCTACTACGCCGGGGTCGACCAAGTCTGGGTCGACCAAGTCTGGGTCGACTGAACGTGGAGAGCATCCATCCGCTTCCCTTAACTTTGTTAGGAACTTCCGCAGATTTCCCTGGCACTAGAAGCGAGTAGCCCGAAGCCGCTGCCCTCAATCAATCGATTGCAGTTCTTTGCCCGGCTTGAAGCGCACAGCTTTGCCCGGCGGAATCGATACTTCGGCGCCGGTGCGCGGGTTGCGTCCAATGCCGGTCTTGCGGGGGCGCACGTTGAACACGCCAAATCCCCGCAGTTCAATGCGATGGCCGCGGGCCAGCGACTTCTTCATGCTCTCGAAGACGGTTTCCACCGCCAACTCGGCCTTGGTCTTGGTGATGCCGGTTTTGGCCACCACTTCGTTGATGATGTCGAGCTTAATCACGAACGGCTCCCGGATGCGGCGTGAGGATTATGCTTCAAGTGATTGATGCTATGGGAGATAAGAGAGATTGTCAACGGGAGCATCTGTACCGTAAACTGGCTGGTCTCCAAACACCAGCTGAGTAATTGTGCAACCGGGTAATTGTGTGATT
Source organism: Candidatus Sulfotelmatobacter sp. (assembly GCA_035272245.1). GTDB lineage: Bacteria > Acidobacteriota > Terriglobia > Terriglobales > Acidobacteriaceae > Sulfotelmatobacter. The sequence continues at coordinate 604 of DATEQW010000150.1, read as the reverse complement.
TCAGAATAAGCGGGTGAGGTATGCAGGTTTTCAATGGCCCGATTACAAAATTATCCAATTACTCAATTTCCCCAAGGAGTTCCATGCTGAAGAGTGACCGCTGGATTCGCAAAGTGGCCCGCGAACATGACATGATCAATCCTTTTTCCGAGAAGCAGGTGCGTGAAGGCGTAGTTTCTTACGGCCTTTCGTCTTACGGATACGACCTGCGCGTAGCCGACGAATTCAAGATTTTCACCAACGTCAACAGCACCATCGTTGACCCCAAGAATTTCGACGAGAAGTCCTTCGTCACCGTGCGCACCGATATCTGCATCGTTCCCCCCAACTCCTTCGCACTCGCCCGCTCGGTCGAATATTTCAAAATTCCGCGCGACATTTTGACCATCTGCGTGGGCAAGAGCACCTACGCCCGCTGCGGCATCATCGTTAATGTCACGCCGTTTGAGCCCGAGTGGGAAGGCTTCGTCACCCTGGAGATCTCTAATACCACGCCGCTGCCGGCGCGCATTTACGCCAACGAAGGACTATGCCAGATTCTTTTCTTCCAGTCCGACGAAGTCTGCGAAACCAGCTACGCCGACCGCAAGGGAAAATACCAGTC
>DATEQW010000149.1:0-23425 GCA_035272245.1 Candidatus Sulfotelmatobacter sp. | reverse complement strand
GATGGCAAGGCCATCGTAGGTGGAAGTGCCGCGGCCAACTTCGTCCAGCAGGATGAGCGAGCGCGCGGTTGCCGTGTGCAGAATTGCCGCCGTTTCCGTCATCTCGACCATAAAAGTGGAGCGGCCGCGGGCCAGATTGTCGCTGGCGCCGATGCGGGTGAAGACGCGGTCGACCACGCTGAGGCGCGCCGAGCGGGCAGGAACGAACGAACCCATTTGCGCGAGGATTACGATCAGCGCAGTTTGCCGCAAGTAGGTGGACTTGCCGCCCATGTTTGGCCCGGTCAGCAGAAGAATGGTGTGCGTGGATGCGTTTAGATAAAGATCGTTGGGAACGAAGCGCTCGCTACCTCCCGCCATCTCCTGCTGCTCGATGACTGGATGGCGGCCTTCGATGATTTCGAGATCGCAGGCATCTCCTTCTGTCGGAGCCAGAAATTGTGGCCGGCAGTAGTCACGCAGCGCAGCAATATGAGCTAGCGAGGCCAGCACATCCACTTCGGCCAGCGCCAGTGCAGTCTGGCGAATACGTTTTGCCTCAGCGGCGATTGCGGTGCGCAAGTCAGTGAACAGGCGCCGCTCGATCTCGACAATTTTTTCCTGGGCGTCGAGAATCTTGGCTTCGTACTCTTTCAACTCAGGAGTGGTGAAGCGCTCCGCCCCGACCAGAGTTTGCTTACGTTCATAATCCTGCGGAACAAGGTGCAGGTTGGGCTTTGAAACCTCGATGTAGTAACCGAAGATGGAGTTGAACTTCACCTTAAGCGAGCTGATTCCGGTGCGCCCGCGTTCGCGGTGCTCGATCTGCGCCAGCACTTGCTTGCTGTTGCGGGAGAGTTCGCGCAGTTCGTCGAGGTCGTGATCGACGCCAGCGGCAATCACACCGCCGTCGGCAAAGCTCAATGGGGGTTCGGGGACAATTGTCTTTTCGACGCGGTCACGCAGGTCGGCAAGTTCGTCGAGCGAGGCGTGCAAAGTTTTGAGCCGCTCGGCCGCCAACTTCGAGATTGCCTGCTTGATGGCCGGAATCTTTGCCAGTGACGCTGCCAGAGCCAATACGTCCCGCGGATTCGCGGTCTCGAGCGTAACGCGGCTGAGAAGGCGCTCCATGTCGAGGACGCCATCGAGGGCCCGACGCAATTCTTCGCGCGCGATGGTTTCCTTTACGCCGGCTTCTACCGCGTCGAGGCGGGCATTGATCTCCGCGAGATCGAGCGATGGCCGCAGCAGCCATGCGCGTAGCAGACGCTTGCCCATGGGAGTAACGGCGGCATCGATGGAGCGAAATAGCGTGACGCCCGCGTCAGTTCCGGCAAACAGTGGCTCAATCAGCTCCAGGTTGCGGACGGTGACGGCATCGAGCACCAGACAGTTCTGGCGCTCATACCAACCAATGCGGTCGACGTGGGTGAGGGATCCGCGCTGCGTGGAGCGAACGTAGTAGAGAATGGCTCCGGCAGCGGCGGCAGCGGCGATGCGGCCAGACAGTCCAAATCCTTCGAGCGACAAAACACCGAAATGATTCTCCAGCAGCGGGATGGCGTGGTCGGGTGCGAAGATCCAGTCGTCGAGCGGAGTCTCGGCGCAGGTGGCCCCGGACGGACGAGGCTGCGGCGATGGCGTGGGGCGGCTGGATTTCTCCTGGCTGATCTTTTCTTGCTTGATTTGGTCTCGGCTGATTTGATCTCGGTTGCTTTGGGCGTCGAATAGCGGTGCAGCTGATCCATACAGGAGTTCCTTGGGGCGAAGTTGCTCCAGTTCTTCCCGCACGCGCCGCAGCGCGGCTTCTCCGGAAAACTCCGTGGCGCGGAATTCTCCAGTGGAAAGATCCAGGGCGGCGAAGCCCACGCGGTCACCGACTTGCGCGAGCGCGGCTAGGAAATTATTTTCTTCCGAACCGAGCAGCGAATCCGCAGCGGTCCCAGGAGTGACGACCCGCGTGACTTCGCGGCGCACGAGTTTCGCGCCAATTTGTTTCCTGGCCAGCCGCGGATCTTCCATCTGCTCGCAGATGGCAACCTTGAAGCCTTTGCGAATCAGTTTGCCGATGTAAGCCTCGGCCGCGTGGTGGGGAACACCGCACATGGGCACGGCGATTCCTTTTTCTTTATTACGCGAGGTCAGCGTGATCTGCAGCTCTTTGGCGGCTACGATTGCATCGTCAAAGAAAAGCTCGTAGAAATCGCCGAGGCGGAAGAATAGCAGTGCGGTGGGATGTTCGTTCTTGACGGCGGCGTATTGCCGCATCAGCGGAGTGGAGGGCTCGGTCATTCTTTCGGTCAGCAGCGGGCTTGGCGCGGATTATAACAAAGCCCCACTCGTCCCTTGTGATCCCGCGCACACGGCAAAAGCGAAATCCTAGTTGACGCAGCTTCTTCCACAATGTTTAGCTGATGCATGGAACTGCGCAAAGATCCGATCACTCGCTCCTGGGTTATCACGGGGGACGATCCAGTCGAGCATAGCCCGCGTCCTGAGACGGCCTGCCGTTTTTGTCCCGATGCCGCCAACGCCACGCAGTTGATTTCTTCAGTTCCGAGCGCGGGGGCGTGGTCGGCGCGATCGGTGGTGCACCCTACTCCGCTGTATCACATCGAAGGGGAACCAAGCCGGCGTGGGGATGGCATTTATGATCGCATGAGTTCGGTGGGCGCTCACGAAGTTCTGGTGGAGAATCCCCGGCATGACCGCCATCTGTGGAATGCCACTGACGATGAGATCGGACAGTTTTTGCGCCTGGCCGCGGAACGCATTTTGGACCTCAAGCGCGATCCCCGTATCAAGTACGTCAGCTTCTTCAAGGATTACGGCAAAAATGCGGGACAGGAGTTCGCTCATCCCACTTCGCAGATCACGGCGACGACGTTCGTACCTCGGCGCGTGCTTTACGAACTACGAGCCGGCCGCGAATATTTCGTCAGCAAGGAGCGCTGCGTCTTCTGCGACATTCTGGCGCAGGAGGAGCGCCAGGCGGCGCGCGTGATTGAGGCACGCGGTGATTATGTCGCCATCGGGCCTTACGCCCCCCGCGTGCCCTACGAAACCTGGATTCTGCCGCGCAATCACGAGGCATCCTTCGAGCGCACCGGATTGACGAAGCCCGGACTGCGAGTAAATCTTGCAGCACTACTGCGCCGAACGCTGCAGCGGGTGCGCACCTTCACGGAAGATTTCCACCTGGTGCTGCACACTTCGCCCAACAGCCTGCATCCCTCGAAAACTCTGGGATATTGGAAAACGATCGACGAGGATTATCACTGGCACATTGAGATCATGCCAGTCCTTGCGACCAAGGCGCGCTCTTACACTTTCAAGGAGGTGTATTACTCGCCGGTGAGTTCGGAAACGGCGGTGAGGCAGATGCGCGAGGCCAAGATTGATGGGTGAAATAGCCGCTGGCTTCTGCCGATTATCCGGGGCTGGCTGAGGGCTGCGGGACTTCCCGACTGCTACAATCCTGCTCTCAGGAGATGCCCGTTGAAGCCTCTAGCCTGCGTTATTTTATTTCTCGCAGTGTCCTTCGCCCAGACCGCCAGTAATCCGGCAGCGGGAGCGCAAAAAAGCGAAAAGCAGAAAGTTCTCTGGCAAAAACTCGATGCCAGCATTCGCGATGTGGATGCTCACCTCGACGGTGTGATGGGTGTCGCCATTGAAGACCTCACCACCGGCGATCAATATTTCCTTCACGAGAATGAAGTTTTCGCCCAGGCCAGCTCCATCAAGATCACAGTCCTGGCCAATCTGTATCTACAGGCGCAGCAAGGCAAGTTGAAGCTGACCGATCTATACACGGTGCAGCCCTCTGACCTCGTTCCCGATAGCGACATTATGGGCGGACTCACGCCCGGCGTCACTCGCGTCACCTTCCGCGATCTCGCGACCATGATGGTTGCCGTCAGCGACAATTCCGCGACTAACGTGCTCATAGACCGCGTGGGCATGGACAACGTGAATGCCATGCTCGATTCGCTCGGGCTTGAGCATACTCGCCTGCGGCGGAAGATGATGGACCTCGAAGCCGCCAAGCAAGGCCGCGAAAATATTTCCACTCCGCGCGAAATGATGCGCTTGCTGGATGCAATCTATCGAGGCAAAGTTCTGAACAAGGAATCGACGACCGACTTCTTTAAGGTTCTGAGCACCGGTAAGGACTCGTGGATTCCGCGCGATCTGCCGGCCGATGTGAAGATCGCCAACAAGCCGGGCGCGCTCGAAGGGGTGCGGAACGATTCCGGGATCGTCTTTGTCGAGGGTCGGCCCTATGTGATCTGTGTGATGACGGCGTACTTGGCGAATGAGCGCGACGGCGAAGCCGCCATCAGCAAAGTTTCCTTGGCGGCCTGGAGAATGTTCGATCGTCTCAGCCGCGCGTCGGAGTATGGGAGAGTTGTGTCGCCGGGAAACGGGAGCCGCTAGGTACGGAGCGGCTCCTTTTCAGCGCGGTACTTCGGGAAAGCCACAGATGCCAACCCTGCTAAGGTCTGCCGCCGGAGTGGCGCAGTAGCCGACTGACGTCATTATTATTTCGTGCGAGCGCCCACGTAAGAGCGGTATAGCCGTTCCGGCTGCGCAAGTTTACGTTCGCACCCGCCGCGATGAGCGCTTTCACCAGGTCCGGATTTGTCTTAGGATTTTGGCAGGCGAGCATCAAAGCGGACTGCCCGCCTTGGTCTAGTGCATTGACGCTGGCAGCGGTGGTGTCGGTCAGTAGTTGCCGGACAGTCTTCAGGTCGCCCTGCGCGGCAGCCCGCATGAGAGGGGTTTGATCAGGATCCTCGAGAGTTTCGCCGCCGCTTCCGAGCGCCACAGGCCAAGCGATGGGAATTAGTCGGGTCACTTTGACGTTGACATCCCCATTCATCTTCCGCCAATCGTTGAGTTTGAAGTAGTTGTGCAACAAAGGCTGAATCTCCACTTCAACAATGGATTGCAGCGCAGAACTTCCGGCCGGATGCCAGGTGCCTGACGATTCGTCCCAGGATTGCAGGTGAAACGCAGTAAAACCATCGGCTGCATTCCACTCAAAATGCGCGCCCAGATTTCGAGTGAAGCCATCCGGAGCGATCCACACCAGAGTGCAAACCACCAGCAAAGCCGCCAGCCCATAGGGCCAAGGGTGCCGACCGGCGAAACGGGACACGATGACGGCCACTGATCCGATCAGGGCTAGGGCCACGATCCACAAACCAGCGGCGGTGAGGATCGTACTCGCAGCGTTCCACCAGTGCACCCGCCAATCCAGGAAGCCGCTTTCATCAAAGTGCCAGAACGGATTGAGATAGAGGAGGGTCAGACCAACGGCAAAGAGCACGACGCCCGCCTCCAGGCCGGTGATGGCCCAGCTAACGCGACGTATGTGCTTGGCATTGGGATTCTGCACGGATCTCGACCAGACAGATGAGTATAGACACTGGAGAGAACGAGCGGGGAATCAAAGCTGAGCTCGATGCGCGCAGGAACCTAACCGATTACGCTTCGGCTACCTTCGCTTGCGAGGCGCTACTGCGTGTGCGTAAGAGTTTGCTCGCCGCTTCGGGGTCAAGGGGTGGTGAGAAGAAATATCCTTGCCCCAGGTCGCAACCAAAGTCGCGGAGGTATTCCCATTGTTTTGCGTTTTCAATGCCTTCCGCAATCACTCTCAACTTTAGCTTGCGGGCCAGCAGAATGATCAACTCCACCGTGTCGCAGGTTACGCGGTCGGCGAGCATTCCGGAAATAAGGGAACGATCGATTTTCAAAGCCTCGACAGGCAGTTGCCGCAATCCGTTGAGCGAAGAGTTTCCTGTTCCAAAGTCATCAAGGATCACGCCAATTCCCAGGTGCTTCAGATAAGAGAGCACAGTCACTGTGAGTTTCGGATCGGTGGCTGCGACTTCCTCGGTCATCTCCAGTTGCAGCCGCCAGGGATCGGCTCCAGTTTCGCGAATGGCCGTCTGGAGCTCGTTGACGAAGCGAGCGTCGGCGAACTGCTTGGCGGAGAGATTCACGCTTACGGTGGGAGTGGCCATCGCGGGATCCTCGTACTTCCAGCTTTGCAGCTGCTTGCAAACTTCGAGAATGAGCCAGTGGCCTGCGGCAGACAGCAGTCCTGTGTCCTCGGCAGCGTCGATGAAATGATATGGAGAAATTAAGCCTTGTTCTGGATGCTGCCAGCGCAGCAGGGCTTCGAATCCAGTAATTTGTTTGCTTTCAAGCTGCATGATGGGCTGGTAATACACGCGAAACTGGGCTCTCTCAATGGCTTCCCGCAGCTCGGCTTCCAGCTTAAGGCGGTTGACGGCGCGGGAGTGCATGGCCTCGTCAAAGACTTCACAACGAGAGCCTCCGAGAGCTTTTGCCCGGCGCATGGCGACGTCGGCATCCTGCAGCACATCTTCGGGTCGGACATGAGTGATTGCGCTCACCGCGATTCCCACGCTGGCCGAGGTACGAACTTCGCGGTCCTGCACCACAAAGGGCGCAGCCACCGCCGCAAGGATGCGTTGCGCCACTCGCATCGCATCGCTAGGATCGGCCACGCCTTCCAGCAGGATGGTGAATTCATCTCCGCCCATGTGGGAGAGGATCGCGTTTCTCGTGGCCGAGTGATCCGGGCGTGAGACCGTGTCCTCGTCTCGAAGGCTTGCCTGAAGGCGACGGCCAATCTCGACAATCACTTGATCGCCTACCGTTGGACCCATGGTGTCGTTGAAAACCTTGAATCCGTCCAGATCTACGAACAAGACGGCATATTGGCGTTCGGGACTACGCTGGGCCCGCTCGAATAGTTGCTGCAAACGGTCTAGGAACAAGCGGCGATTGGGCAGGCCCGTCAGAGCGTCATGAAAGGAATTGTGCTCCAGCTGTTCTTCCGCACGCTTGCGTTCGGTGACGTCGCGATTCACGATCACCAGCTTGGCGACATCCCCATTTTCGTTCCGGATGGTGCCGGCCACCGATTCGAGCACCCGCCAGGTGCCGTCCTTATGACGGATGCGGTATTCCAATTTTCTGCCGACTCCGGTGCTACGCGCTTCGCGGGCTGCCTCCAGGACTTTGAAGCGATCATCGGCGTGGATCTGGTCGAAGGCGGAGGTCTCTCCAAGCTCTGCCATGGAGTAGCCGAGGATCCGCCGGTACGCCGGGCTGTTGTATAGCCTGTTGCCCTTCACATCGACCAAGGCAATCATGTCAGCGGCGTTTTCGGTGACGATCTGGAACAACTCCTCGCGCTGCTTCGACTCGCGGCGAATCCGGTAAACACGAACCTCCTGATAAACCACGAGGATGAGGAAGGCGCCAAAGACGATCCATTGCCAGTGTTCGGTCATGATTGCTGAAGAGTTCCTTCAAGGAAAGATATCGGCGGATTTCGTCAGAAAGTTAATTCCCCGGGGCTGCAGTGCCATTTGGTCAACATGCGGGAGAGTGGTGCGAGTGCGAACGCACATTGTGCATATCAGAGCTGGGGGTGGGTGGAGTGCGGGGAGCTACATGGAAGGTGGGGTCCGGGATACCCCACATCTGGATGCAAAGACGGATCAGTAGTTGAGAATTACCTCCTCCGGCAGCGATCCGCCATAGTTGCATTGTGGAGTCAATCCAGAGGATAGATTGCTTACTTTCCAGGTCGGCTTGGCGATCTGGACAAACTTATCGTTGTAGAGCCCCTGATCATAGAAATTGATCAAGCCATTGGAAGGATAATCGCCGCACTGAGCTATGTTGTAGACCTCCAGGACGCCGCCAAAGGCCCAATTGAAGGTCTGTCCAAAGCTTGAGGTATTGAGGAGCTCAGACTCGCCTCCCGTCGTCACATCATAGGTAACGATGTCCCACGAACTGCAGGACTTTGTTCCCGCGGCACAGGTGTCGAACATGTAGCCCAAGATAAGATCTCCGGAATTGACTGGCGCCGGCGTGGCCTCAAAGACAGTGCCAGTTACGCAGCAATTCCAGCTGGCGATACCCCACGCCGAGCCGTAATCGGAGTTCCACCCCAAGACAGGCTGAATGATCGTCACAACGTCGCTATAGTCCTCCAGACCATTGAAGAGGTACACGGTCTGCCCGTCGTTCGTGCTCGGCGCTGGTGGGACGTTCCAGTAGGCATACATAAAGCCATACGAGGAAGTGGTGGTGGTGCCCGCATATTCAACCCAGGCGTGGCTGATGGTGGGCTGGTCAACGGCCTTCTCATCCCCCATTACTTTTTCTCCGTCGGCTTTGTAATGTGGATAGGCGCACACATGGATGTTGTCGGAGGCTCCATTCGTATGCTGGACGACGTTTGCATCTTGCCGCACAACATCTCCCTTAGCCAGGTGGGTGACGCAGCTTGGATCGAAGTAGCCGTAGGGCGTGATGACATAACCTGCCGGAACTGTCGCTGGGCGCTTTGGTCCAGCGGGGGTTAGAGCTTGGGCTGCAGTCAGGGCAACAACAAGCAAGGTGATTGGAATCGAATTCAGAAGTGTGGACGTTGAGATACGAAACATCGGTTTTTTCTCTCCTGTGGGGACAGGCCCTTGGCACGCGGTGCATGCCGCGGGGGAATTCATCGTGCGAATTCACCCAGCCCGTCCTCTCTCATAGTGCGGAGCCAGGCGAATTCGTATCATCAGAAAAAGACGCGCCTTCACGGTGCGGTCGCGACAAACCTCCAGCGACCGTTCATAATGGCGGCATGTCTCTCGATAAGACCCTCCGCCGCCTCAAGACCTACGCCGGCAGTCAGGGGTATGTGTACCAGTATTACTTCGTGGGAAAACGGGCCGCTCTGGCCGATGATCCCGAGGCTCCAGCCACGGAATTTGTCTTCGACGTCACTTCGGATCGCAAGTTGACCTACGCCGTAAGCGTCTTCCTGCCGGAAAAATCTCTGCAGGCATGGGCCACGGCTCACGGACGGCCGCTGACCGAGGCGGAACAGTACGCCGCAGCTAAACTGCGCCTGTTCCGGGGCTTCGATGAACTGGAAGACATGAAAGCGCAGGGACGCAGGCTAGTGCTTGACCCGGGATTGCTGGAGGAAGCGCTGGCCAGTCTGGGCGTGGAATAGATCATTTGTGATCCAGATCACACTCCTCAGTGATGCCTGGCGTTTTCCCGCTGTACCTTCTCCGCGCAGAATATAATGCGTGGAAAGAGATGGGGTTTCTGGGGACTGGAGAAGACGCTTACAAACGGACTCTGAATTGCCTTAACCTCAGCGGACTCTAATACTTACCTAACCTATGGCATTGCTTTGGTTGCGCTTCGCGCTGGCTTGTTACTTCATCGGGTTGATCTACGCATTCTTTGCGCTGACCCGCACCAGCGATCTTTTCAGCCGCATCGCGCTGCACGCCGCCAGCATGGGGATGGTCTTCCACTTCGTCTCACTCGTCGAGCTGTTCCTATCCGGGCGGGTGGTGTGGGCCTCGGTGCACAACGGTGAATCGCTGCTGGCGTTCTTTTCGATGACGTTCTTCATGATCATCTACGCCATTTATAAAACCACTTCGCCTGGCGTGGTCGTCTTTCCGATCGTGTTTTTCCTGACCTTTATTGCCGCGATTGACGAGCAACCTGTGTTATCGACGTCGTTCGTGCAGCATAAGGGTTGGCTCATCGCGCACATTATTTTGATCTTTACGGGATATGCCGCGCTGGTGCTGAGCTTTGGAGCCAGCCTGCTGTACCTGCTGCAGGAGCGGCGGCTGAAGGCCAAGAAACCGAGCAGCCTGATTTCGTTTCTGCCCGCGCTGGAAGTGATTGACCAGATTGGCTATCGTTCCTTGCTCCTCGGCTTTCCGTTCATGACGCTCGGGCTGATTACCGGCTCGATCGTGGCCATGTCAACCTACGGGCATATCGACTTCGAGGATCCCAAGATCCTGCTGTCGATTTTGATGTGGGCCGTGTACATGATCATGGTTTTCACCCGCTGGAACTCAGGGTGGCGCGGACGCCGCGCAGCGGTACTGGCCACGTTTGCATTCGTGGCCGCGATCGTGGCCTGGGCCGCGAACTATTTCTCTGCAATACACAGGTTTGCCGCCTCATGAGATATCAGCTCATCGGCGTGAATCACAAGAGCGCGCCGCTCGAAGTGCGCGAGCGCCTGGCAATCCCTGAGTCGAAGCTGCCCGATTGCTGCCGCGATCTCACGGCACACCCGGGAATCGAAGAAGGGATGATCATTTCCACCTGCAACCGGGTGGAGCTGGTAACTCACACCAGCAACGGCTCTGCCGACCTGCGCGGCTTCCTGCATGATCATTTCCATCTGACGGCCGAAGAACTCGACGCGCACTTGTACGAATTTCGAGAAAAAGATGCGGTGCGGCACATTTTCCGCGTGGCTTCCAGTTTGGATTCGATGGTAGTGGGAGAAGCGCAGATCCTCGGGCAGGTGAAAGAGGCTTACGCTACCGCCCGCGCCGTGGGCTCGGTGCGCGGACAACTCGATCAGCTTTTCACCCGCGCCTTTGCCGTTGCCAAGCGGGTGCGGAGCGAGACGGCTGTAGGATCGTCGTCAGTTTCGATCGCCTCAGTTGCGGTGGAATTGGCCAAGAAAATCTTTGGAACTTTGCAGGGCAAGAATGTTTTCATCGTGGGCGCCGGCAAGATGAGCGAACTGGCTGCCCGGCATCTGATGGCCCACGGCTGCGCCTCGATCTTCGTGGCGAATCGAACCTACGATCGCGCCATCGGGCTGGCGCAGAAATTCAACGGTCAAGCCATCAAGTTTGACGATCTCTACAATACCTGCGACAAGGCTGACATCGTTATCACTTCAACCGGCGCACCGCACGCCATTTTTCGCCGCGAACATGGCGAGCAGTTTCTCGCCCGCCGCAAGAACAAGCCGATGTTCTTCATCGACATTGCGGTGCCGCGCGACGTTTCGCCGGAGATGGCCAAACTCGACGGCATTTTTGCCTACGACATCGACGACCTGCAGCAGGCCGTCTCCAGCCACGTCGCCGACCGCCGCAAGGAAGCCGAACTCGCCGAAGCGATTATCACCAGCGAGGTTGAGCGCTTCGAAGCCCGGCTGCACACGCTGGACGTGGTGCCAACGATTGTATCGTTGCAGGATCATCTGGAAACCATCCGCCAGGCGGAGATCGATCGCGTGCGCGGGCGCATGGGCGCGCTGACTCCGGAACAGGAAATGGCGGTCGAGGCCCTCACCCGGGGCATCATCAACAAAGTCATGCATACCCCGATCACGACGCTGAAGACAGCGGCGCGCGAAGCGGAAGCGACCACAGTGATCGATGTGGTGCGGAGGCTGTTTAATCTGCATGAAAAAGACTCTGTCGTCGGCCACCCAAAGAATGGAGTCGATCGTAAATCGAACTAGGGCGCAGGAAAAACCGGCCAAACCAGTCTACTGATCAACCTCTCGCGTGCGAAAAGTATGACTCGATCTGCTTCCTGAAATCGGGTCGACTCAAATACCGCAACAGAAAATATTCATTGATTGGCCGATCATCCTGCAGCGCGGGAACGGATGCCGCCGGGCGAATAAGGCTGTCCAATGACACCTCGCGATCCAGGACACGGCTAAATTGCGCTTGCGCGTTCGAGGCCGGTCCCCACTCCACAAGATCGGCGGCAGCGCTCGCCGGTAAACGGCCGGCCAAAGTAGCTGCGCTCAGCGATGGCAAAGGGGATGCGCTAGCTAAAAAGTGATATCCGCCTTCGCCCGAACCGAAGGCGCGGACGTAAGGAAAAGAGTCCCGCAAAGCTTTAGCTACAGCGGCGACGATGGCGGGGTCGGAGTCACCTGGATACCATTGTTGAAGAATCCCGTCTGCACGCAAGTGTTGCCGGGCGACGGCATAAAACTCTTTCGAATAGAGCAAGCTCGACGCCGCGGCTTGAACCGGCGGCGGAGGATCCAGAACGATCACGTCAAAATCTCTAGCCGTGCGTTCCAGGTAAAAGCGCCCATCGTCGATCACGATTTGCGATCGGGGCGAGCGCAGCAGTAGGGAGCCGTCGCTGTAGAAGAACGGAAAAACAGAGACCACGCTGGGCACCAGTTCGACCGCGGTGGAAGATATTCCCCAGGAAAGCATCGAGCGCTGGGTGGTCCCCATGCCAAAACAAATCACCAGCGCGTCTTTCGGAGGCCTGGGCAGAAATGCCAGCGGAAGATGGGCGATCATCTTGGTGACCGGAGTCAGTCTAGTCATTCCCACTCCGTTCACCAGAAGCCTTTTGTTCTCGCGATTCGATCCAATGGCGGTTACGGTGGCAGTGCTGTCACGGCGGACTTCTCTCGGATAGAACTGGCTGGCGTAATCTCTGGCGCCTGCCAGAAGAGCCAGCGAGACCACCCCTACGGCCACCGGCTTCCATGAGAAGCCATACTGAAAGCTCTGGCCTGCCCTGCGGAAATACTGCGAACCACCAAAACTCACCACGATCCAAGGAGCCGCATAGGCCAGCAGCGTAAACCGTTCGCCTAGCATGGGCAGCAGCAGGAACCCCGACAGCAGCGGTCCCAAAACACATCCGGCGATGTTAATAGCATATCCCTGGCCGGCGCGGTCGGGATTGCCCCGCGAAAAGCGGTCCAAAACCATGGGAGTTATAAACCCGACAATGAAGGAAAAGGGCACAATGCTCAACACGCGCAGCAGACCGAAGATGGGCAGTCGAGGATCGCAAATCAGGTATGGCAGCACTGCCGAAAGCCCGAGGAGCGCCAACATCAAGCCACTCGGAGCATTCTCCGCCGGGTGGCTTCTGCGATAGGACCATGATCCGAGATAAGTGGCTCCCAGGTACAGACACAAAATAGTTGCGAAGGCGTAGACGAGCGTGCCCAGGATTGGCGTGAATAGGCGAATCCAGACCAACTCCACACCCATGCTGGTTAAGCCTGTAGTGAAGAGCAAGAAATTCGCCCAGCCAGGTGCTATTGCGGGCAGGGCAACATTACCGATTACTTCCGGGACTGCCGGTACCATTACCTTTTGCGGCTTTCGCAGAGAGAGCAAGAAGGCGGATGCCGCCAGGCAAACGTTTAGTACGGCACCCAAACGCAAAGTTCCACGGAATCCCCATTCCTCGATGAAAAGCAGCGGCAGAACCGCGCCCGTCACCGCGCCTAGAACGTTGGCCAGATAGAGATAGCTAAACGAGGAAGTAGATTCTTCTGAGTTGCGCTGCTTGATCGCGGCCATGGCGAACGGAAACGTTGCCCCCATACATGCGCACCAAGGCACGAGAATGAGGCCGATCACAACTCCGGCGGCCACGTAGTAACCGGGGACGGAAAAAGAATTGCCCGCGTTCAGTTTCTCCAGCAGATACCTGCCCCAGGACAACTCGTGCCGCACGAGAACGGCGGAAACGCCAATCAGCAACTCCGTCAGGGCATAGAGCCGTAACGCTAAAGCGGGCGGAGCAGCCAATTGTGAGCGGATGTACCGGCCAGCTCTCCAGGAGCCGAGACCCAGGCCGATCATGAACGCCGAGAGTACGATGGAAACCAAAGCCGTAGTCACGGCGAATTGCGCCATCGCCAGACGCAGCCAGACCAGCTCATACAGGATGCTGCAAAAACCAGAAATGAAAAAGAAGCCGAAGAACGGACGCATTGTGCTTTTCATTTTCTCCACGTCGAGGCTGTTGAGAAGGGCATTCAAATTTACTTGAATATGTTACATATATAAAGCGGTAACGCAGTGGGAGAACGGAAGCGATCGTATGAAGCCAGCCAGCCAATGAACGAAATCCGCAACAGCGCAAATCCGCAGAAACTTCGCATCGGCTCCCGCGGCTCGCAACTTGCCCTCTGGCAGGCCAACCACATCTCCGCGCTTCTTCGCGCGCGCGGCTACGAAGTGGAAATCGAAATCATTCACACCACTGGCGACAAGATCACCGACGTCGCTCTCGCCATGGTCGGCACCAAGGGCATGTTCACCAAAGAGATTGAAGAAGCTCTTGCCGCAGGACGCGTCGATCTCGCCGTGCATTCGCTGAAGGACCTGCCCACCGAACTTCCGCCGGGATTCGAAATCGCCGCGATCACCGAACGACAAGATCCGCGCGACGCCTTCTGCTCGAGGCTTTATGCGAAAGTGGAAGATCTTCCACAAGGCGCGCGGGTAGGCACGTCCAGCTTGCGACGGCAGGCCCAACTCAAGGCCATTCGCCCGGATCTGGACATTCATCCCCTGCGCGGCAATGTCGATACACGGCTGCGCAAACTCGAACAGGGGGAATATGACGCAATCATTCTGGCCTCGGCGGGACTGAAGCGCCTGGGCAAGACGGAGTTGATCAAGCAGATTATCCCTGCGGAAATCATGTGCCCGGCTGCGGGGCAGGGTGCGCTGGGCATCGAAATCCGGAAAGGGGATTCTGCGACGCGCAGGCATCTCGAATTCTTGAACGACCCTGCCGCTCGCGCTGCTACCACCTGCGAGCGTGCACTGCTCAATCGTCTCGGAGGAGGCTGTCAGGTTCCCATTGGCGCCTTCGCAGAAATGCGCGATAGAAGATTGCATCTTGAAGCCATCGTCGCCGATCCCGATGGCTCCAAGCTCCTCCGTGAATCGCGCGACGGGAATCTGAACGATCCCGAAAAGCTGGGTAATGATGTGGGCGAGACGTTGCTCGGCCGCGGGGGCGACGAAATCCTTGAAGCCGTCTACGGTCGCGGCCTGGCCGTCCCGCCGCAACCCTGATCCCGTATCATGATCTAGCATGAAGAGCGGCAGCGTTCTCCTGCAACTTCTCGGCGGCAACAAGAGTTCTCACGCTCTCCGCCGCTGGATCAATTTCTGGCCGCCGTTTCTCGGCGCGGGCATTCGCGTCAAGCACATTGCACCTGACATGAAGGCGGTTGATGTCGAAATGAAGCTGCGCTTCTGGAATGCGAATTACGTCGGCACACATTTTGGCGGATCGCTCTTTGCCATGACCGACGCCTTCTATATGCTGATGCTGATGGCGAACCTTGGGCACGATTACATTGTGTGGGACAAAGTGGCGAGCATTCGCTATCGAAAGCCGGGGAAGGGAACGGTGCGCGCGGAATTTCGCTTGTCCGATAGCCAGATTGAGGACATCCGCGAGAAACTGAAGACGCTGCCGAAATATGAGCCGGTTTTTTCGGTGGACGTGAAAGATGCGGCGGGGGTGGTGATCGCCGAAGTCGAGAAGGTTCTGCACGTGCGAAAAAAGCAATCGGAGCCGTCAGGAAAATAAGAGAACCAAAGCCGTGTATATTCCCGAACATTTTCGCTTGCGCCACGATGGGGATGCGGTTGCATTCATGCGCGCGAATCCCTTTGCTATTTTGATTTCGACTACCGACTCTGGCCCTTTCGCCACGCATCTGCCTCTCTTCGTGCGCGAGGTTGACCAAACCGTTGTGCTCCACGGCCACGTGGCGAAGGCGAACCCGCACTGGCGATATCTGGAACAGCAGCCGCAATGTCTCACGATTTTTCACGGAGCGCACTCCTACATTTCGCCGAGCAACTACACGGCGCGGGAAAGCGTTCCTACCTGGAATTATGCGGCGGTGCACGTGTATGGCGACGCGCGACTGTTTTCTTCGGAGGGGGATGTTCATGGCATGCTGCAGGAACTGATGGAGACGTTCGAACCGGCGTACCGCCTGCAATGGGAAGAGTTGAGCGAAAAGTTCCGCGGGAACATGTTGCGGCAAATTGTTGGCTTCGAAATTGTAGCGACGAAGCTTGAAGGAAAGTTCAAGCTCAGCCAGAACCGAACCCGCGAGGATCAGGCGAATGTGATCGCGTCCCTGGAGAAAGAGGAAGACTCCGCGGTTTCCGGCGTTGCGCGCATGATGAAAGAGCAGCACCTGGGAAAAACTCCGAACGACAAGGAACACAAATGAGGAAGCGAGCCGCTGGCAGCGATGCGAAACCCCAGGCACTGGCTGGCGTTCGCGTGCTGGTGGGGCGGGCACGGCATCAGGCTGGCGCTCTGTCGGGCGAATTGCGCAAGTTGGGCGCCACGGTGCTCGAAATTCCATTCATCGAAATCCGCAAGCCGAAATCTTTCAAGCCGCTGGATGCGGCTCTCAAAAATCTCGCCGAATATGACTGGCTCATCCTCACCAGCGTGAACGGCGTCGACGCGATGTGGGAGCGGCTGGCCAAGCTGCGCCTGACCAAGCTCGACCTGACGAAGACGAATCTCAGGCATCTGAGAGTTGCGGCGATCGGTCCGGCGACGGAGAAGGCCATCGAACAGCGCGGCGTTAAAGTAGACGTTGTTCCCAAAGAATATGTGGCCGAGTCCGTGGTGCGCAGCCTGCGTCGCCGGGTGAAAGGGAAGCGAGTGCTGCTGGTGCGCGCCAAAGTTGCCCGCGATGTGATTCCTACCGAACTGCGAAAGGCAGGGGCGCAGATGGATGTGGTGGAAGCTTATGAAACCGTTGTGCCTCAGTCTTCGCGCACTCGCTTGCGCGGCGCGCTAAAAAATCCACGGCGCCGGCCGCATGTGGTCACGTTCACCAGTTCCTCAACCGTGCGCAACTTTGTGGCTTTGCTGGGAAAGACCCGCACGAGTCTCAACGGAATAGAGCTTGCTTCTATCGGACCCGTCACGTCTTCGACCTTGCGCGAACTCGGTCTTCGCGTCGACATTGCAGCCAAGGAGTTCACTATCCCCGCATTGGTGGAAGCGATCGTTTCCGCCGTATCTTCTGACCGGCTCTAGCTATTCGGTCAGCGAGCAACTGCAATCGGCAGGGGGAACGTGCGCCTGCAGGAAATCGGCGACGCGCTTATAGGCGTCGATCTGATTCTCCACGCGGGCAAAGCCGTGGCCTTCGTTTTCGTAGATCTTGTAATCCACCGTGCCGCCGCGCTTCTTGATGGCATCGACGACCTGCTGCGTTTCGGATTTCGGGCAGCGCGGATCGTGTCCTCCCGCCAGCAGTAGCAGCGGCGCTTTGATCTGATCGATGAAGTTGATGGGCGAGCGGTCTTCATAGAGCGCTTTATTCTTCACCACATCGCCCATGGTCGCTAAGTCGGACTGTTGCAGCACCGGATCTTCATTCTCGATCTCGGTGAACCAGTTCACAAAAGGCACGATGGGCACGCCCGCGGCCCACACTTCAGGCGCTTTCGTGACGGACATCATGCTGAGATAACCGCCATAGCTTCCGCCCATCACGGCAATTTTCCTAGGATCGAGGTGGCCGGTTTGCTTGATCCAGTCAACGCCGGCCAGAACATCCTGCAGATCGCCGCCGCCCATGTCGAATAAATTCGCCTGCTGGAATTCCTTGCCGTACCCTGTGGAGCCGCGATAGTTGGGCGCGAGCACCATGTATCCCTGGTTAGCCGCATATTGCACAAAGCGGTTGAATGAATTCATGGTCTGCGAAGTCGGCCCGCCGTGGATGTAGACGATGGCCGCGTTTTGTCCGTTACGCGCCATGTTGTAGGGGACGTATAGAAACGCGGAGATGGTCCACTTGCCGTCGCGGCTGGGATAGTGCACGAGATAAGGCTCGACCATATCTTCGGAGTGCACTCCGGCGACGAGCGAATGCGTAACTTGATGCGACTTGCCCGTGCCGAGCGTGTACACCCAGAGATCGCCGGGAGCAGTGGGGCCGTTGTGGTAATAGAGCAGGCGCGAGCCATCTTTGGTGAACGCAGAGTGCCCGCCGGCTGGCTCATTCACGCCCTTTGCGATCGGCAGCGCTGTGGATTTCCCAGTCGCGAGATCGTGCAGGTAAATATCTTCGTTGCCATCCACGTTGGCGCTGAAGGTGATGTGCTTGCCGTCGGGCGAGAACTCGCCGCCGCGGATTTCCCACTTGTCGTGGGTGAGCCAAGAAATCCTTTTGCTGGCGATCTCCAGCAGACTAATGTTTTCGTAACCGTTCGCTGCGTTTGAACTGAACAGAACGCGCTTGCCGTCCGGAGAAATATCGTTCGCCGAGTAGCGCTGCTCGCCTTCATGCGGCGTTAGCAGCGTGCTCACCCCCGTGGCGACATCGGCGACGAAGATGTTGGAATCCGTGCCTTTGGCCTGCTCCTGCGTGTAGACGATGAACTTCCCATCTTTCGACCAAATGGGGTTGTAGTTTCCCTTGTCCTGCGGCGTATTGCTGGTGAGATGCTTCACCTCGCGCATGAGCGTGTCGTAGATATCGATCTCATAGGCGGCTGATGTCTTTGGTTTAACCAAGTACGCAAGATAGCGGCCATCAGGCGACCACGTCGGATCCGTCTCGGCGATCTCGCGCGTGCCGGTCAGGTTCACGACTTTGCCGGTTTTTGGCGAGACCAGAAAAATATCCCAGAGTTCATCGCCATCGTAGTCGGATTGATAGGCGATCCATTTTCCGTCGGGCGACCACGCGGGCGCGGTCTGGCGCTGGTCGCTGACCGTAAGCTGGACTGGCCATCCACCTTCGGCAGCGACGAGCCACAGGTTATTTCGTCCGCTCATGTTGGAGATGAGGGCGATGCTTTTGCCGTCGGGTGACCACGTGGGACGGCCGACCTGGCGCGTCATGTAGAGCTTTTCGATAGTCAGGGTCTTGGGTTCCACCTGAGCGTTGGGCTTGGAGGCGATCTGTTTAGGATCGGTGACGGCCTGCGGCGCGGGAAGAGTCTGGGCGGCAGCAATGCTTTCGGTGACGACGGTGCTCATGAGTATGACGATAACAAAGAGTGCGAAGTTGCGCATGAGTCGAAGCCTCGAGACGTTGATCGAAGAAAATCGGATCGAAGAAAAAGTGTAGCAGAGGAACTCAGGCTTTCGCGTTCTTGTGCATCTCCACCGTGCTCCAGGTTTTGTCGGCAGCGTGGCAAATGTTTTCGAGCGGGCAGTCGACGCACTTGGGGTTGCGGGCGATGCAGAGGCGGCGTCCGTGCCAGATGATCTGGTGGGAGAAGAGAATCCACTTTTCGCGTGGGATGATGCGCATCAGATCCTGTTCGATCTTCTGCGGATCGTCGTTGGTGGTGAGTTCGAGCCGTCGCGAGATGCGGTGCACATGCGTATCGACGACTACACCGTCGGCTTTCTTAAACCACGTGCCTAGCACGACATTGGCTGTTTTGCGGGCGACGCCGGGGAGGGTGAGCAGACTTTCCATGTCGCCGGGAACCTGGCCGCCGAAATCGGCGACGATCTTTTTCGCCGCACCGACCACGGACTTTGACTTGTTGCGGAAGAATCCGGTGGAGCGGACGTCGGGCTCGAGCTGCTCCGGCGTGAGCGCGGCAAAAGCTTCGACGGTGGGATATTTGCGGAAGAGTTCGGGCGTGACGCGATTGACGTTCACGTCGGTCGACTGCGCGGAGAGGATGGTCGCGACCAGTAGTTCCCAGGCGCTCGCGTGGGTGAGCGCGCAGGTGACATCGGGATAAAGCTGATCGAGGCGCTTCAGGATCTCAGCGATGCGGTCGGGCGCGAGAGGATTGTAGGCGGCTGGCTTACCTTTGGAAGCGGGTAGAGCCTTGCCGCTGCCTGGACGACCGGGTGCGGCCTTCTTCACGAGATTCCTTTTGCTTCCGCGCATTTGTTTAGGTGCCGCCTTCGCCGGCGAGAGTGCCCGGGTCACACGGTCCTGACGGCCAGTGCGGGCGGGTTGACGGGGCATGTTACCGCGGGGCATGAGGGCAACATCTTAGCAGAGACCTCGGTAACCACGGGAATGATTGACTGACTGGATCGCACTCGTTAGTCTGGAAGGAACCTTACTCATTCAGGAAAGTTACCGTGGCAGTGAGTTCCATCCAACTCGGGCAGGTGTGGCGTAGCGACGCCGATGGCCAGGACTACCTGGTCACCAAGGTGTACAACGAAGTATTCGCGCAATATGCCATGCTGCGGCCGGCGGGAATTACCGCGCCAGACGCGCCAACCGTGCGAATTAAAGTGACGAAGACTCCGCAGGGCGCGGCGTTGCCCGGCTACACATTTACCCAGGACGGCTCGTTCTAGCGCGACAGTCTCAATCCCCAATTTCCGATAAACTGAATTAGTTCTCAGTTCCCGGTTCTCAGTTTGAGAGGGAAAGGTTTGACTGAGAACCGAGAACTGAAAACTGCTTTCTCATGACCGAAAAACTTCTTGCGATCATTTTTGTATTCATCAATTCCGTTGTGAGCGCCACGGGCTACGGCGGGATCGCGCTGCTCATGGCGATTGAATCGGCGTGCATTCCGCTGCCCTCGGAACTGATCATGCCTTTTGCCGGGTATCTGGTATTTACCGGGACGTTCAAGCTCCTGTGGGTGGCGACGGCCGGGGCGATCGGCTGCAACCTGGGGTCGCTTGTTGCGTATGAGATTGGGTGCTACGGCGGACGTCCGCTGGTGGAGCGCTACGGGCGCTGGATTCTAATGGGCCAGCGGGAACTCGACTGGGCCGACCGCTTTTTTGCCCGCTGGGGATATCTAGCGGTATTTGTCGGGCGGCTGTTGCCGGTGATTCGTACATTCATCGCGCTTCCCGCAGGAGTTGCGCGCATGCCACGAGGAAGGTTTCATCTCTACACATTTCTGGGATCATGGCCGTGGTGCCTGGCGCTGGCCTATCTCGGAATGAAGCTAGGGCAGAACTGGCGCGAGCTGGGAAAATATTTTCACAAGTTCGACGCGGTAATCATGGTAGTGCTGGTGGCCGGGGCGGCTTGGTTTGTGTGGAGTCACTGGCAGAATAGGATGCGAACCGAAAGCTAGTACATTGGAGTTCGCGCTACGCCGGTTTAGCCAGCTGCGATCCCACAATCTGCCACCTGCTGTCACGCTTCACGACAACGTCCATGTAGACATAGGAAACGGGGAAGCGCCGTCCACCTTGCTCCACATCGTCTTCCTCCGAGCCGTGGACGATGGCCACCTCTGCGCTCAGCAGGCGGATTCGGCGACCGGTGGATTCCATTGAAACGTAGCGAATCGCGCCCGACTTTAGAGCGTTCAACACTTCCTGCTTGTTGTGAGCCTCTCCGGATTCGTCATATTGCACGTAGTCGTAGGCGAAGATGCGAGAGAGCGCGGCAAGGTCGGCCGCGATCAAGGCGCGGTCTCCGTCTTCAAACAGCCTGAGAATTTGCTTTTCGTCGTCTTCCATGTGCTTTCCGACCTTCTCTTTGAGCTCCTGTTAGTGTACAAGGCTGATATTCACCAGGAGGCTTCTGTGATTCCAACATCTCGTGCTCTCGCGTTATTTCTTTTCCTCGTCGCCGTATCGCCGATCGTCTCTCCCGCCCAGTCTGCGCCCGCAAGCTCCGACAAGCCCTTTGTGGTGGAGTACTACTACAAAGCGAAGTGGGGACATGCGGACGAGTTTCTGAAACTATTCAAGAAAAATCACTATCCGGTGCTCAAGAAGGAAATGGAGATGGGGCGGATTGCGAAAGTGTGGATGGATCAGCCGCGCTATCACACCACGGAAGACGGGCGCTGGGACTATCGCGTGACCATCGTCTTCAAGAATGCAACTGTGGCCAACGAGGCGTTCGATGAGGTGGCGCTGCAGAAGCAGATGTATCCCGATCAAGAGACGTTCCAGCGCGAGGAGCAGCGGCGATTCGAAATCCTCGACGGGCACTGGGATTTGCCGGTGAAGAGCATGGACCTGGAGAAGTAGTGCTGAGTCCCGAGTTGCGAGCGTTGACTCGAGTCTTGCCCAGACCCGCGCGAAGCATTCGCTCCAACCGAAGCGATGCCCGGCTTATGCGAAGGATGTTAAATAACGTTAACAATCGTGTGGAAAATTCTGCATGACTGTCATTGAAATTTAACGTTAGACAGAGCTGTAAAAAGTCCATACTGTTAACTATGGACTCATTAATATCAGCTGAGGATTTACATGTAGATTTGCTGCACGAGATCGGCAATCGGCTGGCGACGGCGGATGGCTTTCATGATGTGCTCACTCGTGTGGTCGAATTTGCTTCTGCGTTGGTTAAATGCGACTCCTGCCTGGTGTATGTGCTGGAAGGCGAAGAGTTGGTTCTGCGTGCCTCCAAGAATCCCCATCCCGAAGTTGTCGATCGTCTGAAACTCCGCGTGGGGCAAGGCATTACGGGATGGGTGGCCGAACATCAGGAACCGGTGGCCGTGTCGGAAAAGGCAGCGCTCGATTCGCGCTTTCAATTCTTCCACGAACTGCCGGAAGATAGTTATGAGGCATTCTTGTCGGTGCCGTTGATGTGCAGGGGGCGGGTTGTGGGAGTCATCAACTTGCAGCACCGGCAGCCTCACGTGTACCGGCGGCGTGAAATTCGGCTGATCTCGACGGTCGGATTTCTGGTCGGCGCCGAGATTGAAATGGCGCGATTGGAAGATGCGAACTCCAACCTTGCGGAACAATTACAAACTCGGAAAGTGGTGGAACGTGCCAAGGGAATTCTGCAGCGCGACTTGGGATTGAGCGAGGAACAAGCCTATCTCGCATTGCAGCGGCAGAGCCGGCAAAAGCGCAAGGCCATGCGAGAGATTGCCGAAGCGATTGTGTTGAGCGAAGAGGTGAGAGGGAATTCGCGGACGCTGGGTCCATCCTAGGACGTTGCCAACCGCTAGAAACCGCGCCAGTGTTGGAGAACCCAAAGAAAAGCGAAAACCGAGCCGATCCATGCGGATCGGCTCTCGTGTTGCGGGCGGCTATTGAGCAGAGATGTTCGTAGCAGGCGTGTGCGCCTGAGCGATCTCCTTCTCATAGTTCTTGGGCGCAGTGAAGTGCAGCGTAACCTCGAACTGCGGAAGCGTCATGGAGCTGACGTAACTGCTGCCGGATTTAGAATGGATTACGAGGCGTGCCGTCTCGGAACCATTTATCGTCTCGGTATCGTTCACCATCAGCATGAAGGACGCGGGCGCCCCTGACATCTTGGTGAGCGTCAACATTTCTGTCGGGCCCATAGCTTGGAGCGTGAACCTGTAGTCTCCGGCCGGAACCTCGGCATTTTGCCAGAGTACCTCGTGGGGCAAGGTGAAGCTTCCGACCTCATCCTGGGCAGAAGCCAGGTGCGGTGCGAAGTTCAGCGCGCTCAAGGTCAAAACAACGGCGTAGGCGTACTTGCGAATCGAGTTCATTGGAATCTCCTGTTCTTGGTCTGAAGAGCACACTACCGGCGCGAGGCCGAACGGCGTGGGCTCAGATTGAGTGGAGAACAACAGGGTCAGGAGAATTGCAATACCGACGGCAGGGCCAGCATGCAAACATCAGCTTCGCGGGACCGGCTGCAGAGCTAGTTTACGAAGTGATTCCACTATGAACGATGTTCGCGCTAGAGTCCAACGCAAAAAATCTATGCCGCGCATCTGCGATCGTAGAGTCTGATTGTGGCTGCAACGCCACGTGTAACGTTATCGCTGTCTCATAGGCTTGGGTGAATATAGATACTTCGCGAGCGTACAATCGTGTCAGCAACTGTCCGCGCGGCTCGCGCGGAATCGTGGAAAGAGCCGAGCGATGCAAG
>DATEQW010000148.1:0-36064 GCA_035272245.1 Candidatus Sulfotelmatobacter sp. | reverse complement strand
AACGCGCGTGGCTACCGCGCAGACATCACTGTTGCGGAAGACCGCAAGCGGCTCTTTGCAGCCCTGGCCAAAGATTTTGGGAAACTCGACATTGTCTTCGCCAATGCCGGCATCTCCGGCCGGACTCCTACCGGCTCGACTGACGAGGCCACGTTTGAGAACGTGATCCACACCAACCTGAATGGCGCTTTCTTTACGGTGAATTCAGCGGCCCCACTGCTGAACGACAACGGCAGCATCATCTTTAATGGGTCGGTACATAACTATCTCGGCCAACCTGGCGTCGCCGCATATGCAGCCACGAAGGGCGGCCTCGTCTCGATGGCGCGTTCCATCGCCGCCGATTTTGCACCGCGCAACATTCGCGTGAACGTCGTCGCACCCGGCGCGACGAAGACTCCCATCTGGAAGCGGGGGCCCCGAGCCTCTATATCTGCAGACGAGTCCGCCAAGCAGGCGAAGTTCTTCTCGTCTGTCATACCGCTGGGGCGTTGGGGCGAGGCGAAAGACGTTGCCAACGCCGTGCTCTTCCTTGCCTCGGACGATTCTTCGTACGTCAATGCAGTTGAGCTGATGGTGGATGGCGGAGCCACTGGCGCCCCTTTCGGAGCTCCCATTCTTCGCGGCTGACTGCAAACAGAGCTAGGGGCATGGAGCAACGGGCAGCGCGACGTAAACTCACGGACTGGAACGCAGGGTACATGGCGGCGAAGCAGGCATGGACCGATCTGCCGATGTAAGCGACTGGCTGCTCACAGCTAGTAAAAAGTGTGGTTTCTGGTTACCGGAAACGACAAGTAAGAGGAAGAAATAAGAATTAAGAATAAGGAGAAAAAATGACTATTAACCGGAAAGAAATGAAAATCTCACAAACGTACCAAGCTGATTCCGCGCCCCAGGCGCCCAAGTCAGCCCTCCGAGGCCTCATGCAAAGTCTCGGATTAACCCTTCTCGCGTGTACGCTCGTCCTCGGTGTGACCGGTTCTGCGAGCGCCGCCGAGGCTCAAGACGAAGCGGCTGTTCGCACGCTCGGAGATAACTTTGCTAAGGCTTTTCTTCAGAAGAATGCCGAACTCCGAGCATCGTTATTCGCCGAAGATGGAACCTTCGTGACGCCGCAGGGTGACTTTCTGCAAGGGCGGGTCGCAATGGTGAACGACTTCGGTCAAGAGGCGCAAGCCGTCAACGGAAACACGCAAGCGGCGTTCTCCAACTATCGGATCCGCTTCATCAATCCCGATGTCGCGGTCGCTGACGCGCTCCTTACCTTGCACAATGTCATCGGTCCGGACGGGACGGTCATTCGCGTGATCCCAGTCAAGTTTTTCTACGTGGCCGTCCGCAACGGGGGTCAATGGCTGATCGAGGATGGACGCGCGCATTTCGCACCCGCGCCACCTAATGGCATGACCGATCATGGGATGGCCGCTCATGGGATGACCGATCACATGGCCGCTCACAACTAACGTGGAGAATACTTGTGCCACATTCCACGCAGCTCGATAAGGAACAAATCGCAACCAGCACGCCGGAGTCTGAAGCCGGCGTGCTCGTAGTTCGCAGGCACCACCTGCTGGTGCGGTGCAGCCACTGGCTGAACAGGCTAATCCCTTTAAGCCTCCTCTTGCGTTAATATTCTTGTGCCATTTTGTGCTTGGCTACGAAGCTGGAGAGCGCAGCCCTTCCTGGTGCACGTAGCGGATTACCTCCACTTCAGACATTGCGATCAACCCTTCGTCCACCATTTCGTCCAGAGCCGGAAGCAATTTATTAATGTTCTGGTCCGTGTCTATCACCGAGACCATGATTGGGCGATCGGAAGAGCGCAGTAGATGCTTCTTATGAATGAGCGTACTTGCTCCATAGCCTTCGATCCCGCGAAACACCGTGGCGCCGGCGATATCGAGTTCTCGGCACTTGACCACGATGGCCTCGTATAGTGGTTTACCGTGCCACTTGTCATCCTCGCCAAAATGGATCCGCAACATTTTGGCTTTGCCTTCGAGTTTCATATTCGTGTCTCCTCGCGCCGCTCGGCTTTCTCATAGTTATGCGCGTACTTGATGACGTCCACGTCGGATAGCACGACCAAACCCTGCTTCACCATCTGGTCAAGAATGGGCATAAAGGCTTTCAGTTTTGCCTCCGCATCAATCACGGACAGCAGGATAGGCCGATCATGAGAAAGGCTCAGCGTGGCGTCCTTGTGAATTCTCCGGTTGGCACCATAACCCAGAATCCCGCGGTAAACCGTGACGCCAGCAATATCGTTGGATCGCAGGCCATTGACGATAGCTTCATACAACGGCTTGCCATTCCACTTGTCGTTTTCGCCAATGTAGATCCGCATCATCTTGGCTTTGCCCTCACTCTTCAGGGCAGGCAGTTCAGGCGCAGGATGTTTTTGCTTCTGCTCGGCAGGCTTGACGATTGTGGTGTCGTGCATTTCAATCAGCCCGGCACCCACCATGACTTGCAATTTGGGTAGTAGCTCTTCGACCTTCTGCGCAGTTTCGATAAACTCGATCTTGACAGGCAGATGGACCGCCAGGTCCACAAGACTAGTCGTTTGCATGTGATGATCTGCACCAAATCCAGCAATGCCCCGCGTCACGGTTGCGCCCGATACACCATGAAAAAAGAGAAAATCCAGAACAGCTGCATAGGCAGCACTCCCGTGGTACTGCTGGTCTTCAGCTACGTAAATGCCGACCTTCTTACCCGGCCCGGATGTCAGCACATTTTCCTCCTGTCGTTAGAGTCCTCTTTGAGCTACCAAAAACTCAGCGGCACGACCCAAAAACGAAAGCTTCGCTCTGGATCGAGCCAGCACCCAGCCGTGAAAATTGCATACGCGCAGGTCTGATTGAGGTCGAACTGTTTCCGCCAATGTCCACTGAAAGTCGTTCAGGATCGCGCAAATCGGACATGCACCCTTGGTGAGTGTCTGGCTTACGTTAGCTCCCAGCGTTAAAGCTTCCGCTTTCATGGGATCGCCCTCCCCGCCATAATGCCACCCCACACTGCAACAAACCCCACGATCACGCTCAGTGCCACATAAAGAAAGCCCAGGCCGATCTGGCCATCCTGGATCGTACGCAATGCCTCATATTCGAAGCTGGAGAATGTCGTGTAGCCTCCGATGAAGCCAATTGGGATCAGATATCGCCAGTTCGGACTCCAATGACTTTTGGCTGTCAACAAGGCAAGGACCAGGCCGATCAGGAATGAACCCGTAATGTTAATCACGAATGTCCCGTAGGGAAACCGGGTTCCCATTCTGCTGCCGATATAAGTGCCCAGCCAGAAACGCAAGATCGACCCTAGACAACCTCCCACACCGACCATCACGTATTTCAGCAAGTCGCCTCGTTCCTTTCCTGTTCACAATGCGCTTTCACCAGACTTACCTGCCAGTCAGGAAGCCACAGTCGGCTCACATCGGACAGCTTCCAAGCCCTCCAGCCTGTTCAGCCGGCGAGGCATGATCGTCGACCAAGTAGATTTGATGCTTATGCCAACGGCTATCGTGCTCAGGTGGAGAGGAGTTGAATCTGCCCCAAGGTTCTCTCCGACCAGTCATACAGCGTCGCGACCAAGGCCAGGCCGATCCCCATAGCAGCGAGAATGCACACGTTCTCCAAGGCACACCCCTCTATCAGTTCTGCGGATTGTTGCCGGTACCATGACTCCGCGACAAAAAATCCGCTTGTCAGGAGTCATCAGCTGTTCCGGCTTAATAGTTGGGACAGCGGTTGACGGTGAACTCCTTCACCTTTTTGCGACATCTTTAGTACAGCAAAAGACCCGTATCGAAGTCAACGGCATTCATCACAATCTTCGGATTATCGAAATCGAGTTAAGCTGCCGCGAAAAGTACACGAGGATGGCCGGTGATGCGTTTTTTCTTGATCCAGTCCCGCGAATCTGCGGGATACTGTGGTCCCCATGTGCCTGCGAACGTTGCCAACGCCTCTCAAGGGTGGACCTGTCAACGAAGTGAAGAATCCGTTTGCTGACACTGACTCAACGGACACGACCAAACGTGATCTCCGGGCATGAGCGCTGGCCTCAACCCGTGTGTAAGATGAAAATTGATTGTGCAACTGCAGGAAAACATTTCGCTCGCTTGGCTGACCACCATCAGGATTGGTGGTCCGGCGCGGTATCTCGTCGAGGCCGGCAATGTTGAGCAGGTGCAGGAAGCGGTTGCCTTGGCGCGCTCGCGGGATTTGCCTTTGTTCATTCTTGGCGGCGGTAGCAACGTAGTGGTGGCCGATGCCGGCTGGCCGGGGCTGGTGCTGAAAATTGCGATTCAAGGAATCGAGCGATCTTCGGCTCCAGATGAAGCAGGCAAAGTTGTTTTCGACGTCGGGGCTGGCGAATCCTGGGATCGATTCGTTTCTCGATCCGTGATGGCACACTGCGCCGGCATTGAGTGTTTGAGCGGCATTCCGGGCAGCGTGGGCGGAACTCCTGTACAGAACGTCGGGGCCTACGGACAGGAAGTCTCCGAAACAATTGCATCGGTACAAGTGCTCGATTTGAGAGATGGCCAGGTGCGCGAACTCCACCGGGACGCTTGTGGGTTCAGTTACCGGGCCAGCATCTTTAACACAAGTGAACGTGGAAGGTTCATCGTTCTACGCGTGCGTTACGCACTTACACCGGAGGGTAAGCCGCACATCAGTTATGCCGACCTGAAGCGGCACTTTGCAGGACGCGAGACCAGCCCTAACCTCAACGAAACGCGCGAGGCGGTACGCCACATTCGGGCGCTAAAAGGGATGCTGCTCGTGGAAGGTGATCCGGATTGCATGAGTGCGGGCTCGTTCTTCAAGAATCCAGTGCTCTCGGAAGGCGAGCATGAGGCGTTGAAAGTGAGGGCAGCCGCGCGAGGATTGAGCGTGCCCAGCTATGCGGCGCTTGAAACCCACAAGAAAGTTTCTGCGGCATGGCTGGTGGAGCACTCCGGCTTCGCAAAGGGCTATGGTATGGGCCACGCGGGCATTTCGAGCAAGCACGCCCTGGCCATCGTGAATCGCGGCGGAGCCACCGCCGCCGAGGTTTTAGCCTTGAAAGATCAGATTCAACATCGCGTGGAAGAAATTTGGGGCGTTCGCCTGGAACCTGAACCGGTATTGATGGGCTTTTAACTTAGCTTGAGGGATGCAAGCGCTCGATCCCTTGGAAGCTTAATTCGAGTAATTAAAAAAGGCACCGCCCCGGTTCGCGACCCCGTTTTGTGAACTGTGACCCCAAGTGGGGTGGGTGCAGCGGTCCGGCCCCGACGGCGCCTCACCTTAATCATCGGCAAGTCTTGCCGCCTCTTTAAAGATCTCGACAAACATTACTCGCGTAAGCTTGCCGGTCTGCGTATTTTGATTCGAGGGATGGTAGGAGGCTAGTAACACCTTCCCGTCTGGTAACCGGTAACTGGCGCCATGTTTGAAGAGATAGGGCTGCCGGCTCGGAAGTAGCTTGCGGCGTTTCAGATAGTTGAGATAAGCGTCGAAGCCGATCTTACCCAGTGCGACCACCACCTTTACTTTCTGTAATCCCGCAATCTCGCGGTCAAGAAACTGTGAGCAGTCGGCAAGTTCCTGTGGCGTCGGCTTATTGGCGGGCGGAGCGCATCGAACTGCGGCGGTGATGTACAGATCCTTCAACTCGAGCCCGTCATTGCGATCGGTGGCGTTGGGCTGGCTGGCAAATCCAGTTTCATACAAAACGGGAAACATGAACTTGCCGGAGGCATCGCCCGTAAACGGGCGTCCAGTGCGGTTGGAGCCGTGAGCACCGGGAGCCAGGCCAAGGATGAGCACTCGTGCATCGGGATCGCCGAAGCCAGGCACAGGTTTGCCCCAGTATTCGCAATCGCGGTAAGCCCGGCGCTTCTCGCGGGCTACTTGTTCGCGATACGCGACCAGCCGCGGACAGCGGGTGCAGGCGATGACTTCGTCGTGAAGGACCATGAGCCAGCGAGGCTTCGCTGTGGAGCGTGTCGTCGTCATGCGTGTTCGTGGTTGCAGCTTATCGCAGATGTAGACAACCGGAAAAGAAGAGGACTTCGCACAACGTAAGTTAAGCCATGCACAAATCGGCCACATATATGTGCGGTTGCGTACAGTATCAAGGGTATGGCGCTTTGTGCTCCTGCGGACTAGGGTGGGATCACCCTTCCTCGTAGCCGTCCGTCGCGCTGTACGACGTGGCCCGGCCAGCAGCCTGCCAAGGGCGATTTGACCTGGCAGATGAAACACACGATTCTCATTGTCGATGACAGCCCTTTGATCCGCCGCTCCTTGCGCTTGTGGATCGAAGGGAGCTTGGATTGGGAAGTGTGCGGCGAGGCCGAAAACGGAAGAGAAGCGGTGGACAGAGTGGAAGCTCTTCAGCCCGACCTCGTCATCCTGGATTTTCAAATGCCTGTGATGAACGGGCTTGAGGCCGCGCGCCGCATTAGGGACTTAGCTCCCTGGACGGCGATGCTGATGTTCACGATGCATACCTCCAGTGAACTGCTGAAAGCTGCTCTCGAAGCCGGCGTGACAGATGTTGTTTCCAAGGGCGATCGACTTTCCGACCATCTCTCCACAGCCTTACATCAGATTCTTGCGTGATCTCGAATCCTGATCACTGCCGGGACGGGAAAACGCAGGTAGAATGCAAGGCGAATTGCACGCGTGCGTTTGACGGTCCTCTCCTTCTGTCTTTACACTCAAGTGAACGCCGCGTGAATTCGGTTCGGGTTCTGATTCGACGGAGCCTGGCTCGACCGAACATCAGGATGCAGCGGTTGTGAAAGGCAAAACGTGAGCCCCACAGAAACTAAGGACGCGGCTAAAACCGAACCGAACCAGAAAGATATCAAACGGGAGATCTCGGTCGAGATCCCAGCTGCGGAAGTTGCGCGCGAGACCGAATCGCAGATTCAGCGCTATCAGAAGAGTGCGCGGCTGCCCGGCTTTCGCGCCGGACATGTGCCCGCCTCCATCATCCGCCAGCGTTTCGGCGATGGCCTGAAGAATGATGTGATCGAGGCGCTGGTTCCGAAATACTTCCGCCGGGAAGCTGAAAAGCAGGGACTGATCCCGGTTTCGCAGCCCCGCGTCACCGATCTGCACATGCATGATGGCGAACCGCTGCGCTTCAAGGCCAGCTTCGAGGTGCTGCCTGAGATTCAGGTTGAAGGTTATAAGGAGTTGCGGGCCGACAAACCTGAGATTACGGTCACCGACGAGGAAGTGGAGCAGGCCCTCAACAGCGTGCGCGAGCAGCATGCGACTTACACCACGGTGGAAGGCCGCGCTCTGGCCGAAGGCGACTTCGCGCAAGCTTCCATGGATGGGAAACCCAAGAACGCGACCGACGCAGAAGCGGCCAGCTCCAATCCGGTTCACATGGATGACGTGCTGATCGAAATCGGCGGCAAGAATACGGTGCCGGAGTTTTCGCAGAATCTCACCGGTGCGTCTGCGGGAGAAGAGCGCACCTTCGACGTGGGCTATGCAGAGGACATTTCTGACAAACGCCTGGCGGGCAAGACCTTTGTTTATACAGTGAAGGTAAATGGAATCAAGCAAAAGAGCTTGCCTGAGCTAAATGATGATTTCGCGAAAGAACTGGGCGAGTTCTCCAGTCTGGACCAGGTGCGCAAACAGATTCGCGAGCACATGGAAGCGGAAACGCGCCACACGGCGGAACACTCGGCGAAAGATAAGCTGGTCGCCGATCTGATGAACCGTAATGATTTTGAAGTGCCGGAGTCTTTGGTGGACCGCCAGATTGATCTGCGCCTGGAACGCGGTCTGCGAGCACTGGCCGCGCAGGGCATGAAGATGGAAGACCTGAAGAAGATGGACCTGCCCCGGCTTCGGGCGGGCCAACGGGATCAGGCCATCCATGATGTGAAGTCTTCGTTGCTGCTCGAACGAATTGCCGAGCTGGAAAAAATCGAGGTCAGCGAAGAGGAAGTGAACCGGGAGATTGACGCTCTGGCAAAACAGTCGAAGCAAACGTCAGAAGCAGTGCGAGTTCGTTTGACAGAGGATGGGGGCCTCGATAGAATCCGGATGAGAATCCGCAGCGAAAAGACCCTCGATTTTCTTTATCACCAGTCCGCGTAGCTCGCAAACGGCGCGGACACTTTCGACCCTCCCCGAACGACGAAAATGTTTCTTCGGGGCGGAGTGTGGCAGTTCCGGTGACAGGTCCGGTAGACAATGAAACCAAATGATCCGCAAATGATGCTGGTACCGATGGTGATTGAGCAGACTGGGCGCGGAGAACGCGCCTACGATATTTATTCCCGTCTGCTGCGGGATAACATTATTTTTATAGGGACGCCGATCGACGACAACATCGCCAACCTGGTGATTGCGCAAATGTTGTTTTTAGCGCAGGAGGATCCTGAGAAGGATATCCAGTTGTACGTGAACTCACCCGGCGGCTCGATCACAGCGGGCATGGCAATTTATGACACCATGCAGTACGTGAAGAATGACGTCATGACTCTCTGCGTGGGGCAGGCGGCTTCGATGGCGGCATTGCTGCTGGCTGCTGGCGAGCCCAAAAAGAGACTGGCTTTGCCGAATTCCCGTATCCTGATTCACCAGCCGTCGATGGGAGGATTATCGGGGCAAGCCACGGACATCGACATTCACGCCCGCGAAATTCTCCGTATGCGTGAGATTACAAACCAGTTACTCTCGAAGCACAGCGGCCAGAAGCTCGACAAAGTGGAAAAGGACGTAGAGCGCGATTTCATCATGAACGCGCAGCAGGCTAAGGAATACGGAATCATAGACGATATCATCTATAAGACCGCAAAAGCGGTATGATCGGCCTTCGCGCTTGAACTCAGGCACCGTTAGTTAGCGCGAAAGCGGCAGTGGAAGGGTCGAAGTAGGCGGGGGCCCGAAGTCATACTCGAACGAATGTTGAAGGAGTAGAGCCGAGTGAAAACTAAGTCAGGCTCCGACGAGATTTTGCGCTGTTCGTTCTGCCACAAGTCGCAGGACGCGGTAGCGAAACTGATCTCGTCGCCCAGCGATTATCCCCGCGCCTATATTTGCGATGAGTGTGTAGCGGTGTGCAATTCGATCCTGGAAGATGATCGGACTGCGACTCCGCAGACCGCCGCGCCCAATCAACTGCCTAAACCGCAGGAAGTAAAAACTTTCCTTGATGAGTACGTCATCGGGCAGGAGCAGACCAAGAAGAAGCTGGCGGTTGCGGTTTACAACCATTACAAACGCATTTTCATGAATCGCCAGAAAACGGCGGGGGATGGAATCGAACTCAGTAAATCGAACATCCTGCTCATCGGTCCTACTGGAACTGGCAAGACGCTTCTGGCGCAAACGCTGGCCCGAATGCTGGATGTACCGTTCGCCATTGTCGATGCCACCACCCTTACCGAGGCCGGCTATGTGGGCGAGGATGTGGAGAACATCATCCTCAAACTGCTGCAGGCCGCCGAGGGAGATGTGAGCCGCGCCCAGACGGGCATCATCTACATCGACGAAATCGACAAGATCGGGCGCAAGGACGAAAATCCGTCAATTACTCGCGATGTTTCCGGAGAAGGCGTGCAGCAGGCACTGCTGAAGATTCTGGAAGGAACCATCGCGAACGTTCCGCCGCAGGGCGGACGCAAGCATCCTCACCAGGAATTCACACCGGTCGACACAACCAACATTTTGTTTATTTGTGGCGGGGCGTTCGTCGGTCTGGAAAAGATTATCGGCCGGCGAGTGGGAAAGAAGTCGCTGGGCTTCCGCGCCGGCGATGAGGCGGAGAAGGAAGAAGCGGTGGTCGCGCGCAGCAAGCGCAACTTCGAATTGCTGAGTGAGATGCAACCGGAAGACTTGATCAAGTTTGGCTTGATTCCAGAGTTCGTTGGACGCCTCCCGGTCATGGGTATGCTCGAGGATCTGGACGAATTCGCGCTGATCGAGATACTCACTCGACCGAAGAATGCCATCGTCAAGCAATACCAGAGGTTGTTCGAGTTTGAAAATGTCCGCCTGAAGTTCAGCGACGAGGCGTTACGCGCGATTGCCCGGCAGGCGATGGCGCGCAAAGTCGGGGCTCGCGGCCTGCGCATGATCCTGGAAGAACTTATGCTGGATTTGATGTTCAACCTGCCCAGCCAGAAGAAACTAAAGGAGTTCGAAGTCACCAGGGAGATGGTTGAGAAGCGGAACGCTTCCCTTTCGATGATGGAAAAGGCCGGATAGCCAAAGGGCCCTGTAAGAGTAGTAGACTGATTACTGAAGGTAGGCTGTGTAGAGGGCGCGTGGCGATTGTCATTGAGCAATGTCATTCAGCGTCAACCCAGGGAGATTGAGTGACCACATCCAAGGAAAAATTCGAAAGCAAGAAGTTGCCGATGATGCCCATACGGGACGTGGTCATCTTTCCCTACATGATGACGCCGTTCGTCGTGGGGCGCGAGTCCAGCGTGCGCGCCCTGGAAGAGGCTCTGGCCGCCGACAAGAAGATTTTCCTGGCCACACAGCACGATGCCTCCATCGACGAACCCAAGTCCAATGAGATCTATCAAGTCGGGACCATCGTCAATATCGTGCAGAGCCTGAAGCTGCCCGATGGCAACATTAAAGTGCTGGTCGAAGGCATTGAGCGCGGCAGGTTGCTGCAGGCCACCGATGCCGACGGCTATATGCAGGCGAACGTTCGGGTCGCTCGCTACCCCGTCGAGATGAATGCCCAGATCGAAGCGGGCATGCAGCGTGTGACCACGCTGTTCGAGCAATACGTAAAGCTTTGCCAGGCACTGAACTACGAGACAATGATTTCGGCGGTCCGGATGGAAGATCCGGCCAAGCTCACCGACATCATCGCTGCCAACCTGCAGCTGTCTATCGAAGAAAAACAGGAACTACTGGAGATTTTCGATCCGTCGGAGCGTCTGAACCGGATCGCCGACGTCCTCGACGTTGAAATTGAAAAACTGAACGTGGATCGTACCATCCAGTCGCGCGTGAAGCGGCAGATGGAAAAGGCGCAGAAAGAGTATTACCTCAACGAGAAGATCAAGGCCATTCAAAAAGAACTGGGCCGCGGCGAAAAGAGCGAATTCGACGAACTGAAGAAGAAGGTCGAAGCCGCGGGCATGCCGAAAGATGTGAAAGACAAGGCGCTGCAGGAACTGAAGAAACTGGAAGCGATGCCGCCGATGTCGGCTGAGTCCACAGTCTCACGCAACTATCTCGATTGGCTGCTGGCCGTGCCGTGGAAGAAGCGCTCGAAAGAAATACGGAATATCTCGCGCGCCGAGAAAGTTCTGAACGAAGATCATTACGGGCTGGAGAAGATCAAGGAGCGCATCCTTGAATTTCTCGCCGTGCGGCAGTTGGTGAAAAATCCCAAGGGCTCGATTCTGTGCTTTGTTGGGCCTCCCGGCGTGGGCAAGACCTCGCTGGGTATGTCGATCGCGAAGGCCACCGGACGCAAGTTCGTTCGCATGTCGCTGGGCGGCGTGCGTGATGAAGCGGAAATCCGCGGCCACCGGCGGACCTACAT
This sequence comes from Candidatus Sulfotelmatobacter sp., assembly GCA_035272245.1. Lineage (GTDB taxonomy): Bacteria > Acidobacteriota > Terriglobia > Terriglobales > Acidobacteriaceae > Sulfotelmatobacter. The sequence goes on along the minus strand of DATEQW010000148.1, from coordinate 24,514 downwards.
CGGCGCTTTGCCGGGCCAGATTATCCAGATGATGAAGAAAGCCGGAACGAAGAACCCGGTCTTTATGCTTGACGAAGTCGACAAAATGTCGATGGACTTCCGCGGCGATCCGTCGGCGGCTCTGCTCGAGGTACTCGATCCCGAACAGAACTTCATGTTCGTCGACCACTACCTCGATGTCGAATACGACCTGTCGCAGGTGTTTTTTGTGGCCACGGCCAACGTGATGCACACCATTCCTCCTGCTCTGCAGGATCGCATGGAAGTGTTGCGGCTGCACGGCTACACCGAGCAGGAAAAAGTGGAGATCGCCAAGCAGTTTCTGGTAAAGAAGCAGATGCTCCAGGCGGGACTGTCGGAGAAAAACGTGAAGTTCTCCGATGACGCCATAACCACGCTGATTCGCGCCTACACGCGCGAAGCGGGGGTGCGCAATCTGGAACGCGAAATCGGCAACGTATGCCGCAAAGTCGCGCGCAAAGTGGTCAAGGAAGGCGAGAACTATAACATTGCCGTTACTGGCGAGAATGTGACCGACTTCCTGGGCGTCATCAAGTTCCGCGACACGCTGGCGCATGAAAAAAGTGAAGTGGGATTGGTCACCGGTTTAGCCTGGACGGAAGTCGGTGGTTCCATCCTCAGCACCGAAGCGACGGTGGTCGATGGCAAGGGAAAACTGACGCTGACCGGCAAGCTGGGTGACGTGATGCAGGAGTCGGCGCAGGCGGCTCTATCGTATGTTCGATCTAGAGCGCACCGCCTTGGCCTGACGCGTGATTTCTATCGCACGCTCGACTTACACGTGCACGTGCCGGAAGGGGCGATCCCGAAAGACGGGCCGTCGGCTGGAATTACCATTGCGACCGCGATTGCGAGCGCACTCAGCAAGATTCCGGTTCGCCGCGATCTGGCGATGACCGGGGAAATCACTCTGCGCGGCAAAGTGCTGCCCATCGGCGGGCTGAAGGAAAAGCTGCTGGCGGCGCACCGCGCTGGACTGTTTGAAGTGATTCTGCCGCGAGACAACGAAAAGGATTTGGCCGAGGTTCCCGAAAACCTGCGTAGCGCCATGAAGATGCATTTCGTGGACACCATGGATCAGGTACTGCAGATTGCGCTGGAATCGCCGTTGCAATCGATCAGCGAGGAAGAGACGACGCGTCCCATCGCGCAACTCACTTCAAACACGGGAGACAGTCCGGCGGCGCATCAGTAGGGCAACACTTCTCAGTACTCAATTTTCTTAACGCCCGCGGAAGCGGGCGTTTTGCTGTGTCGCTTTTCCTCAGCAACGGCAAGGGCTGCTTGCCAGATTTCGCTGTCGCATTGCAAACTGGAGTATGACAGGTGAGAACCGAGAGCTGAGAGCTGGGAACCGTTGATGAGGGTGATGGCTCGATTCATGGCGGCGGCCACCGACGTGGCGCACTTCCCTGCCCCCAGCCTGCCCGAGGTTGCGTTTCTTGGCCGATCGAATGTCGGCAAGTCCAGCGTGATCAACACGCTGGTCGATGCCAAGTTGGCTCGCACCAGTTCCACCCCGGGGCGCACACGCAGCATTAACTTCTTCGAAGTTCGCTGGCCGGGAAAGCCACAGCCAGAGGTGATCTTCGCTGACCTGCCGGGCTACGGATATGCGAAGCTCTCGCGTGAGATCTCGCAAGAGTGGCCCAAGTTTATCGAGCCTTACCTCAACGACCGTCCGACGCTCGCCTTGTGCCTGGCGCTGGTGGACGTGAATGTGCGACCCCAGGACAGAGACCGGCAACTCTTGGATTTTCTTAATGCGTCGGGTCGCGATTTTGTGCTGATCGCCACCAAGAGCGACCGGCTCTCGAACAATCAACTGCGCAACGCGCTGAAAAGCCTGAGCGAGGCATACCCCACTGCGGCTGTGATTCCATTTTCTGCGAAGACTCGGGCGGGGAGAGATGAGGTTTGGAACAGGATTCGGCAGTCTATCGCGGAATTCCCTGCCACGGCGTTCCAATCCTGAACACCCTCCGGAAACGGAAACTTTCCTATCCCAGTCTGCACACCGCCCTCATTCAATCTTCAATTCGAACTTACCGATAGATCCAACAGGGCCTCGCTTGCGCGGCAGACAATTCAGTGGCGCGCGGATGGAGAGGCGAATGCGCAGCTATGTCCGATGAGAACAACGCCGGAGCGGCATATCTAGCGTCCTTGAAACAGAGCACACCCCAGGCTGCCGGAGCCGCACCAGCCCGCGCACCGGATTCCGGATCGGAGCGTGAGAATCGGACTGGCGGCGCGGTCCCATCTGAAACTGCAGGTTCCACCACAGTCGAGCGGCGAAGAAGTCCGCGATACCGTTGCCAGGGAAGCGCGCACTTGCGCGATGTTCGTACCGGCGTCGCTACCTGGGCAACATTCACCGACATCAGTCTGCACGGATGCTATGTCGAGGCAATGTCCACTTTTCGTGTCGGAGCTCCGCTCGCGTTAACCATTGAAGTGAATGGGTACCGGGTGGAGAGCAAGGGTGAGGTGCGGATCGTCTACCCGAACTTGGGCATGGGAATCTGCTTCACGACCATGTCGGATCCAGATCGCGAGCGATTGCGCGAACTGCTGCGATCGCTCTCGCGGCCTTCGGTGATTATGGCTCCAGTAGTGGCTGCGACCAGTTATCCTTTGGCACCTCAATCCAACTCTATATCTCCCGTTTCAAATCCGGCCGCTGCTTTGCAAGCGGTGACGGAGTTCTTTGAAGAGCGTCACATCCTAAGCCGGGAAGAGTTTCACCGGATCCTTCGGAAGAGCCAGGGAGCGGGAAAGTAGCCAGCGGTTCTCTACTCTGATTATCCAACCCTACACATAAAAACGGACTCCCGAGGCTTGCATTACGTTAGTGATCTACGTCGAGATTACCGGGGTCGTTACAGTGAAGACATGACACTCTCATCAATGGTGGTTTCACGCGATTGGCAGGAAGTCAGTGTTCTGGAATGTATTCTCGGCGGCTTGCACATGGACGTTGCGGTCGAGAGCGAACCGCAGCGAGCTTTGGCGCGGCTCACAAAATCCAAGATCGACGCGCTCATCGTTGATTGTGACCTCAACGGAACAGGACAGTTCTTTCACGAATTACAGCAGGAGGCTTCGCGCGCGAGCACCGTACCTCTTGTCATTATGGGTCGCGCACAAGGCAGGCCTGAGATGCAGGCTACTGGCGCGATGTTTGCTTTCGACAAGCCCATCTCCGTGGAACAGGCGGTGCGTACCCTCTCCGCGGCTCGCAATATGATTCTCGACGGCCGCCTGCGCTATCACCGCGCGGGGGTAGAGGTGCCTGTGACCCTGAGTGGTCGTAATCAGAAAAGAGTCGACGGGCAACTCATCAACCTCAGCCAGGGCGGGCTGCAGGTCCGCGTCGATGACGGGTTCGATGCGAGCGACCTGCGCCGCGCGTCGTTCGAGTTGCCCGGCACAAAGTGCGGGGTAAAGGCGGACGTCGAAGTAGCTTGGTCGGATAAGCGCGGAAATGTCGGTATTCGCTTCGTAAAGCTTGCTGCGCCGATGCAGTCCACCTTGCGCATTTGGCTGGCGCAACAGTATTTTGCTAACTAGGAACTGCCCTCAGCAGCTTAAGTCTCGGATTCAATGTAAAAGCGGCCTCAGCGAAAGCGGTCACCTTCACTCACTTCTTCTTGCCCGCAGGATACAGCTTGGGCCAGGCGGGCCCCCAAACTTGCACCTCCAAATAGAGCGAACAACGCCCAGTATGCACCCGCGACGAAGAGAGCCGCAACTGTGGCAATCCCAAGTGTGACAGGCCAGGACGGAAGTTCGTGAGTTATCGCTAGAAATATCAAAGTAAACAGAAGCAGACCCGCAATCATGATGAGAGCATCCACCAGCCATGCCAGGGTTCTTGCAGAGATCGGCCTGGAGAGCCAATTCGAGTAGAGATCGGGCTGTAAGGCCGCTTCCGTCAGGCTTTCAGCTTGATGAGGCTGTGGTGGCATGGTTCGCTCAAACCAGGAACTGCTGCTCTCCGGCCGGATTGACGGGCGCGGATAAGAGGACAGAATCAGGCCGCTCTCCGCGGGAGCGTTTTCGGGCGTAACTTCTGCCTGGCTTATCGAACCCCGCGAGCCCTGGAAGATTGGACGGTTGCCCGGTTCGCGTACGAGACTGTCGAGAAGATTGGAAAAGATCCACTCGCCGATCCCTCGGCTGGTGCGTACGGGCAAATCTACAAAGCGAATGCCACACTGTCCCGAGGGACTGGACCAGCGAACCTGTCCGTAGGTTTCAATGCGCAGCCGAGGAAACCTCAATTCGAAGCGCAGGCGAACCCGCTGATGCTGGCGTAGGGGAGCGACCGCTTGCACGGCTACTCCTTCACTATTGAGATTGCGGATGATTCCGCCGTTGGCAGTATCGAGCGTAACGTAAGTCAGAGTACGCAGTTCATGCCGATAGTGGGTGCGAGCTTGGCGCGCGGGAAATGATACGACCTGCATACTGTCCGCCAGAACCGGTTCGGATGGGACCCGTTTTGTCTGATTTTAGTTTCCGGCAGGTGCGGGTTGGCAGTAACTCAGTTGATTCAAGAAGGTAGGTCTTACCAAAGACCATGGCCGATAGGTCATGGGGGAATTGGCGCAAGTCGGTTAAAATCCTGTAAGTTCTTGTTAAACCCGGTAAAACCCGGCTCTGGCCGCAGTCGGATCACGTCTGGCAGGTGGCGGAGACAGGCTACGCCAAGTGGTTAGTTGACAGGGACTAGCTCAGATGGCCACACTTCCCCGAGCGGAAGGGCCGTCCAGCACGGAATGGCAACGACTCCCACCAAACCGATCAGTGAAGTTGCCGCCGGCCTTCCGGAGTCGCGCGTGCCCTCCTGGCCGCGAAATACTTCGTCGCCGTCGCAGGGTGGCGGATATCCCAATGATTTCCCGCCGTCCGATTTGAGCGAAGCGCCAAAGTCGCGGCCGTCTGGGCGCGATGCCCTTCAGGCTCTCCTGGCATTTTCGGCGCTGCATCAGCAGGTGCGGTATCGCAGAGCATTGGCTGCACGCTACCAGGGGTTCGAGGTGATTGCACGCCCCAGTGAGTTTGAACAGGGCGAGCAATTCGTTCTGGACGAAGTGCTTCAACTGGTCTCGGAACGGGCGATCGCCATCACTGGAGCTGATGGACTGGGAATCGCTCTGGCCGAGAATAACGAGATTGTCTTGCGCGCATCCGCAGGCGCGATCAAGCCGGATGTGGGCGCGCGCATCCAGCGCGATTCGGCGTTTTCGGGAGCATGTTTCCGTACGGCGCAGATTATCCGGTGTGACGATACCGAGACCGACGATCGCGTAAACCTGAACGCCTGCAGAAAGTTGGGCGCGCGGTCCATGGTGGCGGTACCGCTGTGCGGCCGGAAGCGCGTGATCGGCCTGCTGGAAGCGTTTTCGGCCGAGCCCTTCGGTTTCAATGACAGCGATGTAGACAGCCTGGAATTGCTTGCCGAGTTGATTCTTGGAGCGCTCAAGCCCGAGGACGAAGAGAGATTTGCGGAGTCGGCGCAAGCAGCTGTGGCCGAATTGGTCGGGCCCCCGATTCCAGTTCTGGCAGCTCCAGTGGCCGCAGCTCCAGTGCCTGAGGTTCTGGCGCCCGAGAAGCTTCCCTTTCAGCCCGTGGTTGCAACGGTCGAAGCAGTACCACCGGCTGTGGCTGCAACTGTTCCGGCTGCAGTGGTTGAACCGGCGGCACCTGTGACCGCGCCGGTTCTGAGCGCGACACCGGTTCAAATTGTTGAGGAAACGCCGGCCGACGAAACGATTGCTGAGCCGTCCACATCTCGCCAACCAGGGATGGTTTTGGTGTTAGTACTCGTGGTTGTCTGCGCCCTGCTGGCTGGCGGATTGTGGTGGAAGCTGAAGAATGCGCAACTGGGGAAAGCTCTGGTGCAGCCCTCCCAGACCATCGCCATGACTCCCCGGGCCGCACCGAAACAACCTGCTGCACCTTCGACCAGTGCACCATCTGCTCCGTCAAGTCTTGTCGTCGATGGGCAGAATGATTCTACGTCCACTTCCGGGTCGACGGATCGAAGTGCTTCGAATGAAGCGGACAGTGGACTCGCGACACCGCAAGAAGTATCGAAACTGGCACGCATCACCGGGATTCGCCATTGGTCTTCTGCGGATTCCAGCACGGTCGTCCTCGACCTGCAGGATCAGGTGCAATACGAAGCTCATCGCCTGACGGCGCCGGATCGAATCTATTTTGATTTGCACGACACGTCCCTCGCTCCTGAGCTTGAAGGAAAGGCTATCGAAATTGGCGACCCTCTGTTGTCGCGGGTTCGCATCGCGCAGCCGATTCCAGGGTTGACGCGGGTTGTGCTCGAGACGAAAGCAAGCTCGACGTTTTCCGTGAGCCTGGAACCAAATCCTTACCGCCTGGTGGTGCAGGTTCGCAAACCGGGCATCAACAGCACCGGACAAGTGAATCTGTTCCCCGGGGCCCAGAACCAGCGGGACAAGCTGGCGATCGTCGTTCCTCCGCCTTCGCGCGAAGACCTGCAGTTACGCGCGAAAGTGCCGAAGATGCGCATCGTCGTGGATGCGGGTCACGGTGGGTGGGATTTAGGAACGGTGGGCCGCAGCGGCTTGCTGGAAAAAGATCTTGTGCTGGAGATTGCCCAGCGTCTGGGTAAGCTGCTGGAGAGCCGCTTGGGCGCGGAAGTAATTCTCACGCGAAACGACGACAATTACATTCCTCTCGACGAGCGCGCCGCAATGGCGAATCAGGCGCAGGCCGATCTTTTCGTTTCGGTGCATGCCAACTACAGCGATCTGCCCTCCGCGCGCGGTGTGGAAACCTACTACACGAACTTCTTTTCTGCGCCCAATGCCAAAGACGTGGAAACTCGGGAGAGTGCAACCGCGAGCAAGAAAAGCGCTACAGTCGCCCTCACCTCGACCGACTTGCATGAGAGAATTGAACAATCGCGGCGCCTTGCCGCCAGCGTGCAACGTTCGCTCTATGGAACGCTCTCGGTACAAAATCCTGGCTTGCGCGACCGGGGCGTGAAAGAAGCGTCCTACGTGGTTCTTACTGAAACGGCGATGCCCGGAATCCTGGCGGAAGTTTCGTTCGTTAGCAGTCCCACCGACGAGCAGAAGTTGCGCAATGACGGATACCGCGAACAAATCGCGGAGGCGTTGTACAGAGGGATTGCGCGGTATGCCGCGGGATCACGCGGGGTTAAGGTGGCTAGTGCGGGGAAGTAGACATCTTTCCGATCCTAGGCTTTCGTATCGCTAACTATCTTAGTTCCCCGCCGGCACGCCTCCATACTTCTGCAGCCACTTCAACTCTTCTCTCACCTTGATCTTTCCATGCCACGGATTCTTCGCTAGCGAGTGTCCCTCGCCGGGAAAGATCAGCAACGCGTTCGGAATCCCCAGCGAATACAGAGCGTGTTCGAGCAAATAATCTTCCAGCACCGCGACGCGGATGTCGTTGGCACCGGCGACCATATGGGTGGGAGTGCGGACTTTATCGATTTGGAAAATTGCGGCCTCGTCGTGATAGCGCTGCTGGGCCTCCCAGGGGCGGCCGCCAAGGAAGTAGGCGTCGTCGAAAGTCGTATCGTCGTTGCCCCAATTGCCGACGTGCTCGACGGCGCCCGCGCCAGTGACTGCGGCCTTGAATCTGGTCGTTTGAGTGATGAGCCAGTTCGTCATATAGCCGCCGTAACTGTAGCCACCGACGGCGAGGTGATCGGGATCGGCGATGCCAGCGTTCACCAGCGCGTCAACGCCTTCGAGAATATCTTTGCCGGGACGCGAGACGATGACAGGAACAATCCCCTGCAGAAATTTATCGCCGTAGCCCGTGGAACCGCGGTAGTTGGGCTCGAACACCAGCCAGCCATCGGTAGCCGCAAGTGCGGCCCACTGATACCAGTCGGCCTCGAAATGATTTCCATCCGCGTCGGCAGGCCCGCCGTGAATGAACGTGAGCATCGGCAAGTTCTTCGACTCAAATTTTCCCGGGGGATAGATCAACATGCCTTCGACCGTGGTGCCATCGTCAGCCTTCCATTTATAGGGCTTGCCCTGAGGAAGTTCGCGCTCGGTAAAGAGACGGTTGAAGGTCGTGATAGGGCGGGCACTTTGGAGAAGGTTTGGGCCTTCAGCGAGATAGACCTCCGGGGGTCGCCCGAGTGAAGAATAAACATAGGCGACGCGCAGGGAGCGCAATCCGGTCGAGAGCTGTTGGTAGGTTCCATCCGAGCCATCAAACTCTTGCAGAGAACCAGAAGGCTTGGCAGCGGCGTACATTTGGACTTCGGTGCCGAGGCGCGCGGTTACGACTACGCCGTTCCCGTAGGTGCCGTAGCTATCTATCTGGCCGATGAAATCTTTGCTCCACTGCTCGACGGCGCCGCTCTCGCTATCAACCCAGTACAGATGCGGTTGAAGATCGCGATAAGGACCGGCTACGTCTCCGACTTCTACGCTGAAGAAAACGTGGCGGTTGTCGCTGGCCCAATGAAGCCTGGTTTCTTGGGCCTGATTATTCGTAAGGCGGCGCGGCTGTGGATTTGCCAGATCGAAGGCGTAGATTTCGTAGTCTTCGAACTTCTCTTGCCGTTGATTGATTGAATTGCTGATGAAAGCAAGCCTGCTGCCATCGGGCGAAGTAACCAAGTCTTCTACGCGCAAAGGCAAGCTCGCAATGGAGCGAGCCCCGGGTGTGAGATCCGATTCCTTCTCGGCATCACTTTCGTCTTTCGCCGGAGCGGTTGCGTGGCGGGCAAGCGCGGCGGCCAAATCGAGAGCGAAAATTGTATCCCCCCGTTCGGCGGTGCGGTATTGCACAACATCCTTCCATTGCTTCCTGTAATCGTCCTTCTGCGTCTTGGTCCACGGGTGGCGAATGGCGAAGTACAGAGTGCGGGAGTCGGCCGACCAGGAAAACGTGTGCACTTCCTCTTGACCCTGAGTCAGCGGAATCGCCTCACCGCCGGCGGGAGAAATCAGATAGATCTGGCTTATATCTCCTTTATCAGTATCTTTGTCGTCCTCTGAATCTGAATCGGACTCTGAATCTTTTGCCGAAGAAGTCTTGCGTTCCGAGAGGAAGGCGATCCAATGACCATCGGGCGACCACTTGGGATCGCTGTCGTGGCCGGATTGCGTGAGTTGGATCAACGATCCACCTTTGCCATCGTCACGATAGAGCCATAGGTCGGTGCGAAAAATCTGCTGATCCCAGTCGGCGCGCTCGGTGCCGATAACGACAGAATTGCCGTCGGGCGAGAGTGCCACTGAGGTGTAGCTGACCGAGTTGAAAAATTCGTCGAGGGTCAATTTCGGCTTTTGATCGGCGAAGCCGAGAGACGCGAAACCGAGAAGGATAGCGAGCAACAAGAGGCATTTTGCAGTTTTCATAGGGCCCGTAGGTGGAAGAGGGTTTATACAAGATTGGCTTTGCAATAAGCAACTTGTCAGTGACTGATTTGACTTGGGGTCATGGCCCGGCACTCATGCCAAATCGATGAAGCAAGATTCTACTGCACCGGTTCGGCGTTCTTGAGAGCCTCATCCAGAGGCTGGCCGTGATGAGATGGGGCTCGCACCACCACGCGCCAACCATCGTCATAACAGCGAAAACTTGCGGTAGACCGATAACGGAGATCGCTGGGAAAAACTACCGCGCCAACTTCGTTCAGTGGAAACCATCTCCAGGTAAATTCAACGTCGGCTACGCTAGCCTGTTTGGCGATTCCCGTAATAGCTATCAGTTCCCTTCTCGCGGCTGGAATACTGAACGATGGCTTGTCCGCGTCGCCGGGCGCAACGAGGGTGTGAAACGTGTCCACGCCTGACGGTGTGAGAATCACTTCCCAGCAGGGTGGTGGTACGAGAGACGGAGGGCAAGCAGCTTTGGTGCCGGAAATCCAGCCGCGGTGTTGCAGCGCAAGAGATTCCGGCGAGAGGTAGTCATCGTTCGAAATCACGCCAGTGCGCAACAGAAACTGTTGCGGGGCACGGAAAGTTTCAGAGCGTTCGATCAGGTCGGCAGCAAGACGGCGGGTGAGGAAGTCGCGAGGCGAACAGGACGGTAGCAAGAGCAGAGCAAGGATGCTCAGAGCGAGGATGAACAGTTTTCGCATGAGAGAACGGGGATCTCAGACTACCGATTTTGGATTGTAAATAAAAGCGAGCTTCTACGCGGCAGGAAAGGGCGTGATGCGATCTGACCTTCGAACCGTGGTGCCCAGCGGCCGGGAATCGTGGTGGAACAGTGGGGGCAGCGGCCGTCTGGGGTAAGACAGTAATCCATGATCATGTAGCCGTAGCGCTGGATGAGGCTTTCACTGCACTCCGGACAGCGCGTGTTCTCCCACTCGCCAACCGCTCCGGGCAGATTGCCGGCATAAATATAGCGAAGGCCCGATTGCCGACCGATCTCGATAGCTCGCAGCAGGTCTTCCTGTCGCGTGTCACGGGGCTCGGTCATCTTGTAATCGCCATGAAAAGCGGTCACGTGCCAGGGAATGTCGGGCGAGATGTTCGCCAGGAATTCGGTTAAGCGGCGCAGTTCGTCGGCAGAATCGTTGAAGCCGGGAATTAGAAGCGTGACGATCTCAAGCCACAGGCCCATTTCGTGAATGCGGCGGATGCTCTCGAGGATGGGACCGATGCGCCCGCCGAGCTCGTGATAGTGACGATCGTCAAAGCTTTTGAGATCAACTTTGTACACATCGAGCCACGGAGCTAGATATTCGAGAACCTGCGGAGTGGCATTGCCGTTGGAAACGAAACCGGTAAACAGTCCGGCGGCTTTGGCTTCCCTGAAAACGGCCACCGCCCATTCGCTAGTGATGAGCGGCTCATTGTAGGTGCTGACCAGAATCTTTGCGCCCTGTGCGATCGCATCACGCACGAGAAGCTCAGGCGAAGTTGTTAGCGGAGGAGAGACGGCGTTGCTATCGCGCAACGCCTGCGATGTAACCCAGTTCTGACAATATGCGCAGTGCAAGTCGCAGCCTAGCATTCCGAAGCTGTAGGCCAGTGCACCGGGATAAGCATGAAAGAAGGGTTTCTTTTCGACTGGATCGCACTGGGTTCCGGCGGTGTATCCCCATGGAACATAGAGCGTCCCACCGCGGTTGTAGCGAACTTTGCAGACTCCGGGCTGGCCTTCGGGAATGGGGCAGCAATGTCCGCAAGCGAAGCAGCGCACGCGATGATTCTCAAGTTTTTCGTAGAGAAACGGATCGGCTTCACGGACTCGCTCGTCCAGAACACTGCGGAGCGTGCGCACGGGGGAGACCTCTGGTTTCATTCTAATGCTAGCAGATGCATGCGGCTTCAGGCTTCGGGATTTGCTAGCGGACAGCTTTGGTGGACGACTCGTGCCGCTGCAGCCACTGGTCAGCCTGTTGTTCGATAGCCGTACGTTGTGCCCGCGTGAGCCGCGCCACGATAAACGGAGCGAGCACCTTGCTGGCATTATCGCCACTCGCGCGGGCGAGCACGGTCCAGAAGTACGCCTGGTTCGAATCTTGTGGCACGCCGCGGCCGCTCAAATAAAGAGATCCCAACTTAGACTGAGCGGGAACGTTGCCCTGCTCCGCAGCCTTGAGAAACCAGCGAGCAGCTTCTTTCTCATCCTGTCCGACCGCCTGCTTTTCGTCGCCCTGAGCGTAGAGGAGGCCAAGGGCATTTTGCGCTGCTGGATCATTGCGTAACGCCAATTCGCGGAGCTGGGTGAAGCTGGCAGAATCGGCGGACAGATTCCCTGCACCTGAAGTTGAAGGCTCACCCGGCGGTTTAGAGGAGGCGAGGACAGTTTGTTCTCCATTTCGCGCACGGGCCTGAAGCTTTTCCTGAATCCAGGGTGCGAGAATGAAACCGAGAGCCAGAGCGATTGTAGCTGCGGCGGCGATCAGGAGGAAGAGATGCGCCCGTGGCAGTCGAATCCCTCCGACATTATCTTGCGGACGGGAAGCGTCTTCGGCCTCCGCCTTTTCGTCCGGCGGATATGCAAACAAGACACTGCCGGGAGATGGGGAAAAGGGCTTCGCAACGGCCGCGGGCGCGGCAGAAGGATCGTGAACCCGGACCGCCCGAGTGACAGCGGCGAGAATGGTTTCCGCAAAACGCTGCGCCACCGCGCCGTCGCTTTCCCGAAAAGCGTTGGGCTGCGCGGAAAACACTTCCAGCAATCCAATCACTTTTTCTCCCATGATCACGGGCGCGCCGAGCATGGAGCGAATGCCGAGGGCGCGACAGCTCTGCCGATCCACACGATCGTCGGCTTCAGTATCGTCGCAGCGCAAAAGTTTTCCAGTGCGTACACATTCACCCGAGAAACCCGAGCCAACTTGCAGGCTCATTCCGGCCGGAGGGGCGCTGTCGCCGGCGCTGGCGCGACAGATCATGGTTCCGGCGTCTTTCCCTTCCAACGCGATTGCCGCGCCTGAGGCACGAAGCAGCGACCGGGCTCGAAAAGCAATCAGTGCAAGAACTGCCTTCAGATCTGAACCGAGTGCCTCGGCTTCCCTCTGCACTGCGGACGCAGCGGTAAGGATGTCGGTGTAGTTCTGCCGAACAACGAAGCTTTCGCCATCGTCGGACGCGGCTGCCGAAGACTCTGCATTCGCGGTCGCGGCCAGGGCGTTCAGGAATAGCCACTCCCGCAAGCGGCGAACGGCAGATTGTGCGAGAGGAGAAAAACCGAGACCCACGCGACCGGCCGAGTCGAGCCAGGCCACGCGCGCCGTGGTGAAGATTTGTCCAGTGGCTTCTGCGAGATCCAGCGACAATTCCACACTTTGGTCGATTGCGAGCGGCAACGAGCATTGAAGAGCCACCCCACACTCGCTCATGTCGAGAATCTCGTGGAGATCCTGCAACTCACCCGGCAAAGCGTGGCCGACACTTGCATACGCCGGCACGTGCACTTTCTGGCGCACGCGGCCTCGGCGGTTCGAGGAAGCGGATCGGGATACTTGAACGATGGTGGCCATTCGGCGGGGCCCTGGGCTCTAGTCGGTCCATATTAACCTCCAAATTGTGAAAAAGTAAGCAGGAAGAAAGTCTTCAGTGCAGGATTGCCTGTAAATTGCTGAGAACAAAGTCGAAAGCAGCCAACGACTCTCGCCTGCATACTCCCTCTGAAGGCAACCCGGCCGGATGCGCACCTAATCTAACTCGGAAAACCGGCATCTGGGAAAAATGTCGAAAACTCACTTCAGATCAGAGCGGAGAGGAGCCCGAAATCCCTGCAGGCTGCTGGCCGTGTACGCACTGTTCGCGGTAGCCTCCTCTGCTCACCCGGCGCTGGCGGCTTTGGGTGGTGATGTTGCATCGGTTCAAGCGGATCAACTCCATATGCGAGGAACGCTGAGAACAACCGCCGCCACCTCGTATAGCGTGCATGAGATTCAATCGCCTGCTGGAGCTGTGGTAAGGGAATACGTTTCTTTCGCCGGCAAAGTATTTGCCATTACTTGGCAGGGGCGGTGGCCGCCGGACATGCGTCAGCTCCTGGGAAACTATTTCGATCAGTATGCACAGGCCGCGAAAGCACAGGGTAGGGTGGGGACGGGCCGGAGACCCCTCGAGATCGAGCAGCCAGGATTGGTTGTGCAGATGGGAGGGCATCCTCGGTCCTTCAGAGGACGGGCCTATGTTCCTGACTTATTGCCGTCGGGCGTCGCGGCCGAGGCAATCCAATGAAGGATCCGAAGAAGTTATTGATCCTGATTTTTGCCGTGGGCTTAGCTTGCGGATTTTCGACTGGGTGCGGGGGAGGAAGCAGCAGCAGCGGCAGTACTCCAGCGAATACGATCACAAGCACTGGCGCGAATGTGGCGTCGATTTCGGTGAACGGCGGTCCCGCGGGCAACTACCCTGATGCGAGTTTCACAACCGTAACAGTTTGCGTTCCGGGAACCTCCACCTGCCAAACCATTGACGGGATATTGGTCGACACGGGAAGTTCGGGGCTCAGGATCCTCTCATCCGTGCTCACGCTCTCGCTGCCGCAGCAGAAGGCTTCCGACGGCAACCCAGTCGTGGAATGTCTTCCGTTTGTAAGCGGATATACGTGGGGGCCAGTGCAAATGGCTGACGTGGAGATTGCCAGTGAAAAAGCCAGTTCCCTACCTATTCAAGTGCTCAGCGACTCGGATTTTGTAGCTCCCGCTTCCTGCACGAGTAGAGGGATGCCATCGGACGGGAATTTAGGCGCGAACGGTATTCTCGGAGTCGGACTGTTTGCACAAGATTGCGGCAGCTACTGCGAGCAGGTGCAGACGGCTGCGGGCGATTTCAATCCGTACTATGAATGCGCCTCCTCTACCGCGACCTGCCAAGCCGTTGGTGAGAGCTTGGCACAGCAAGTGCAGAACCCGGTTGCGTTATTTTCCACCGACCATAATGGGGTGATCCTTGAATTCCCCGCGGTTTCCGGAGGTGAAGAGGCCAGCGTAAGCGGCTCGCTCGTTTTCGGCATTGGAACGCAGTCGAATAATGCTCTAAGCGGGACGGTCTACGCAGCGGACCCGGCGACAGGAAATTTCAGCACAACCTACAACGGAACGGCCTACAGCGATGCGAGTTTCATTGACAGCGGCTCAAATGGCTACTTCTTTCCCAGCACGATAACTCAGTGTGGAAGTACCAGCAATGCACCCGGTTTTTATTGTCCTTCGAGTACACAGAATCTTTCCGCAACCAATCAAGGAGCGAATGGCACGAGCGGCACCGTCGATTTCAGCATCGCAAACGCTTTGACTTTGTCCGGTTCCGACGACTTCGCGTTGAGCAATCTGGGTGGCACGTTCTCGGGTGGCTTTGACTGGGGACTTCCCTTCTTCTTCGGTCGCAATGTTTACGTCGCGATCGAGGGTCAGGGCGCTCCTGGCGGAACTGTCCCCTACTGGGCGTATTAGAACGACCGGCGCTCCCAGAAAAAGAAATCCTACTTGGCAGCACGCCTTGATTGATGGAGGCTGGAGATGCGCGAGATCGCCGCAACCATCATGCTGGAGAGCAGTTGCATGGTAGCAACATCCCGCTCATCAAAGGCACTGGGCGATGAGGAGAGTACTTCGAACACGCCTAGGGTGCGACGGTAATAACGCAGCGGAGATACCAGGATGGAGCGGACTCCAAGCCGCCGGCAACTGGCAAGGTCGACGCGCGGATTGCGCTCGGCGTCGTGACATAACATCACCTCTCCCGTGCGCACGGCTTCCGCGGAGATGCCCGCATCGGTCTGCAAGCGAACTCCAAGGTCGGGAGCAGTGCGGCCAGCTCGGGCGCGGCATACGATCTCATCGCCGGCTCGCAGAGCGATCGCCGCTCCCGTGGCTCCGGTGAGGTGCTGGGCGCGCTCCGTGATCGCACTGATCGCGGGCTCCAGATCCAGTTCCGCGGAGTGAATTTCCACTTCCTCGCCAACGTGTACGGCGCGAAAACCTGACACCGGATGAGCGGCGTTGGCTACTCGTAGCTGGCTGCGCAGAACCGTCGAGGGCACCCGAGTCTGGTGATCCGCTGCGCTCAGAATCTGTGGGTCGGGAACCGTGCGCAACAGATCCCGAACCAGACTGTCGAGTTCGGAGTCGGTAATGAGATGGGCCGTCTGCTGATTGCGCAGCGTTCCGCCAAGAACACGCGAGAGACTTAGGAGCGACGTATTTCCGCAAGCCAGGCAATAGGGACGGCTATTGGTGCTGATCAGTTCGCACTGGATGCAAAACGTGGCGGACTGCAGAGGAACGAAATGAACGTCCTTAAAAGTCGTGCCATAAACCGTCTTACTAAACATGAATGCATATCCTCACGAAGATTCGGCGAAGCTAAAGGTAAACAGGGATAGCGGAATGAAGAAGTAGCCGCACTGGTTCCTCATGTGGAAAACCTGGTATTACTTTCGCGTTTGCTTTGTAAATAGGGCGGGTCCGGTACAAGTCGTATGCAAGAACTTGCACTTTTCGGTCAGCAAAGACGGGCCTTTCGAGCGGACTTTTTGCCGAGCGGGTATTGATTTGGCGAGACTGCTGGTTTAGACTTACAAAATGGTCGAGGCAGGAAAATGCCTTGATACTGGGGGAATCATGCAGTGGACAGCACCCGCTTTTGAGGAAGTTTGCTTGAATTGCGAGATTAACTCGTACGCCAGTGCAAAACTTTAACCGTCAGCCCTCCCTATAATCCTATCTTCGCTTCACGCCTAACCCATCATGGGTAAGCGTGCGCCTGAGGGCCCTCGCGCAAAGAAATCATTAGGCTGAAGTTTTTCCCGGAAAGCGTTCAACCAGCTTGGGCGGCAACAAATCCGCGATCATCCTGCCCTGAATGCGGGATCACTTCGACTCCGGGTTGGAGAGTACGATCTAAGGCGTCTGCCAACACCACGGGGAAATCCCTCGTAAGCAGATTGATATCAAGTTGCAGGTTCCGCTGCGAGTACAGTCGCCGAACCACCAGAGCACCTCTGTGCCGGTTGGACGAACTCACCAGATCGAGCGATAGAGTCCAAACCGCCAGACCATCCAGCGATCTCGCGCCCTTGCTCTTGCCCCAGTAAAAAGAAACCTCTCCGCGCCGCGCCTGAGCTCCGGAATCCAGGCTACCGCCGGGGTGGGACTCCCCTGGAAAAAGCTTGAATCGAACATCGAACCCGTCGAAATCGTTGGAACTGAAAGCAGCTTCGAGCACGCGTCGAATTTGTTCGTAATCGCGGGCAGCTTTCAGCTCTTCCGTGGCACGCCGGATCGCGAGGTTATTGATGACGATCTGGCGCTGATCGAAGGTCCGCTGGGCAACGCGGGCCAGTTCCCCCAACTCGAGATAGCCAAGGCGCTGTACCCCGATCCAGATGCCAGTACCGAGGACGGCGAGCACAAGGCCTAGGGAACTTCCCGTTGGCCATAGCAGGAACAAACTGAGCAGAGCGAAGACGGCGGACACACCATAAAGCACAATAACCACCTGGCGGTGGGTGAGCCCGTGCTGCAAAAGTTTGTGATGAATGTGCTCGCGGTCGGCGGTAAATACGGGACGGCCGCCGATCAGGCGTCGCAGAATGGAAAGCGACGTTTCCAGAATCGGCAAGCCGAACGATACCACCGGAATCGCAACCGCAACGATCGTTGGCGCTTTTTGCGCTCCGGCTAAGGCCAGCGCGCTGAGCAGGAAGCCGATGAAAAGACTCCCAGAATCTCCCAAGAAGATGGTGGCGGGATTGAAGTTGTAGCGGAGAAAACCCAAAATCGCCCCAGCCAGAGCAATCGTCATCACGGTGACAAGTGAGTATCCGGAGAGCAGAGCAACCACGAAAGCCACCAGCGTGGAGAACAGGGCCGAGCCCGCGGCCAGACCGTCGAGGCCATCGATGAGGTTAAATGCGTTAGTTATAGCCAAGACCCATAGAATGGTGAACGGCAAGCCTACAAACCAGGGCAGTTGATGCTCCCCGAACAGCACCGGGATATTGAGGATGCGCAGACCACCGATGAAAAGCATAGTGGCGGCGAGAGACTGAACCGCGAACTTCACATAGGGACCGACGGCGTGAAGATCGTCGTAGACCCCGAGAAGAAAAACGATCGAAGCCGGAAGCAGAATGGTTAGTAGAGTTTTCAGCGATAAGGTCGAACGCAGGTGGGGTAAATAATGCCCCATGACAATCGCGACGATCATGCTCAATGAAAAAGAAATGAAAATAGCCACGCCGCCCAGGCGCGGTAAAGGAGTGGAATGTAAGTGTCTCTCGTTTGAAGGGATGGCAACCCATCCGCGCCGGGTTGCAACGTCCCGAACGTAGCGCGTTAGGACGAACGAGAAAAAGAGCGAGAGGAAGAAGATCGAAAAAAATACGACCGTCAACTGTCCCCCCTCCGCCAATCACGAGCGTCGGCACATGCCATTTTCATCCGACTAGTAGTATTGCAGCAGCAATCGCTGCCTGGTAGTTAGTTAACCGGTTCCGTCTGCGTTTGCGGTTGAGGGTTGCTTGGAATCTAGCAGCCTTCTGCACCAGGATTCAATTCCCCGCAGTGATAAAGCTGTGGAAAACTGGAATGGATTGGACGTCACGCGACAAATGGGATGGGACCATCGTATGTCATTGTGCTAAACTTTGCTGCGATCCTTCTTCCACCAGAGGCCTGTGATGGAGTTCGGCAGACTCAATTTTGCCAGCAGCGGTAGCCTGTTTGCGATTGCCGTCGTTTTGTTGTTCAGTTTGGGGTCTAAAGCATCGGGTCAACAAGCGCCCGCATCTTCATCCACGCAAACTGTCCCATCGGAGTTACCGGCTGTCGAGCCGATCTCCCAAGCTGCAATTTCGAGTAAGGCCGGCACCGCCGATTCGACGAAGTCCGCCGCGAGCCCCGCTCCAACCGACTCGACCGCTACCGCCGATGAGCCTTCTTTACCCCGGCTGGGCGCCGGAGACCTGCTTGAAGTTAGCGTCTACAACGTCCCGGAGCTCTCGACCAAAGCGAGAGTTGGCACTTCAGGGGATGTTTATCTTCCCTTAATTGATTACGTGCACGTTGGTGATCTCACTGTGGAAGAGGCGCAGGCGTTAATCGAGAAGCGACTGGAAGACGGCGGCTTTGTGCGCAGCGCGCACGTCACCATCTTTCTTGACGAATCCGCCTCCCAGGGAGTGACGATTCTGGGAGAAGTGGTGAAACCGGGGATTTATCCAGTACTCGGAGACCGCAAGCTGTACGATTTGATCTCAGCGGCAGGGGGTTTCTCTGCGGCGGCGGGTCGCAAAGTCAGCATCATCCGGCAGCACAGTACATCTGGACCAATTACGGTCGATCTCCCAAGGAATCTGGCTGATAATTTGCAAGACAACATCGAGATTCGGCCGGGAGACACGATCTCGGTGCCTCGCGCGCCGATTATCTACGTGGTAGGTGACGTTGGACGTCCAGCAGGTTTGCTTGTCGACAACGGCACTTTGACTGTGTTGCAGGCTCTGGCGCTGGCGGGGGGGACGAACCACACTGCAAAGCTGGGCGGGATCCGCATCATCCGCAGGGGTCCCGCGGGAATGACCGAAACGAGGGTACCGCTGAAAAAGATGCTGGAGGCCAAGGCCCCCGATGTAACCCTGCAGGCCGATGATATCCTCTTCGTGCCCCTCAGCGGAGTCCGATCCGCGGCCGCAACAGGCCTTAACGCGGCGATATCCGCGACCGCAGGATTGGCAATTATCGCCGCCCACCCGTGAGCTTAACGGCCGCAAAATAGTTTTACGCGGCTACGTCTGCTTCGCGCTGCTCCGGCTCGATCAAAAGGCGCTGTAGGACGCCAATATATCTTTCCGCAGTCTGGCGACGGGAAAACTTGCGGATAATGTAATCTCTCCCGTTCTGCCCCAGCTCACGTGATCTTTCGCGATTCGCATTCAGGAAGCGAATCGCATTCGCCAAGGCGCCGCTGTTCTCCGGTTCAACCACCAAGCCGGCTCGGGCTTCCTCCAAAATAGCTCGTGCCTGACCATCCACTCCCAGAATCACCGGCCGGGCACATGACATAAACTCCAGCATCTTCGTGGGGATGACGGTCTTAAACACGTCCGTTCTCTTGAGCGGAACAAGGCAAACATCCGAGGCGCAGATGTATGCTGGAATTTTCTCGCGCGGCTGCTGATCAATGAATCTTAGATTGCTTAGTGCGCGCCCTCGCGCCAGCCCGACGATGCGCTCCTTCTCTGCCCCTTCTCCCACCACCAGAAAGATGATTTCGGGATTCGTATCCTGCAACTGCGCAGCGGCAGCGATGACTGTTTCGAGTCCATGCGCCATTCCCATCGTGCCAATGTAAGCGACGACGAACCTTCCTTCTGCGCATAATTCCTGACGCAGAGTTGTCCCACCGTCCGGAGAGAAAAGTAGCGTTTCTACTCCATTCTCGATCATAGAAACCTTTTCCCGTGGCATTTGCCAGTGTTCAACGAGGTATTCTTCAAAGGCAGCCGTCACTACCACCACTCGATCGGCGGAGCGGTACAAGAAACCGGCGATCTTCGCTAGAGTCTTGTGCAACAACGAATCGGCGTTTCCGAGCCCGACCGCAGCCAGCGACTCCGGCCAGAGGTCACGCACCTCGAATACGAAAGGGACTCGCCTCCACTGCGCCACCCACCAGCCGGAGAGTCCGACCAGCAACTGTGGCGAGCTCGCTATCACTACATCCGGACGCGACAAGAAAAGACCAGTGCTCGCGGCTGAAATGCAAAACGAACTGTAGTTCAGCATCCGCTCGTGGGCTTTGCGATTGGGAAAAGGAAGAAGCCACGTACGAACGACGTTTACTCCATCGACCTGCTCGTGCCCCACCAGTCGCCTGAATCGTGACCGATATTCGGCGGGCACGACTCCCGTCGGATGATTCGGGAAGCCCGTCAACACGGTGACCTCATGGCCCAGGCTGACCCAATGCCGCGACAATTCCGCAACTCGCGCAGCCGGCGCCCCCATCTCTGGGGGAAAATACTGCGAGATGTACAGAATTTTCATGCGACTGATCGCGATTTCAGAATGATGGCATTCACGAGGCTTGATCGAGGTCACCCGCATCCGTCGCGCGGCCGCCGGTGAAAAACCTCTTCACCGCAACGGGCCGCCCCAAGCAGCGTGACTCCTCAAGGGCGAAGGTGGCCAGCGCCGTGCTCACAATTTCGCGAAATGGAATTGGAGACTCCGCACCGTTTCGAATCGACGCAACAAATGCCTCCCACTCGCCGCGATGACCTTTGTCCTGTCGCAGAAGCGATCGAAGTACGCGCTTGTTGCCTCCGCGGATCAGTTCCAGGCGCCGGAAGTCCTCCAGCACGGCGACACTGCCCCCGCCAAAAACTTCGACTCGTTCCTTGGAAAAGGACTTGTCGCCGTTTGCCAGATAGCTGATCGTGCCTTGGGAACCATTGGCGAAGCACAGCGAACACACTACATTGTCATTGCTGTACTGGCCGGGGTTCGGCAAACTGCGCGTTTCAACTTCCACGGGTGACGAGCCCGTCAGAAAGCAGAGGAAATCCACAAAGTGGCAAACCTCTCCCAGTATGCGGCCTCCGCCTTGCGTTGGATCATTCAACCAGTGGTCTGCGGGTAGGAAGCCTGCATTCACCCGGTAGTGAAGCGCGAGCGGTTCGTCCGCTTCCTGCACAAAGCTTTTCATCCGATTACCCAATCGAGCAAAGCGCCGATTGAAGCCAACCATGAGAAGAGGCCGAGGAGAAACTGAATCATCGTAAGCCGTAACAATCTGCCTCAATTCGGCTTCATTCAGGCATAGGGGCTTCTCACAGAACACATGCTTGCGGGATTCAAGTCCGGTGACGACTTGCTCCGCGTGGAGATGATGGCGAGTCGCAATCAGAACCGTGTTCACCGCAGGATGGTCGAAAATCTCTTGTTCGTCCGTGGTGCAGGAACGGAATCCAAATTTTTTCGCGGCATGATACGCGTGGGAACCGCTCGCTGCGCAGGTGACCACCATTTCGACGGCGCCAGTTCGTTTGATCACAGGCAGCAGCGTGCCTGTTGCAAAGTTACCGGCACCGAGAAGGCCGATTTGAACGGACTGATGCCTGGCGATCGGCCCATCAGAGGACGCCAGGTCCACCTGACGGCCATCATCAGCTCCATCCGGATATGTGATGAGGGCGCCAAGGAACGCCTCATGCGTTTTTCCGGTGATCAGATCATAGGCTGAGCTCGCTTGCGCGATCGGGAAGCGGTGCGTGATCAAGGGACGCAACTCCAGCTTTCGATCTTGCTTTCGATCTGCTTTTCGATCAACGAGAAGCTTGAGAAAAGCTTCCATATTCCGCGTCTCAGTCCAGCGTACGTAGCCGATGGGATAGTCAATTCCCTTCTGCTCATACGCCGCGTCGTAACGGCCGGGCCCATAGGAGCGGGAGACACGGAAATCGAGTTCCTTTTCGTAGAAAGACCTTCGCGGAATATCCATGGCAACGGTTCCGACGGCAACGACCATGGCACGATTCCGCGCCACTGCTCCCGCCAGATTCACGGGATCATTGCTCGAGCTCTGCGCCGCGATGAGAACCGAGTCGACACCGTGCCCGGCCGAGTGCTGCAGGCACAAGTCTCGGAAGTCGGAAGAGGAGGTGCTTACGGCATCCGCGCCCAACTGTAAAGCTAACTCAGTCCGCTCCGCAGAAATATCCATGCCGAGGACACAACAGCCGGCGGCCTTGAGAACTTGCACCGTCAACTGTCCCAGCAATCCGAGCCCGATCACGGCCACCACATCACCCAGTTTCGCATCGGCGTTTCGCACACCGTGGAGAGCGACAGCTCCCAGCGTCGTGAAGGCAGCTTCTTCGAAGCTAACAGTTTCGCAAGGAATTCTGGCCACGAGAAGGCGTGGAACACAAGCAAACTCGGCGTGCACCGCATGACCCGCGCCCGCACACGCCACGCGGTCTCCGGGGCTGATATCGACAATACCTTCACCCACAGCGACGACGGTTCCGGCGCTGCTATACCCCAGAGCGCTAGGCTGGTCGAGACGGCTGCGGACGGCAGAGACCGCCGAAATCAGTCCGTCGCGGCCGATCTTGTTGAGAACTTCGCGTACAAGATCAGGCCGCATTCTCGCTTTCTGCAGCAGATTCTTGCCGGCGAACTCGGTGGAGGCCCGCTCTGTGCCCGCAGAAACCACGGAGGCGGCGGTGCGAACGAGCACGCATCCCGCGAGTAACTTCGGGGCGGGCACCTCTGCAACGGTGATTTCCGCACTGCGTGCATCCTGGAAAACTTGTTTCATGGTGTTGGCACGCTCTCCGCGGACCGCTGCGTTTTCAGAGTGCGCAAGTCCTTTCCGGAAAGACTGACACGATAAATCTCAGACTCCTCCGCCGACCCTCTTTGGGATTCGTCGCGCAATACGACGATCTCGTCGCCCTGCTTTTCAAGCTTGCATCGTTCGTGCGTGAGAACGACCGTTACCAGTCGCACAGGTAATCGGGACTGAGTTGCATACACCAGCGAAACCGAGGGCTGAAGATCACCGTACGTGGGCGACTCCCACCCCAGCAAGGGCGTGTCCGAACCGGCAACCTCATGCACCAGCGTTCCATCCCCGAAACCGTTCATCTGCTTCCCTGCCCGGATGACCGCCGCACGTCCCGAAGCGCTGGCAAAAATGCTCCAACGAACTCGAGATTGATCGAACGCAAACGCAACTTGAAAAGGCGAGTGAGAGATTTCGCATGGCAAATCGGCGGCCAACCAATGCAACCGCACATTGTGTTCGCCAGTTCCCTCAATGTCATCCACAATCGCCCAGCCAAAGGTTCCCAGCCACTGAACGGACCTGCGATGCTTCACGCCAAGAGTGCGGTAGCCATCATGCTCACCCTCAAACCGATCTGCACAAGCGCCCTCATCCGACGCATACACCCGGCCCGACGCTTGCGCCCAATCGAGCCACAGAAACCGGCCAGCTCGGCGCATCTGATCCTGATGATCGACTGTGACAGTATTATGAACCGCAGTCCCCGCGAGTCCATTATTCCACGGGATCGCTCCGTTGTAGAGATATGTTCCAGCGTCGCGCGCCAAGTTGACACCCTGCCACCACAAATCCACATGCAACTGATCTGCCTGAAATGGCCGGCGGGTATAGCGGCCGGCGCGAATCAGCGCCCATGATTTCTCGTTACCCAAACGGAAGTATCCGGTTTCAGCAAAGGAGGGCTCCGCGGGAACTGTTCGTTCCACCGCCGCAGGCTTGACGCCGAACCAGGTTGCAGCCTCATCCCACGGCCCCGGCTTGAGCGCAGGGCGATTTAGAACGGCGGCGCCCAGCTGCAGCAGGGGACGAAAATCCCGATGCGAGCCAGAGGTCAGAGGAAGGATCAGGCTGCCGTCGTTGGAGCCGTAGTTCGGCGCGGACCCACTGATCGGATCTACATACATGCGTAAGAAGTCGTAAGCGGCCTGCGCACGCCTGTGAATTTCTTCGTCAAGCGGAAAGTGATGAATCTCGGCCAGGCGCAGGGTCCACAGCAGCAGGTTTAGAATCACGCGCTGGTAGTTGAAGGAATGCTGCTGAGAAACGCCATCGGGAGTGATCTGGTCAAGAACCGCTTCCCGCAGTAGTTGCACCCCAAGATTCTGCCAGAGCTTGGCATCTCTTAACTCTGGATAAAGCGTACCCGCAGTCCACAGGCCCACGGCTTCGCTGATCAAATGATTGCTGCGTTGGGAGCGGGCATAGCCGAGGGTTTGCGCAGTTCGCCAGGCGTGAGCGGCGATCATCGAGACGAGCCGAGCGACGCGCTCGTTCGTGGCTGACGGTGATTGGACGAAAGCATGCAACGCAAACGACCACGTCAGAATGCGTAAGGAACACTCCTGCCCGCAAATCCAGAGTGGACCGTCCATCGGTGGATTGTGGCGAGCCCAGTTTTCGATTGCGGTCCAGAACGCTTCAGGAAATTTCTCATCGCCGCTCAG
>DATEQW010000147.1:0-40922 GCA_035272245.1 Candidatus Sulfotelmatobacter sp. | reverse complement strand
TCGGTGAGCCATCTGGGATTCGTGGTGCTGGGAATTTTCAGCTTTACGCAGGCGGGACTGAACGGCGCAATGTTCGTCATGCTGGCGCATGGAATTTCGACGGGCGGCTTGTTCATGCTGGCGGGGATTATGCACGAGCGGCGCCATACGTACGAAATCAGCGAGTTCGGCGGGCTGGCTTCGCCGATGCCGGTGTATGCGGCGTCGTATCTGGTGATTGTGCTGGCGTCGGCGGGGTTGCCGTTGCTGAATGGATTCATTGGCGAATTTCTGGTGTTGAGCGGCGCGTTCCAGGCCAGGCCGATTTTTGGGATCCTCGCGGCAACGGGCGTGATCTGGAGCTCGATTTACTTGCTGTGGATGTACCAGCGCGTCTTCTACGGCAAGGTTACGCACGCTGTGAACAATTCTTTGGACGATCTTTCGGGATTCGAAAAATGGGCGGTGTGGCCGTGCGCGGCAGCGGCCCTGGTGATGGGAGTGGCGCCGATCTTGTGGCTGGCAGCAATTGATCCGGCGGTGCAAACGGCTCTGACACCCCTGGCGCGAATCGCGAGCAGGGTGGTGGGACAATGATCACCCACCCCGCGATAGCCGAGACTGTAATGGCAAGTCTTGTCCCGGCGTATTCGCAGACGCTGCCGCAGGGCGCGGATTATGTTCGGATCCTGCCGGAGATTGTTTTGTCAATTTTCGGCATGATCGTGATGTTGCTGGAACCCTTGCTCGACGAAAAAACAGGACAAAAGATTCTCGGCGTGATTGCGCTGGTGGGGGCGCTGGCGGGGATTGGGGCGACGTGGTTCATGGCACAGGCTCCGGGGCTGGCTTTCTGGAACATGGTGCAAGTGGACGGATTCAGCGTCTTTTTTCATTTCCTGATCATTGCAATTACTGGCGTTGTCATTCTCAGTTCTTACGAATACATGGCGGTGCAGCGGATCCGCGCGGGGGAATACTACGCTTTGGCCCTTTTCGGCGCGGTCGGGATGGTGCTGATGTCCTCCGCAGTGGAACTTGTCCTGATTTTTATTGCGCTGGAGATTTCGTCTATTGCTTCTTATGTATTGACGGGATTCCGGCGACACGCCGCAACCAGCGCGGAAGCTTCGCTGAAGTATTTTCTGTTGGGATCATTCGCCACGGCATTTTTTCTGTATGGAGTGGCGATGATGTTTGGCGCCACGGGCTCGACGAATATCGATCAGATCGGCGGCGCATTGCAGATGGGCCGGATTCCGCTGCTGGCCTTCGTAGCGGTCGCGTTTATGTTTGTCGGTCTGGGCTTCAAGGTGGCTGCTGCGCCATTCCACATCTGGACGCCAGACGTATATGAAGGTGCACCGGCGCCAATTGTGGGGCTGATGTCGACTGCGCCGAAGGCGGCGGCGTTCGCGGTTTTGTTGCGCATCGTTTTCGTGATCAACGTGCCGGGAACAATCTGGTTGATATGGGTTGCGGCGGCGCTTTCCATGACTTTGGGTAACGTGGGAGCACTGGTGCAGAATAATGTGAAGCGGCTGCTGGCGTACTCTTCGATCGCGCACGCCGGCTATGTGCTGGTTGCATTCGCGGCCGCGCCTGTTCTGGGAAGTTCGGCGGCCATGTTTTATCTCGCCTCTTACGCCGCTATGAACCTGGGCGCATTTGCGGTCGTAAGCCATTTCGCCAACGCAGGCGAACGTTATGTGACGCTGGAAGATTATGAGGGGCTGGGACGCAGTTCCCCGCTGCTGGCGGCGACGCTCACTATTTTCCTGTTGTCCTTGATCGGCATTCCGATGACGGGCGGTTTCTTTGCGAAGTTCTACGTCTTCAGCGCGGCGGTGAAGGCCAATTTGATCTGGCTGACGATTATCGGTGTCCTCAATAGCGGTGTGGGCGCGTATTACTATTTGCGCGTCATTGTGGTGATGTACATGCGCGAATCGAGGAAGGAAGTTCCGGTGAGCCGGGTTCCGGCAGCGCTGGGTCTGGCGTTGATATCCTGCATCGCCGCGACCATCTTTCTGGGCGTATTTCCTGACCGAGTATTGCAATACGCGCAGAATTCCGCGCGGCAGATGGTGGGGCAGTCTCGGGCTGAGACGCCGCCAACCGCACCGATTTCAGCGCTCCATAATTCTCCCTAGCCCGAAGTTTGAGAAGCGGGTCATTCTTTCATTGGATTTGACAAGCGCGCGGCCCTGCGGCATTATGTCTGCACCGATTTCTATTCTCCGCTCAGGGAAATATACTTGCCAGAATTGGAGGTGGGGTATGTCCGAGTTCATACGTAGAATACTTTCGGAAGATTCGGGCCAAGACATCGCCGAATATGCAGTGATGCTGGCGGTGATCCTGGTTCTGGTTGTGGGAACTATTCGGCTGATCGGATCGAACGCGAATAACGTTTTTTCGAACGCAGCCAGTTCGATTCAATAGTTAACGACGAGTTGTGCGACGGCAAGGCAGTTTAGAACAATAAAAGAGGACATTTATGGCGCGATTTACCTCGTTTAGCATGCAGTTTCGCTACTGGTTTGCGGAAGTAGCGGCTGCGGCACTTGCGAGGAGATCGAATCAGCCCTGATCGATTAGATTCCAGCAGGTTCAGCCAGAAGCCGCGATCCGGGATCGCGGCTTTTGCTTTTGCGGCGAAAATCGAGGAGGCGTTGCAATGATCGTAAACATGTCAGAGAAGGCAACCGAACAAGAGATTGCGCACATCATCGAGCGCATTCGCGAGGCGGGATACCAGCCTCATATTACGCGTGGAGTGGAGAGGACCATTGTGGCGGCAGTGGGCAACGGACGGCGGCATGAGATTGAAGCCCTGCAGGTGGCTCCAGGGGTGGAGAATGTGGTCGCCATTGCGCAGCCATTCAAGCTGGTGAGCCGGCAAGTGAAGCCGGAGCGGTCGGTGGTGAATGTGGCAGGAGTCGGCATTGGTGGACCCGGAGTTGTGATCATTGCTGGACCTTGCTCGGTGGAATCGCGCGAACAGTTGCTGGACACGGCACATGCGGTAAAGCGCGCGGGGGCGACGATGTTGCGGGGTGGGGCGTATAAACCACGAACTTCTCCCTATGATTTTCAAGGGCTGGGACTGGAGGCGCTGAAGATTCTGCGCGAAGCGCGCGAGCAGACCGGACTGCCGGTGGTCACGGAAGTGATGAGCACGGAAGATGTGGACGTCATTTGCGAGCATGTCGATATGCTGCAGGTGGGAGCGCGCAATATGCAAAACTTCGCGCTGTTACGGCGACTGGCGACGGTGGACAAGCCGGTGCTGTTGAAGCGGGGACCTTCGGCGACGGTGAAGGAATGGTTGCTGGCAGCAGAGTATCTGCTTTCGGGCGGGAACAGCCGGGTTGTGCTTTGCGAGCGCGGCATCAAGACCTTCGAAACGGAGATGCGTAATACATTCGATCTTGCAGCGGTGGCGCTGGCGCGGGATCTTTCTCATCTGCCGGTGATCGCCGATCCTTCGCACGGGACGGGCAAGCAGAGTCTGATCGCGGCGGTGTCGCGCGCGGCAGTCGCGGTAGGAGCGGACGGGTTGATTATTGAAGTGCATCCGTGTCCGGAGCGGGCGCTCTCGGATGGAGCGCAGTCGCTGGATTTCGCAGGATTCGAGAAGGTGATGAAAGCGATCGGGGAGCCGCTGCGGAAGGCCGCAGTGACTGCGAATATGGCCCAAGCGTAGAAAAAACGTTAGTGCGCGGGATTCGCGGCCGGGAGTTTGATCTGCATCGCGGGATCGCCCAGGAGATTATAAGTTTTGCGCACGGAGAGATCGGTGATGCCGGACTTCGCCTTGAGAATGGCGTCTCCCAACCTCGGCTGCGGCGAGTTCATTGCGGCCTGCACGATGAGTTTGTCGAGAATCGTTTGCGGCGGGGCCTGGTTCAGGCCACTCGAGGCCAGCACAGCCACGGCACCGCCGTTCGGAGCGAGCATCAAAGCTACGGCTAGCGGCTCTTCATAAACATCCTGGAAGAATCCGTTGAGGCAATTCATGATGAGGAATACCGGCAACGAATTGCCGTTGGTGAGGGCAGTCGCGGTGCCGCTGTCGAAAAGATCGTCGCCGGACCATTCGTCTTCCGAGCCGTGGCCGGAATAATTCACTAACACTTGTCCGGAGTTGATGGCGGTGAGAATTGCCTGACGTGCATCCGGGATGCTCATGGAAGTGGCGAACACATCCGTCACCTCTATGGTCGACGGCAGCTGAGCCTGGGCAATCTGACTGTATTTCGTAAAGTTCAAGGTATCGTTTACATCGGCGACCATGAGGGCTTGCGAAGTCCACGGTCCGTTGGTCGACTGGCCCTCATACGTAGCGATCCTGCCGGCCACGAGTTGGGCTTCGGCCAGCGTACTCACGGGCAGGCGTCCGGTTGCGATGGTGGGCAGGCCGCTGTCGTTGAAGTCGGAGAACCAGTCATCGGAGGCCGTCATCAAGCCCGTGGTTGGAATAATTTTTGTGGGAACGAAATCCAGATAGCCGAAGCCGAGGTAATTGCGGGGATCGAGCGAGGCTCGGCCATTGAGCAGGAGATAGCTGGGCGCGGTGTGCCAGGCATTGACCGCAGTCTGCAAGAATTCGCGGATGGCGGCGGGACTGCGCTCGCCGAAGTTGAATTCGTCATAGAGATCGTCGATCAACACAACTGCAGCGGATTTTCCTTCCGCCTGGTGCGCGCGCAGCAAGGGGTTCAGAGCGCCGGCAAAGGCCGCGGGGGAAATCATCACAACTTGGCTGCCGGGCTGTGCACTGTGCCAGTGCGAGGGATGATTCTGATGGATCTCGGCCGCCGAAATAATACGGTCCGTTTCTACCGCCATGAGCGTGTGCACGGCGGAGTTGTTTGCAGACCATGGCACTTGCACTTCCAGTGCGTAGTCCGTTTTTGAAACCGCATCGGGCGTGACTTGAGCGGTGAGCTGCACAGGCTGAGCGGGATTGGTGATGTCGAGGACGGTCACCGTAGGTTGCGTGAAGCCAGAAATTTTCAGTTCATCTCCGGCTCGGCCAGTGACGGTGAGGGCGCCTGAGTCGGCTACGTAGGAGTGCGGATAGATGATGCCGATCGACTGGAGCAGACTGTAATCGTATTCGCCGTCTTGGGAAGTCAGAGTGACGGTGTTCGCACCGTTCTGCAAAAGGCTGGGGGGAATATCTACGGTTAATCTTCCTTTGGCTTGGCCGGTGAAGGTCACATCGCCAAGAGCAGTGCCGTTCAGCGCAACGGTAACGTCGTGCGGAAAGGCGAGAATAACGCCTTGCAGAATTACTTCGAGTCGAGCTGGCTGGGTCGAAGTCGTGTCGAGGTGGTGTACCTGCACGGTCTCATCAACGGCGGTGGAGGAGACCAGCGGTCCGAAGAAATTGTTGCCATGTGCCGTAGTCAGCGCCGAGAAGTAAGTTGTGTGAGGCGTGAGCTCCACCGTGAAGAGGAAGCTGGACGGAGGCTGATTGGAGCCGGTGGAGAACGGCAAGGATTGAATTCGCTGACCTTGCGATTCTTCGGTTGCGAGCCAGTAGACTCGGGCATCGGAATATTGGGTATTGATCCCAGTGCCGTAGAAACAAATTTCAGACTGGGGACCGAAGCCTCCAGGGCCAGACGAGGCCCTGATGATCTGGATGGGTTGCTCGATGGCCTCCGCGTAAAGATGCAGGAGTGACGGATCCACATTTGAGTCCAGGCCAGCCTGGACCAGTTGCGGCTGAGTTATGCAGTACCAGCCTTCGTGTTTGGCAAATATTTTGACTGCGGGGTGAGCTGCGAGGTTGAACTGCTGCTGCCGCTGGGAGTTTGTCGGAACAATTTCGCGCCAGACATTCTCAGCGGTGTGGCTGGCATTGCTGAGCGCGGCGACGGGCTGCGCCTGGTTCAGCTGATTCATCATGATCGCGGAAGTAGCTTCGCTGTCGGCGCTGGCGCTGGCTGAAGCCGCCGGAGAAATTGGTCCGTGGAGTGTGCGAGTGCCATTCACATCTATGTCCTCAAGCCAGTAGGAACCACTTCCGGCGCTTGGGGAGGAATCGATCCAAGTGTAGGTTCTGCCGGAATGCTTGGGCAGTGCGCCGTTCATGAGAAGCGCAGAGCCTGCGATCAGTGAAGGATTCAATGGAATACGCTCGCCACTTTGATCGCGGTAAACATTGAAGCCGAGGTTGTGTGCTTCCCCACCCGTCTTCCAAAGAAGTACGACACGGTTGGCTCCGGTCTTATCTTTGCCGCTCTGTGCGGTGAAGAATTCCAACTTGATGTTGGTCGCGAAAGTGATGGTTTCGACCTGAGTGGCAGTGTTGGGCGTTGTCATCTGATCCGCGGTCACACTGGCTGTGTTGGTTGCGGTCCCGGGTGCGCCCGCGAGGGTCAGAATCGTAATTGTGGCAGTGGTGCCGTTGGTCATGGTTCCAAGCAGACAGGTTACGGTGCCCCCGGCTTCGGAACATGTGCCGAGTGTGGAACTGGATTGCAGATAGTTAACGTTGGGTGGCAGGGGGTCAGTTACAGTCACGGTTGTCGCAGTAGCGGGACCGGTATTGTTTACCGTTAGGGTATAAGTCAAAGTATCGCCGCTGGCCACGGTGGGACTCGGCGTGGCGGTCTTTGCAATGGTTACGTTGGCGCTGTTCGCGTTGGCGACTACCACCGTAGCGGTCGCACTATTAGTGGTGAGGCTGGGAACTATGTTAGTAGCTGTGGCCGTGGGGGTTTCGGCGATATTTGTTCCGGAAACCGTGCTGGAGTTCACTTGCAGCACCAGGGTGAAGTTGGCGGTAGCATTGAGAGCCAGAGTGGCGGCGGTGCAGGTGATTGTTCCAGCCGCTCCCACCGCGGGAGTGGTGCACGTCCAACCTGCAGGAGGCGTGATGGACTGGAAGTTCGTATTTGGCGGCGTGGTTTGAGTAAAGCTGGGAGCCGTGGCGGCAGCCGGACCGTTGTTGGTTACGCTCTGCGTATAAGTGACACTGCTGCCCGCGGCAACGGAGGTAGGCACCGCGGTGTTTGTAGTAATCAGATCGGCCTGGGTTGCGAGCGCGACCACGTCCGCGGCAGTTGCAGTATTGTTGGCGGAGTTGGGATCTGTGGTTGTGGAACTGACGGTTGCAGTGTCGTTGATCGCGGTGCCGGCCGGGGTCGCTGCATTGACTTTCACGATGACCGGGAAGGTGGCGGTTCCAGTGGCGAAGCTGGGATTGGTGCAGGTAATGCTTCCGGTGCTACCCACGGTGGGAAGTGTGCAAGACCACCCGCCGGGGATTGGAGTCAGCGAAACGAATGTAGTGTTCGCTGGCGTGGTTTCGGTGAAGCTTACGCCGGTCGCGGTGCTCGGTCCAGCGTTGGTTACAACCTGCGTATAAGTGATGTTGTTGCCTGCCTGCACCGGAACCGGACTGCCCGTATTCGTGACGGATAGGTCAGCGGAAGCGGCAACCAGCACACTGGCGGATGCGGTGTTATTCGCACAGCTCGGATCGCTGGCGGAGCAAGTCACGGAGTCGGTTTGAGTAATAGTGGAACCAGACGCAACACCGGTGTTTACAGTCACGACGAAGGTGAAGTTCGCGGTGGTGTTGGCCGCGAGTGAAGCGATAGTGCAGGTAAGAGTTCCCAGGTTGCAGGTCCAGCCGGCCGGGCCGGTAAGCGACTGGGCGGTTGTGTTCGCTGGCGTGGTCTCGGTGAAGGTAATAGTGCTGGCTGCAGCGGGACCGCCATTGGTTACAGTCTGCGTATAAGTGATGTTACTACCGGCGGACACCGGATTCGGGCTGGCTGAATTCGTCACGCTAAGGTCAGCCTGTCCGGCTCCAGCGACAGGGATATTCAGGGTGGCCGAGTTATTGTTCAGATTGGTGTCGTAGGTGGTGGTAGTAGCGGTGTCGGTATCGGTAATGATGGTTCCCGCAGCGGTTCCGGCATTCACGGTCACAACCACGGTGAAGGTGCTAGTGGAACCGGGCGCCAAACTCGGAATGGTGCAACCGGAAGCGAAAGACGTACACGTCCATCCGGGCGGAGGTCCGCTATACGAAGTGAAGGTTGTGTTAGCAGGAATCGCTTCGTTAAACGCTACTGTGCTGCAATTACTGGGGCCGGCATTAGTTACAACTTGGGTGTAAGTGATAGTTCCGCCGGCCTGGACTGGGCTTGGCGTGCCACTATTGGTGACAGCCAAGTCGCAAGCTACGGTGACCGGAGTATTCACGGTGGTGCTGTTGTTGCCGGAATAGGGATCGCTGGTGGACGAGGAGACCGAGGAGCTTGCCGTGATGGTGGTAGCGGCGACGGTGGGTGCCACGTTCACGACTACGATGATCGAAGCCGATGTAGCTGAAGCCATGCTAGAGTCGTTGCAAACAACAGAGGCAGTGATGGTGCAAGACCAACCGGCTGGAGCTGAGACGGAGACGAAGGTGGTGTTGGTAGGAATCGCCTCGGTGAAAACAACGTTAGCGGCCGCCGCCGGACCATTGTTCGTTACTGTCTGCGTATAAGTGATGTCATTGCCGGCAAGGACCGTGGGTGGCGAGGCTACCGTAGTCAGGCCAAGGTCAGCCTGGACGGCGGTGGCCACTACGTCGGTGGCGGTTGCGGAATTAGAGCCGAAGGCCTGGTTGCTGGCATTTACAGTTGCCGTATCGATGATGATTGTGCCGGCTGTCGTGGCAGCGTTCACCTTGTAGATGACGGTGAACGTGCCCGAGGAACCTGCGGCCACGCTCGCGTTGGTGCAGACTGGAGGAAATGCCGTGCAGGTCCAGCCTGCCGGAGGCGTGATTGAAACGAATGTGGTGTTGGCCGGAGTTGTCTCACTGAAGGTCGCGCCGGTCGCCGCGGCGGTACCGGTATTGGTTACGACCTGGGTATAAGTGATGGGGCTGCCTGCCTGGACTGGATATGGAGACGCGGCATTCGTTACTGTTAACTCGGCTCCCGCAGTGGTTCCGACAACGGTGGATGCAGAGGCGGTGTTGTTGGCCGAGTTCGGATCCGTCACGGACGAACTTACTGTGGCGGTATCTGTAATCACTGTGCCGTTGGCGGTTGCGGCGTTCACTTTGGTGATCAATGTGAAAGTGGCGACGGTGTTTGCGGGCATGTTCAAGTCGGTGCACACCACGTTGCCGGTATTTCCGACGCTGGGAGTGGTACAACTCCATCCCGCAGGCGCGGAGAGAGAGACTAGCGTAGTGTTGGCGGGGATGGCTTCAGATAGAGTAGCGTTGTCGGCGGCGCTGGGACCGCTATTGGTCACGACCTGGGTATAAGTGAGGTTGCTGCCCGCGGCAACCGGGTCTGGCGAAACGGCGTCGGTCACGCTCAGGTCCGCGCTGGATACGACCGTGGCCACATCAGTAGCGCTATCATTCGCGAGATTCACCTCGCCGCCGCCACCAATGAGCGCGGTGTTGGTTTCTGTGGAAGGGGCGGTCTGCGCGACGTTCGCAGTGATGGTGATCGAAGGATAAAAACTGTCGTTTCCTGCCAGGACTGTCGAGTTGGTGCAACTCACGGTTTGGGAAGCGATGGAGCAAGCCCATCCCGTGCCAGTGGCGGCGGTCGGAGTCAGGCCCAGAGGCAGCGTGTCGTTCATGGTGACAGTGCCGCTGCTCGGACCATAGGGGCTTACATTCTCAACCGGAATGGTGTAGGTGGCGGTTGATCCGCGAGTAAAGTTACCAACGTGGCTCTTGCCGAGAGTCATATCGGGAGTACATTGGGCGCCGGACTGGGTACCGGAAGTCTGATTGATTGACTCGTTAGTAACGCTGACACCTGCTGCGCCGGGCGTTGATCCATAGGCCACTCCCGGATTCTCGGTGAGGCCGTTTGTGCCGCCGTTCACACTGGCGCTGGCTGGCGCACCTGAGACGAGAATTACGCCACCGCCTCCGCCGCCACCGGGGCCGTGACGATTTCCGATCGTGAAAGGTTCGGAGGCCCAAGCATTGCCACCGTTGCCGCCGTTGGCTTGCAGCGTGAGGCCGCCTTCGCCGCCGTTAGCGGAGAGAACAACGATACTGCCACCGGCTCCTCCGCCACCGCCCGCGTCATTGGCTGTGCCGTTGTAAGCTGAAACGCCGTTCGCGGTGAGCGTGCCGGTTCCGCTGAGCGCGAAGGTGCGAATGATGATGATGCCGCCACCGGTCGCGCCACCGCTGGCCTGATTATCTCCGTCTGAGTTGTTGCGCGTACCTGCGCCGCCGCCGCCGCCCATCGCGATGCGGTTGATGGTCGCGGGAAAGGCCGTGCCGCCCTCGCCGCCGACACTCAAGTTTGTATTCCACGAGTCTCCGCCGAAGCCTCCGGCGCCTCCGTTCGCGCCGCCGCCGCCGCCAGCGTTCTCGTCGTTGCCGCCAGGAGACGCGGTTTGCGGATCGGCGTCTGTGCCACCGGCGCCCGCATTGCCCGGTGCGCCGCGCGCCATGCTGCCGTCAGTTCCTGCAGTACCGCTGGGATAGCCAGTGTTGGTGTGCAGGAACGTGCCACCGGTTTCCACCCACTCCGGCGTGCCTGCGATTCCTTCGCCTTTCGCGGCATCCCAGCCAGCCTCTCCCCCTGCCGCTCCGGTATACGTGGCGGGTGAAGGCTGGCGATAATCTGTGTTAGCGCCACCCCCACCGGTTAATTGCATTCCTGCGCCGCCGCGGAAGCCAAGACCATCGACCACGATGGTTGCGCCGTTGAGAGTGAGCGTTCCGGAAGTATCAAGGGCGAGTACTCCGCCGGTGGAACCGTTCCACGCTGGCGCGGTGGGCGGCGTGGTTGCATTGAACGAAGCGGTTGTGTACTGGGGCACGACAATTACTTGATAAGTGCTCTGGCCAGCTGCGGCGGAGGCTGCGGCGGAGTGATAAGGGAAGACGAGTCCTCCGCCGGTACCTGCACCGGTAATGGTCAGGGTGCCACCGGTTGCCGGGACTGCGCTTTTCGCGGTAACAAACTCATAATCGCCGGCGCTATTCAGCGCGGTGAAACCCTGACCTGTGTAGCCGTTTCCATAGGCGACGGTGTTCGAGTCATTGATGCTGGCATCCTGCATCTGAATTACGAGCAGGAGATTTCCTACGGCGATCGGCGTGGGTGTACCGCCGGGACCACCGGTAGCGGCGCCAACCGTGATGGAAGTTGCGCCCGCGGCCACGCTGGCGCTTCCGGGATAATAGGTGTTCAGGACACTAGAGAGATTGGTTCCGGGAACAGCTTGGGAAACTCCAGCGCAGGCGACCGATTGCACGGTTGCGACGGCTACGTACGTATTGTTGCCGGTGTTGAAATCGGGCGGGGTTCCGGAGTCGGAGACGACGGCTGTATTGGTAAATGCGCCAGAGGCGGCCGCAGTCTCAACCACGGCAACAGTAGCTGTGGCGCCTTTCGCAAAGGGAGTTGGAAGAGTGCAGGTGATAGGGCCAGTTCCGGTGCAGGTTGTGCCAGCGCTCGGAGTGACCGAGTTCAATGTCATCCCTGCAGCAAGGGTATCGGTCAGGACGACAGCATTCGCGGCAGAGGTCCCATTGTTGAAGACGGTGATGTTGTAGGTCGTGCTCTGGCCGAGAAAAACCGCGCTACCAACGGTGGTGGTAACGCCGATGTCGGCTGCGCTGGGGTTGAGCGAGATCGCTCCAAGCGCCCAGTTGAAGGTGCCATTCGTGGTCGCCGTTCCAGCGTGCGTTTCCGTAACTCCGGCTGCGTTGCTACAGGTGAGAGTAGTCGCGGTGGATGCGGTACAGGTAAATGTTCCGTTGTTACCGGCGTTGGTGAATCCCGCGATAACAAAGCTGTCACCGGCGAAGCCATTGCCGGTTCCGCCGGTAATCGTTCCCTCGTAAACGGTGTTGGTGGAGCCGGTCGTCAGAACGGCGGTCGCGGGATCGGTTTCCGTAACCCCGGCTTTGTTGCTGAGCGTCAGTGTGGTGGCAGTGGATGCGTTGACCAGGAATGTCCCGTTGTTGCCGGCGTTAGTGAATCCAGTGACAACGACGGTGTCCCCGAGGAAGGCGTTACCGGCGCCCCCGGTGATGGTGCCCGTATAGACGGCGGTGGTCACCGCTGCTGTTCCAGCGTGCGCCTGCGCAATTCCACCCGCGTTGTTGAGAGTTATTGTGGTCGCCGTGGACGCAGTGCAGGTAAAGGTTCCATTGTCGGCCGCATGAGTGAAGTCCGCCACGACTACGGTATCCCCGACCAAAGCGTTGCCCGCACCACCGGTGATCGTTCCGGTGTAAACGGTATTGCCGCCGCCGCCATTCGCAACGGCGGTTAGAGTGAGCGTGGCGGTGTTGGGCGCAACGGAGGTCAGGTTGAATGCGACGCCATTGGGCACAACGGACGTGAGAGTGAGAGCTTCATTGAAACTTTCCGAAAGAGGCACGCTGGGCGCACCGGTTCGGCTGCTGCCTGTGCCGACTATATCCTGAGCTGCGTTTGGAGTGGTGCCGCCGGAGGTTATGTTCCACTGCGAGACTTGGGGACCGTTCACCGTGATCGCGCCCATGCCCACCGCCAGCGTGTCGAGGATCATCCCGTTGACTACGCTCGGTATATCCAGGGTGGAGGAGCACTGGGAGTTTTCCGCGGCAGTACTGGCCACGCAGCCTGCCGATTCACCGTCAGAGGAAGCAAACGTACCGAGGGGAACGGTCTGATCGACGTCGGTGAATACGGTCGCGCCAGCCGCTACGCCTACGGTCGCAGTCGCCGGAATGTTGATGGAGACAATAATCGGCAGATTGGTTCCGGAGGCAGGATTGAGCAGAAACCACTGTTCTACGCGGCGAGTGTTTGCGGCATCGTTCTGCGCACCTACCAGGGTGAGAGCCGTGCCGTTGTAGGTGACGCCGGTGACGGTAGTGGTGGGGCTGTTTTTGATATTCATCGAAACGCCCACGAGCAGTCCCCGATTCGCCGTGGCCGAGGTGGTGTGATTGAAAGTGAGAGTTAGCGTGCCGGGCCCTGTAAGATCTGCCGTGGCATTCGTACTGGGGCTAGTATCCACTAAGACCTGAGCGCGGGAGGTGGGCGCAGCGAGAAGAACGAGAATCAGAGATAGCACTCCAAGCAGAATCCCAGTTCCGTTATCCGCGCCTTGTGATGAGCGCTGCAGTCCCGACCTGCGCAGGAGCGCGCCGGCCAGATGTTGGCCGCGGGCCGCTACTCGCAGCAATGTGCCGCCGATTCCTTTTAGTTTTGTCCGCACGATGGTTTTTCCCAACCTGACTTCTTTCGCAACGACCACGCCCAAAATTTGCTGGCCGCGCGCTGGAGGGTCATCTTGCTGTCCGCAATCGCCGCGAGTAATAAATAAATCGTTATCATGATCGATACGCACGAGGCGGTGAAGGCGGAAGCCGCTATGACCTTTCGTAAGTACAATATCGCCCTTTCGTAATTTGCTCACGATTACGGGGGTAACATGGACAATCTGGCGGTCGCGAATGCAGGGGGACATGCTCGCGCCGCGCGCCTCGAAACGGACGCTCAATCCGTCCTTCAGCAGCTCGCGGCTGAGCGCCTCGAAGCTTTCTGAATCAGACTCGTGGTTCGTCATGGAAGCGACTCTCGATGCAGAAAGAGTCTTGAAGATTTTTGCTCAAGAAAAGAGCTCACCTCAGCGGCTAGAAGCCGCATCGATCGAGCACGATGTACGGCACGAGTAAAACTCGTGCCCTTCCCGGTGCCACTTAAGACCGAGCTTCTCAACCTGCTAATCATGGAACTGTAGAACTTTTTCTACGGCGCGCTCATCGGGCACGAAAGAATAGTGATAGCCCGGGACGGAATCGGCGACGCGCTCCAGGAAGCTGAGGGCGGAATCGACGTACTCGTGACGATGAAATGGGACGAAGGCGCGCGCAAATAGTTCGGCGACCATCTGGCTGCGAGTGAGGCGCGTGAGGACGTTGCCGTGGCCGTGGCCGTGCTCGAGGACGAAGATGCGTTGCAGCGGAGCCCGCTGCGGGAGAGCGAAGCATCCCTCACCATGCCAAGGAGTACCGTACATGAAGATTTGCCTCGGATCGTCGCCGGGCTGTAGTTCGCGAGCCGGGCGTTCGCGGACGATGATACGGTCGTCGCTGAGGATTTCGACTTTGTGGAGCGAGGTCCAGAGGCGCGCGGTGGTGCTTTTGCCGGCGCCGGAGTGGCCGACGAACAAGTTACTGGCGCCGTCAGGGCCGACGATGCCGACGCCGTGGAGCTCGATGGCTCGCTCCTGGGTGAGGCGATGCATGATCAGGAGTTCGTCGAGGGGATAGCCTAGCGGATCAGCCGCATAAGATGAGCGGGAAAAAGACTCCTCACTCATCTGAAGCGTTGCCCGACGGAAGAGCGTGTCTATTAGGAGCCTCTTGTATGGTCGTTCGCCGAAGACGGGGGCATTGAAGTCGAAGTTAAATCCGACGTTATCTTCGTAGAGTCGCCAAGTGGTTCCTGAGTCGAAGATCGGGCGGCCAAGCGCCGAGCCGAAACTGCTCGCCCATTCAACGCGGATATTAATGTCCGAGACAGCCGCCTCTGCGCGAAAGGGTTCCAAAGAGCTAACCAAGGTAACGTCATCGATGCAGTCGCCGATTACCTCGACGGACACGCCGCCCACGGAGAAGCCGTCTCTGTGCGCAGTGCTCAACGCACTAAGGGCTTTCGGGCGCCCTCCTCCACGGTTATTCCTCATGTGCGCCTGCTCCTAGGATCCCGCGGGTTGTCACGAACCGACAGAACTACATGTAAAAAACTGGCATCCAATGTTGATTCCACCACCCGTGGAGGTCTTACAGTGTCCCAAGACTGCTTCCTCTGGTCGCAGATTGATCGTCTTGAGGCTCGGTGGCTCGTACGGTTTCTTGCCGTCGACTTGCCTCAATTCACCTTTCATTCGGCCTCCGACTTGCCGTAGAGCATTGCTTGCCAAAGCTTCGTTAACCCCTATGCCCTTCAATGGCGCCCGCAGCCTCCGCACCCACCGGCAGCCACGCCCACGTTATTCAATATCGGTAGAATCTGTTGCGGCCCGGCCCAACTCTCAACATCGATTTCCCTGCTCGTGATCCGCCGAGCTGACTCGACCAAGGCACCGTGCTCACTGCCGCCAGCACAGAATTCACATTCCCCGTGTGTGGGGACTTCTGCCTCAATGACCATGGCGCGCAGGTGAGCAACATTGCATAGAAAAGAAACCGGGGTTTCGCGATCACCGTTTTCCATCTCGCCATTGGCCGGGCACATTGCGCACAGCGACTGGATTCGACACTCGACGCACTTGGTCACGCGGCTCCGTTTACGCATTCGCACTGAGTGAAGAGAGTGCTCCCATGCTTGCTTCAGCCCGGCCTGCCGGACATCGAAGGTCTCCTGCTGCGACAGCACACAAATGCCCATCTCTCCGTATGCGTTTATGGCGAATGACTCCATGCCTCCGCCACAGAAATATAGAGTGTCAACCTGCGATAAGTTTGGCGGCCTCTCCAAATCGTGCTTGGCCAACCTGCGGTACTCGCTCACGCCCTTGGGAGTGTGCATGTCGAGCGCGACCACTTCTTCCGGGGTAAGGCGCACTGCCAACGGACTCTGCGAGCAGTCAATGCGTGGATTGATTTGGCCGTCAATTTTGAACTCGACACCCAACTCTTCCTCCGCGAACTGGCGCATCGCCACAACTTCATGCTTATTGATGCTGGTGGCGACCGTCTTCAACTTCAGCGGAAGATTTCTTTCCTTCAGCAGCTTGATTCCGCGCAGGCAGCGGTCGTAGGAGCCGGGGATCATCGTCAGTGCTTCGTAGGTTTCGCGAGTGCGGCCGTAGAGCGTGATCTCGATGGCGAAGGGCGGCCACTCGACCAGATAGTCAGCGATCTTTTCGTTGATGAGCGTGCCGTTGGTGAAGAGGGTAATGAGAAATCCCTTCTGCTTGGCGTAGGTATATATCTCGAGAAAATCTTTGCGGGCGAAAATTTCGCCGCCGGTGTAGAGGAGCCAGAAGCAGCCCATGTCGACCAGTTCGTCGAGCATTTTGAAATGTTCTTCGGTGGTCATTTCGCGGCTGCGGGCATCCTGATCACCCATGGGGAGATTGTTGTAGCAGTGCTGACACTCGAGCGGGCAGCGGCGCGTGACTTCAATGGAAACCTGCGTGGGCGCACGCTGGCCGGTTTGGCGCTGGTGCAGATCGGTACTGAAGGCCCCGTAACTCAGTTGCTCCATGCTCCTCCGGAAGTCGAGATGGCGGCGTGCGACATTAGTGCGAGCCCGCCGACTGCAGTTCTCCTTGCCCGGTTGAATTCATGGCGGCCATCGAGACTTGCTCACGAAGCTCGACCAGGCCGGCTGAAAGCGTGTCTTGCAAGAACTGCTTTACATCCTGCTCGGCCTGTTCGTAACCAACGGCATATTCCTGTTGGACCGCTTTGATTAAATCGGGGAGGGTCTTCGGAGTTTCCATCGATTGCCAGATGAGCGAACCGGTTTGATTGAAGCTGTAGATGGATGCCAGGTCCCCGACTTTGCCGCGCACGGGAACGATCAAAGTTTCTCCGGCAACGCGGCGCGAGACGACGGCGAGCGAGCGGACATAGACTTGCTCGAGCTGCGTTTCGCCTTTGTCAGCAACGAATTCCGTTTTCCGTAACAGGGTTTGGTCCATAGGTAGTTGGAGAACATCCTTACCTTTGGATTACCGCAGAAGTGATGGCATTGCGCAATTGCGCCTTTGGGCACAGGCATCCAGTTGGTTATCACCCTTGTTGGTTCACAACTATAGACGCGACAAAGGGTTACGGCATCGTCGCAATGTGAGAAGGTTCTCGAGACAGCGGGCACTCAGCGGCTAAAGCCGCGATTCGAACGAGCCGGTGATCGCAGCGATGAATCGCTGCGCCACCCAAAAGCTGCAAATCAGCCGCACCACTAAGA
The DNA here is from genome assembly GCA_035272245.1 of Candidatus Sulfotelmatobacter sp. GTDB lineage: Bacteria > Acidobacteriota > Terriglobia > Terriglobales > Acidobacteriaceae > Sulfotelmatobacter. The sequence continues at coordinate 24,012 of DATEQW010000147.1, read as the reverse complement.
TCGGATACAGCATCGGATCGGAGACAGCATCAACTTGGCTGCAAGTCAGCGACAACTTCGAGTTTTCCGCAGGCCGGAAGTATTGTCTTTTCTAGTTTCAGTTTCCATGCGTGGCAATTCGAGAACTGATCTCGCTTCATCTTTTTTGTGGGAAGCGGGATGGGTGGTGGACAAAAGGAAAACAATCGTTATACAAACGAAAGCGAACGATGCCCACCTTTGACGTCACGATTGCTGGAGAAGTGAATCTGGATTTGATCCTTTACGGCGTTCCCGAAGAGCTGCCCCGGGAGCGCGAACTGCTGGCCAATCGCATGAAGCTGACGCTGGGAGGGTCCTCCGCAATTCTGGCGCACAATCTGGCCGCACTGGGCAGCCGCGTGGGATTTCAATCCTGTATTGGGGATGATGATTTTGGGCAGATTGCGCTGCAGCCGTTGCAGCAGAGTGGGGTGGATGTTTCGCGGGTGCGTCGCGTGGAAGGAGCGGTGGGGACCGGAATCACCGTGATCCTGCAGCGCGAACACTGGCGAAACATGTTGACGTATTCGGGCACGATTGCGGAGTTGGCGTGGGATGAGCTTGATCTTGACTATCTGAAGAATTCACGCCACTTCCATCTCTCATCTTTTTATCTGCAGCGAAAATTGCGAGAGCGGATTCCAGAACTCTTCCGGCGAATGAAAGAAGCGGGACTTACGACTTCTCTCGATACGAACGATGATCCGGATGACGGTTGGGAGGGTGGGCTGCATGAGGCGCTGCGCTATGTCGACATCTTTCTGCCGAACGAGCGCGAAGTTCAGAAGGCGGCGGGGGTTGCCGATGTTGAAGCTGCGATACAGAAACTTTCTGCGATAGTGCCGTTGCTGGTGGTGAAGCTGGGCCGCAGAGGAGCGCTGGCGCAACGTGGAAGCGAGCGGTTTGTGGGTTCCGCGATGACGGTTGAGAGCGTGGATCCGGTGGGTGCGGGAGATAGTTTTGATGCGGGATTTCTGCACGAATATCTGCGAGGCGGCGATCTACCGGGTTGCCTGGCGGCGGGTAATCTGGCGGGGGCTTTTTCTACGACGCGTCCGGGAGGAGTAGAGGCGTTTCGTGACGCAGCTTACCGGCGGAAATTCTTCGAGCAACATCGTCTGGGAAAATAAGCACTGAAAATTTATTTCTTGAGCGTCGTTCCCTGTGCCGGTACGCGCGGATCGAGTTCGGATTGGGAATTGTGTGGTTACTGTAGTTACCATCGGATATGGGGAAAGTTGATTATGATCGAGCAGTGGCTTCGTCATGAAAAAACTCAGCTTCCTGATCTCTCTTACGAACGACGATAACGACTACCAGCAGGAACAGGCGTCTGCCGCGGAGAAAGCTGCGCGGCGGCTGGGCGTGGATCTGAAAATCATCCATGCGAACAATGACGCGGTGACGCAGAGCCAGCAGTTGCTGCAGTACATTCAAGGTTCGGGAGCGCGTCCGGATGCAATTGTGTTCGAACCCGCGGGTGGAACAGGATTTCCGCAAGTGGCGCGCGCGGCCACCAGCGCGGACATTGGCTGGGTCATCCTCAACCATGATGCGGACTATGTGCACAAGCTCAGGCAGAATTGCCAGTCGCCGGTGTTCTCCATCAGTTCCGACCACAACGAAGTGGGACAGATTCAAGGAAAGCAGTTTGCGGCACTGCTGCCAAAGGGCGGATCCATTCTGTACATTGAAGGGCCGGCCAACAGTTCGGCGGCGCAGGAGCGAAGCGCAGGAATGAGCCGGACGAAACCCGCGAATATTCAGGTGAAGACGATGCGGGCCAACTGGACTGAGGAGAGTGCCTATAAGGCAGTCAGTTCATGGTTGCGACTACGTACTTCACAGGAAACGCATATCGATCTGGTGGGAGCGCAAGACGACAGCATGGCGGCGGGCGCGAGAAAAGCGTTCTCCGAAGTTGGTGGAAGTGATCGAGAGCGATGGCTCAAGATTCCGTTCACCGGCTGTGACGGCTTACCCAAGACGGGGCAGGCGTGGGTGCGCAACGGCTTGCTGGCGGCTACAATCTATATTCCTCCCAATGCTGACCTGGCTTTGGAGATGCTGACCGAAGCGATCCGCACCGGAACTCAACCGCCAGAGCGTAGGCTGATCGCTCCCGTGTCGGTGCCATCTCTGGAGGAACTTGCAGCGCGTGCGGCGAAAACAGACAGCGTAAAGCTTCGCTCTGCGGGAGCCTGACTCGACTCCCGTTCGCGGCGAAACTTCTACATGATGCGCTTCGGCTCCAACTTCCGGTCAACTACCAGTTCAGGATGGAGACGCCGAAATGTTTCAGTCACGTGACAATTCCAACAGACCGGCCGGTGCGTGGAAAAAACATCGGGCAATTGCTCGGGGCGCAGTTCTCTCCACTCGACTGACTTGTGATCTGGGCTGAGCAGAGCTGGCGCGTGGTCGAGATGGTGAAGTCCGCTTAAGGTCTTGTGACAGAAAACGCACTCCTTGCCTTCGTACCACGTCGAGACAATATTCCACACCAGGCAGTTCTCGGGACTCACTTCGATTTGCTGCAGGCACTGTTGACCGCAATCCTGCCGCTCCGGCCAGCGCGAGCATTCCTTTAAACGCACTGTAGGCTCGGAGAGAAAAGCGCCTACAGCGGCCTCACCCGCGGCAACATCAACAGCGGCAGCTTTGTGAGTTTCGGGGCAAGTGATGAGGCGCTTGCCGCGGTAGCCAAAATAAGCTCGAAGGGCGGGGATGGCGCGGAATGCGAACAATCCTATTGCCACCACAACTACAACAACGGCGACCCAAACTGTTCCAGTCATATACACCTCACACGAGCGGTCGCTTGCTTCAATCTCCCACGGTTACCGGCTCTGCAGGCTGCCGGGCTTGCTGGTAAGACTCATTTTCCTGTGCGTCCACTACGGCGATGGCAGCCACGTCGACGATTTCCTCGACCTGAGCGCCCCGGTGCAGAACGTGGACGGGACGGCTCATTCCCATGAGGATCGGGCCAATGGTTTCGCACCCGCCCATCTTTGACAGCAGTTTGCAGGCGATGTTGGCGGAGGCAAGGTCGGGGAAGATCAGAACATTAGCGCCACCCTTCAGCTTGCTGAAGGGATACGATTGCTCAATTGTTTCCGGCGACAACGCTTCGTCGGCCATGATCTCTCCATCGACAATGAGCGTTGGATCAGCAAAATGCAACAACTCAACTGCTTTGCGAACCTTCTTGCAGATGGGGTGGTCGACGCTGCCGAAGCTGGAGAAAGAGAGCATGGCGACGCGCGGCTCGACGTCGAAACGGCGGGCGATGTGCGCAGTGCAGAGTGCGATCTCGACCAGGTCTTCGGCGGTGGGCTCGATGTTGACGCTGGCATCGGCGAGGAACAGCACCTCGCCTTTGCGCGTGATCACGGCATAGCAACCGGAAACTCGGTGGAAGCCTTCGCGCATGCGCACAATTTGCAGCGCGGGACGGATGGTATCGGAAAAATGTTGAGTTACGCCGGAGACCAGCGCGTCGGCATCTCCCGTGTGAACCATCATCGAACCGAAAACGTTACGATCGTTGATGAGTGTGCGCGCCTCATTCAAAGTTACTCCGCGGCGCTGCCGCAGGCGGAATAGCTCCTGAATATAGGACTCGCGCAGCTCCGATGCCGCCGGATTCACAATCTTCATGCCCTGGAGGCTCAGACCGAGTTCGTGAGCACGAGCTTGCACCACGGCGAGGTCGCCCAGCAGAATCGGCTTGGCGATTTTTTCTTCGACGAGGGAGTGGCAGGCACGGAGGATCTTTTCGTTTTCACCCTCGGGGAAAACGACTTGCTTGGGATGAGCCTGCGCTTTGTGGATCATAGTGCGCGTAACCTCGTGAGCCTTGCCCAGCCTGCTTTCGAGTTGCTCGCGGTAAGTGGCAAGATCGACGGGTTCCTGGGCGACGCCGGTACGCATAGCGGCTTCGGCAACGGCGGAGGCCTCCCAGACCAGCACGCGCGTATCAAACAGCGTTGGGATAAGGTACTCACGGCCAAAACTCAGGCGCTCCACGCCATAGGCGCGGCAGACTGAGTCCGGAACATCTTCTTTGGCCAGCGCAGCCAGGGCACGGGTAGCGGCCAGCTTCATTTCTTCGTTGATGGCGGTGGCGCGCACATCCAGCGCGCCGCGGAAAATGAAGGGGAATCCGAGAACGTTGTTGACCTGATTGGGATAGTCGGAGCGGCCGGTGGCCATGATGATATCGCTGCGGCAAGCTTTCGCTTCTTCGTAGGTGATCTCAGGATCGGGGTTGGCCATGGCGAAGACGATCGGGTCCGGCGCCATTGAGCGAACCATATCCGCAGTGACAGCGCCCTTGACTGACAATCCGACAAATACATCGGCACCACGCATGGCGTCTGCCAGGGTTCGCTGCTCGGTTGGCTGAGCAAAGCGTTCCTTGTAAGGATTCATGCCTTCAGTGCGGCCTTGGTAGACAACGCCCTTGGTGTCGCAGAAAGTAATGTTCTCGTGCTTGACGCCCAGCCGTTCATAATGGGCGGCAGTGGCCACGCCCGCGGCCCCGGCGCCGTTGAAGACCACGCGGACGCTGCCGATATCTTTGCCGACGATCTCAAGCGCATTCAGCAGCGCGGCTCCGGTGATGATCGCGGTGCCATGCTGGTCGTCGTGGAAAACCGGAATCTTCATTGTCTTGCGCAGGGTTTCCTCGATGTAGAAGCACTCCGGTGCCTTGATGTCTTCGAGATTGATGCCGCCAAAGGTGAGTTCCAGAAGCTGGCAGACTTTAATGATCTCGTCGGGATCGTGAGTGTTGACTTCGATGTCGAAAACGTTCACGTCGGCGAATCTCTTGAATAGGACCGCCTTCCCTTCCATCACGGGCTTGCCCGCCAGCGCGCCGATGTCACCCAAGCCGAGAACAGCGGAGCCGTTGGTGACAACGGCAACGAGATTACCGCGTCCGGTGTATTTAAAGGCGTCATGGGGATTTTTGTTGATGGCGAGACAAGGTTGAGCGACGCCGGGCGTGTAGGCCAGACTGAGATCGCGTTGTGTCCGGCAGGGCTTGGTGGGGGTGACTTCAATTTTTCCCGGCTGGGGACTGCTGTGATAATCCAAAGCTTGTTGCTTGGTAATCATTGCTTCCTCTCTGATTTTTTCGTGACGCTGCCCCGACCCCGGTTTCCGGTGGCCGGTTCTATTCCTTCGGACTCCGGCGCCATACGGGAACGTTCGGATTCCAGTGGTGAACGTCTTTCGTAAAGTCTCTGCTCTGCGGTGGAGTCGCCGCGACGCTGGCTAGTTCAGCGGACTGAGATTGCAACAGGCTGGCGACGTAATTCTCTACTTGCTGGCGAATCTTGGCATCGCGCAAAGCGGAAAGCAATTCGGGCTTGGCGACGTGGGTGAAACCACCGCACAGCGGACACTTCACTAAATCGTCATTTACCATGGGCGCCCCCAGAAGGATCGCGGTTGATTCTGCGATGATGATCACCGCGTCCCCTGTTTTATTAGAGTCGCGGTGGAATGGGCGGGCAGTGATAAGCGTCTCGGAGGTAAGTGATCCGGGTCACACGCAGGGTTGCGAGATGCCTACACAGCTGAGAGAACACGGCAGTAACACTCACCACTGGCCATCAGTTAGATAGTCGTGGATCGATTTGGCGGCGCGACGGCCAGCGCCCATCGCGAGAATGACGGTGGCTGCGCCGGTAACGATGTCGCCGCCAGCGAAGACGCCCGGGCGCGTAGTGCGCTGGGTCTCGGAATTGGCTTGGATATAGCCGCGTTTGTCTGTGCCTAGACCCGGCGTAGTGCTTTGCACGATCGGGTTAGCGGTGGTGCCGATCGCCATGACCGCGACGGATAGCGGCAAATCAAATTCTGAACCTTTAATTGGTACAGGGCGGCGGCGTCCGGAAGAATCCGGCTCGCCCAACTCCATGCGAACGCAGCGCGCCGCGGTGAGCCAGCCTCTGCCATCGGAAAGAAATTCGACGGGAGCGGTCAGCATCTGGAAATCGATTCCCTCTTGCCGGGCGTGATGAACTTCCTCAGCGCGGGCGGGCATTTCCGCGTCGCTACGACGGTAGATGACATAAGCTTTGCGCGCACCCAGGCGGAGCGCCGAGCGGATCGCGTCCAGGGCGGTGTTGCCTCCACCGATCACGGCAACATCTTTGCCGTGCAGATCGACCATGGGCTCGTCGTAGGTGGGGAATTTGTAGGCCTTCATTAAATTAATGCGGGTGAGAAATTCGTTGGCGGAGTAGACGCCGTTGAAATGTTCTCCGGGAATGCCCATGAACTGCGGCAAACCGGCGCCAGTGCCGATGTAGACGGCGTCGAATCCCTCTTCGTGCATGAGTTCGTCGATGGTGACGGTGCGGCCGACGACGACATCAGTTTCGAACTCGACGCCCATCTCGCGCATGTAGTCGAGTTGCTCGCGAATAATTTGCTTGGGCAGGCGGAACTCGGGGATGCCGTAGACGAGCACTCCGCCGAGCTCGTGAAGAGCCTCGAAGACGCGGACTTTGTGGCCTTTCTGAATCAGATCACCAGCAACGGTAAGGCCCGAGGGCCCGCTGCCCACGACCGCAACTTTCTTTCCGGTTGGCGTCACATTGGGGAGAACATGCGTGCCCATGCGCTGCTCGTAGTCGGCGACGAAGCGCTCCAGATAGCCGATGCCGAGCGGCTTCACCTTTTTAGAGAGCAGGCACTTTCCTTCGCAATGATCTTCCTGCGGGCAGACTCGGCCTGTAACGGCGGGCAAGACGTTGTCTTCGCGAATTTTTGCAGCGGCACCCAGAAAGTCTCCAGCCACGATGAGTTCGACGAACTCCTTGACCTTCACGCCGACGGGACAATTGTCGGTGCAGGTGGGCTTGGCGCACTCCAGGCAGCGCAGAGCTTCCTGGCGGGCCAGCTCGGGACTGTAGCCGAGATTCACTTCGCTGAAATTCTTGTTGCGTTCGTCGGCAGGTTGCTCGGGCATCAGTTGCCGAGGAACCTTCATGCGCTCCTTCATCGGCAACGGGTTGAGAGATTTGTTCGTGGTCGGACTCATCGTTCACCCCTTTGCGCAATGGCGCAAGATTCTTCGGCCTGATGAGCCGCAACTTTTTCGGCGGTGGCGCGCTGGTACTCCGCCAGCGAGCGCTGCTCGGCATCGCGATACATCGAATTGCGTTGCACCAGGACTTCAAAATTTACTTTGTGAGCGTCGAATTCGGGGCCATCGACGCAGGCGAATTCGCTCTTGCCATCGATGGGAACACGGCATCCGCCGCACATTCCGGTGCCATCAATCATGATCGGGTTCAGGCTGACCACGGTGTGGATATTTTCTTTGCGGGTGAGTTCCGCCACGGCGCGCATCATGACAATCGGTCCGATGGCGAGGACAAGATCGATGCGAGTGCCGTTCTGGATGAGCTGGCGAAGCTTATCGGTGACAAAGCCTTTGTCGGCGTAGCTGCCATCGTCGGTGGTGATCATGACTGCGTCCGAGACGGCGCGCAGTTCCTGTTCGAGGATGACCAGTTCTTTGGTGCGTGCACCAACGATCGAGATCACACGATTGCCGGCGCGCTTGAAGGCCGCCGCCGAGGGATAAGCCATGGCCGTACCCACACCGCCTCCGACTACAACGACAGTGCCAACCTTCTCGATCTCGGAGGGCTTGCCCAAAGGGCCGACGACATCGAGAATCTGGTCACCGGTGTTCAGCGAATTCAGCAGATGGGTCGTTTTACCGATCGACTGGACCACGATGCTGATAGTTCCTCGCTCGGGATCCGAGTTTTCAATGGTCACAGGAATCCGTTCGCCTTCCTCGTAAATACGAAGGATCACAAACTGGCCGGGCTTCTGTTTGCGGGCGATGCGGGGAGCTTCCAGGACGAACCGTTTGATGCCGGGGGCGATGAATTGTGCGTGCGTGATTTTGAACACGGGCTCTCCAGCGAATGAATGACTCTTCGATTCTGAGTGGTCGCGGGGGGGGCGGCAGTGATTAAGATCACAAGCGTTTGTGAGCAGAATGGCCTAGGTGCCCTTCGGCTCCGCTCAGGGCAGGCTTTCGGCGCGGAAATACACATCCGGATAACAAGGAGCAATCCGGCGAACCGGTGATCACGGCTACGCGGGCACTGTCAGCACGGGGCAGGCTGCGCGGGCCACTACCTGATGAACGGTCGACCACGGCAAGTGTGCCGTGCCATCTACGGGACGGGCGCCGAGCACAATCAGATCGGCCTCGCGTTCCACCGCAGTATTCACAATGCAATCGGCAGCCGGGCCGAACTCCATCACGATTTCCGGCGCGTACGGGAGCGACGCATCTTTGGGAACCAGCGCCTGCAGTTTCTGGACTCCGTCTTCAATCGGCCCGGGACGATTGTCCAAGTCCGAGTACTGCTCGATGACATGCATGAGCGTCAGGTGCGCCCTGAATTGCTCGGCCAGCGCCAGGGCCACCGGAGCGACGACCAGTGAGGCGGCGGTGAAGTTCGTGGCATAGAGGATCTGTCGCAGTTCCAGTTCGGCCGGCGCCAGTTCGCTGCCCTTGGCGTAGATTTCTTGCAGCTTGGCATGGCCAAAGACTTTTGGTCCGACGGTCAGGACCGGGCAAGGCACGTGACGCAAGATATCCTCGGCCACCGAACCGAGCAGAAGCTTTCCCAATCCCGTCCGGCCGTGGGTTCCGAGCACGAGCAAGTCAATTGCGTTTTCCACCACGATGTGGCTCAGATTTTTCCAAGGCTGCCCATGGCGGACATAAGTGTAGTAAGGAATTTTTCCCAGCCGGTTGGTGATTTGCTGGATCTTTTCCTGAGCCTGAGTGTGAGCATCTTCATAAAGAGTGCCCATACTCACGTAGTCGACGCCGCCGGTCATCAGCAGAAGATTTGCGTCGGACAGAATATGCGCGATATGCAATGTGCTGCCGAAACGACGGCTGATGGCTGTAGCGTAAGGAAGGGCAGACTCCGATGTGGCCGAGAAGTCGGTAGCGTAGAGGACGTTCTTAACTGAGAACGCTTTGCGTTGCTTCCCGGTTTCGGGTGTGTCTTGCCTGGTTTCCAAGACTGTCATAAGACACCTCCGCACCCGGATTCAGGGTTACACCTGGTGGGGATTTGGGCGATGCGTGATGTCACTACCTGATGTGATTGCGATCACGACGGGGTGGCTGGTCGTCAGCCAGTTCGCGAAAATCGATTTAGAGGTCGAGATAGGCGCGCACCGAAGTCATATCTTCGCCGGTGCGAACGCGGAAGCCAAGGCGCCTCATGACGACCTGCATGGCCACATTATCGGTGAGCATTTCGGCGGAGACCTGACTCAGTTTTTCATCGCGAGCCACCTCGATGACACGGCGAAGCAGTTCGTGTCCTAGGCCGAGTTTTTGATAGTGGTCTGAAACCAACACGGCGACTTCAGCTTCATTCTTGCTGTGCAGCTTGCTCAGGCGACCAACGGCAATGATCCGGCGTTCTTGAGTGGCGGGATCGGTGAGTTCGGCGACCAGAGCCATTTCGCGGTCGTAATCACCGAAGCAGATTTTCAGGAGCCGTTCGTGGGCGATGCGCCGACTCAGGCTGAGGGAGCAGAAGTAGCGCAAGTAGACGCTTCGATCGGATAGCGTTTCATGGAGCTTCACCATGAGCGGCTCATCCTCGGGGCGAATGGGGCGGATGGTGACTTGATTTCCATCGCGCATGGTCCACTGCGCAACGTACTGCAAGGGATAGGGGCGGACGGCGGGCTTCGGCAGAGTATCGAGGGCCACGGCAGGGCTATGCAGAACAATTCTGGCATCGAGGGCGAGAAGACGTTCCGGCGAGGCCAGTAGAGGATTGATGTCGATTTCCGCGATCGAGCGCTGCTCGAGCACGAGCTGGCTGAAGCGAACCAGCAACTGCTCGAGAGCCGGGATGTCAACGGGCTTGCGGCCGCGAACTCCCTTGAGCGCGGTGAAGATTTTTGTTTGCTCCATCATTCGTTGCGCGAGGGTGGTATTCAGCGGCGGGAGTGCGAGGGCGCGGTCACGATAGACCTCCACTAATTGGCCTCCGGAGCCGAACAATATGACCGGCCCGAACTGTGGGTCGAGGCTGCTTCCCAGGATTAACTCGTAACCATCCAGCTTGACCATCGGCTGAACCGTCACGCCGGAGAATTGATCGGGACCGGCTTTCTCGGCCACGGAAGACTGGATGGCGCGATAGGCGGAGCGGACGGCCGCTTCGTCCTGCAAATTCAGTTTGACTCCGCCTACGTCGGTCTTGTGGGTGATGGTTTCGGAAAAAACTTTCAACACCACCGGAAATCCAAGACCCGAAGCAATCGCTGCCGCATCGTCTTCAGTGGAGGCGACGCGAGTCTCTACCGTGGGAATGCCATAGAGGGACAACAACTGTTTCGATTCCAGTTCAGTGAGCAGAATGCGTCCGCGAGTGCGAGCGTTGTTTATGATCTGCTCGACCTGTTTACGGGAGGCATCGCCGAGTTCAGAGATTTCTGTGAGGGCGGGAGTTTCATAGAGTCCACGCAGGTTGTAGGTGTAGCGCCACATGTAGGTAAAGGCGCGGGCGGCGGTGTCAGGAAAAGGAAAGGTTGGAATGCCGGCAGAATTGAGGACGGCTTCGCCCTCCGCAATGCTATTTCCTCCCATCCAACTGGCGAGCACGGGCTTGCCATATTCCTTGGCATAAGGCTTGAGACGCTCGGCAATATGCAGAGGATCGGTCATGCCTTGCGGAGCAAGGACGACGAGCAGGCCGTCGCTGTTGGGATTCTGGGCAGCGATTTCGAGAGCGCGGGCATAGCGCTCGGGATCGGCATCGCCGAGGACGTCGATGGGATTGTTGTGGCTCCAGTGGGCAGGGAGAAACTCATTCAGGCGCTGCAAGGTCTCGGGAGAGAGCTCAGCCAACTCTCCACCATTCGCGACGAGCGAGTCGGTGGCCAGGACGGCGGGCCCGCCAGCGTTGGTCAGGATGGTGAGCCGCGGGCCGTTGGGGCGTGGTTGCCGGCCGAGAACCTCCGCCATGTAGAAGAGGTCGGCGATGTTGTGCACGCGCAAAACGCCGGAGCGGCGAAAGGCTGCGTCCAGTACTTCATCGCTTCCAGTGAGCGCGCCGGTGTGGGAGGCTGCGGCGCGCGAGGCTGCTTCGGATCTTCCCGCTTTAATTACGATGATCGGCTTGGTGAGTGCGACCTCGCGAGCTGCAGACAGGAACGAGCGCGCGTCTCCAACCGACTCCATGTAGAGCAGAATGCTCTTGGTGTGAGGATCATCGCCAAAGTAGTAAATCAAATCGCCCCAGCCTACATCGAGCATGGAGCCGGTAGAGACGATGGCGCTGAAACCGACTTGCTCGCGATGGCTCCAGTCGAGGATGGCGCTGAGAAGCGCTCCACTCTGACTGAGGAAGGCGACGTTGCCGGACTGGGGTGGATCTTTGGCGAAGGTGGCATTCAGGCCAATCGTCGGATTCATGATTCCGAGACAGTTGGGACCAATCAAGCGCAAAGAACTACGCTTCAACTGCTCTTTGATTTGTTGTTCGAGCGCAGCGCCTTCTACGCCGCGCTCCTTGAATCCCGCAGAAATCACGACGGCGGACTTCGCACCAGCGTCGACGCACTCGGTGATGATTTGGGTAACCGTTGCCGCTGGGGTGGCGACTACGGCCAGGTCCACTGGATGAGGAATATCGCGAATGCTCTTGTAAGTCTTGAGTCCGAGTACTTCGTCATGCTTAGCGTTGACGGCATAGACTTTTCCGCGAAAAGTATCGCGCAGCAGATTCTCGAGAACGGTCCGGCCGACGGTACCGGGACGGCTGGTGGCGCCGATCACGGCCACAGAAGACGGAGCGAACAATGCGTCCAGGCCTTGCTTCTGCTGGATTTGCTGGTTCTCTTCCTGATTGGTTTGGACTAATGCCATCGGACCATCCTGAGTGGAACCTAAAGTTGCGGATCCCTGAACTTGCGATGTTGCGGCCTATACAGTCGAGGATAGCCTAACTGTTGAGTTGAGGTGAGAAAACAATTACGCGGGGCTCAAGCTACCGGCACGGCGACCGCGACGAGGGGCTGAAAAATCTGCGGGATCGAGAGCGCGCGCGACACCAGGCAGAAGCTCTTGGCCGTGTTCAGAAGTTTGACCGCCCGCGCGCGTTCGGCTTCATCGGGAATCATGAGGTTCGCACGAATCGATATCTCGGCGAAGCTGTAGCCGGTTGCACCGTTCTTGAGGACACCTTCTACTTCTACCTCGAGGTCGGTGTGTTCGAACTTTGCATTTTCGGCAAGAGTGCGAAATGTGGTGGTGAAAGAACTGGCGACAGCACCAAGCAGCAAATCTTCCGGAGTCCAGCGCCCGTCCATACCGCCGAGGGCTGGAGGGGAGGCGAAGTGAATCGTGTTTGGCGCGGAGTTGGATTGAGCAATTCCACTCCGGCCAGAAGACCACCAAGCAACGACACGAAACTGGTCTGATTCTTCCACGATGCTGTCACCTCCCGCGTTCTCCCTTTCAAACTCCCGGAGCATCAAGAGAGTTGGAAGTTTACGGTGATCGTTGTCTCCACTTCCACCGGTTCGCCATTCAGCAGGAATGGGCGGTAGCGGAACTGTTGCACAGCCTTGATAGCGGCCGGTACCAGCATGGGATGTCCGCTGACCAGCACCAAATTTTCGATCTCTCCCGTCTTGGAGATAACCGCACTCAGCACAACCGAGCCCTGAATGCGCGCGGCTTTGGCAATGGTCGGATATTCAGGCTGAACTTTCTGAATCAACCGGCCTTCGGTAACACCCTGCGAAATTCGGATGCGCTTGGGAGCTGCCAGTTTCGGAACGGCGGATAGATTCGAAGTAGCGCTGATAATTCCACCGATGACTCCACCCATCTGACCGCCGGGAATTCCGCCGGGAACGCCTCCGACGACTCCGCCGGTTGAAAATGCTGGAGGTGGCGCCTCATCTTCCTTAATCATTTGTATTTTCTGCGGAATCTTTCCCGGAGTGCGCAGATGGCCATCGCTGATCTCGCTGACGCGTTGTATTACTTTCGAAGCAGCTTCCGCCGCGGCAGGTGGCGGAGGCGGCGGGGGAGGCGGTGGGGCTACTAGAAACGACAAAAGCTGCTGCTTCGGGAGGGCTTCCGTGAACATCAGCGGTATGAGAATTGCGACTCCCACCAACAAGCATTGCAGAATAAATGAGAATATAGTTGCTACTGTGAACCGGCCGTGCTTAACCCCACCGGACTCAAGCAAACAGTCTGAAAACAAAGGCCTAGCCGCTGCTGCCTGCGGAGATGGCGATACTTTTGATTTAGCTCTCTCCTCGACCGGCTTTTTAACTTCCGGCTCGTGGACTTCGGTTGCGCTGCTCATGGGTCCTCCACATGCACAGCCTTCACAACTCGCTGTACATTACATTGTGAGTGCATAACTCGCGAGATACCATGCCCCGAGTCACGGCTTTTAGTGATCGTGGTCACGGGTCGCCAAGTGATACAATTCACTAGACGGCGGTGCAATGCGAGCTCCCTACGGGCTGAATATCCTCGATAACTGCCTCACCTGTCCGGTGCGGGAAGAACATGTTTTCTGCAATCTTCCGGCGGCTGCGGTGCAGAAGCTTAACGAAATCAAATCCACCGCGGTTTATCCGAAATCGGCCATGCTTTTCATAGAAGGGCAGCAGCCGCGCGGGGTATTTGTGCTGTGCGCGGGGAGAGCGAAACTTTCGACGTCCTCGGCCGAGGGCAAGACTATCATCACGAAAATTTCCGAGCCCGGGGACGTTCTCGGAATTAACGCTACGATCTCCAACCGTCCTTATGAAGTGACGGCCGAGATGATTGAGCCGGGACAAGCGAACTTTATTGCGCGTGATGCTTTGCTTCATTTCCTGCGCGAACATGGGGAAGTCGCGGTACGAATTGCGGAGCAGTTAAGCCGCAATTACTACACCGCGTATGAAGAGATCCGTACGCTCGGATTGTCTGCCTCGCCCTCGGAGAAGTTTGCGAAGTTACTCCTGGGTTGGTCCAATTCGACGAGCAATGGCGACCCCTTGCAGGTGAAGCTGACGCTTACGCATGAAGAGATCGCCGAGATGATCGGCACCACTCGGGAAACCGTGAGCCGCTTGTTTTCTGAATTCAAGAAACGGCAACTGGTACAGTTGAAGGGTGCGACCCTGTTCATCCGCAACAAGCCCGCGCTGCAGAAAATGGTCAACTCCTGACCTTGCGTTTGGACCGTTCTGCGATCTCACACGCCTTAGCGTATTCCCGATAGCACCGATTGAATATCTTCCAACCGACTTGTGCTTGCTCAGTTGCGCTTCATCATTTGCACACGGTCAATACCGGGCATTTAGCGTGGCACAGAACCTCATGCGTCAGAGCCCATGGAATATGGGCCGCCACCCGTGGAACCGAAGTGTGATTCACACCCATCACAATCAAGTCAATGCTCTGAGCGTTCGAGGTCTCCAGAATTCCTTCCGGTAGGAAATCCATTCCGGCAAGATATTCGGGTTCGACTTCAAGTTTTGTTTCGGGCGGAATCATCTCCTTTAATTTCCGGACGCTTTCGGCGCGCATGGTGCGCTGCCAGGTAGTAAATTCCTCAGCTGCGTACGCCGAGGGGCCATACATCGACGGGCCGAGATCGGCAGCCGGCATCGGCGGCACCATGTGTAGCAGAAAGAGCTTCGCGCGATGATCTTCCGCGAGGGACAAAGCGTAAGGCAAGGCTGCGTTGGAAGCCGGTCCAAAATCAGTGGCGAAAAGAATGCGCTTGAATTCGACAGTTTCCGAGGCCGGCTGCGGGACATTCGGACCAATGGTAAGCACAGGACACGAAGCCAGGTGCAGGACTTGTTCCGCCACCGAGCCCAGGGCCAGCTTTTTGAGTCCACCGCGTCCGCGTGTGCCAAGGACCAGCAAATCGATGTTCTCACCCTGGATTTCGGAAGCGAGAACATCCCATACGTCCCCTCGTTCGAGCAACAATTCATGTCGTAGGTCCTTGAAGAGAGTTTGCTGTTCAAGCAGACTCAGTTGATTCTCCGCTTCCAGCCTCCGACGATCCAGTTCTCGAGGTAGCGGACCGATCGGGATGCGATCATGCGGCTCCGCCGGGATTGCGTGCATAACGGAGAGCATCGAGCCGTGACGGCGGGCGATTGCAATTGCGAAGTGAAGCGCTCGCCGGGAAGCTTCGGAGAAGTCTGTGGCCATCAGCACATGCTTGAACGCAATGCTTTTCTGGCTGGGTATCTGCGCCGTCGTTGACATAAATGCCTCCTTCGAGGGCCGATCGGCAGGGTCAAGAAGGCGACTCTGGGACGGCTCCTACCGCCATGCCTCGAGCCCGCTCCATTTTTTGCCTTTCTGATGGATCCGGCAGCGGAACCACGTGGATTCCGGAGCGGTCAGAAATAACGGTCATCTTGGTTGAACAGTCGCCACAGAGCCAGAAACGCTCACGGGTGAAGGTTTCCGAGGCATTGTCTTTTTCTGGTCCATAAGGTCCAGTTGCCACGTGAAAAATCTTGCCTTCACGAAGATATCGGAAGATGGCCGAACAGGAGGGATTCGCGCACTTTGACACCATAGCCGCCTCCAACACGATTCTCCAAGGTCAAGAGCAATGTGCCCCGGAGATGCGATTGGCCTGCGTGCCCTTGTTACGAACGTACTATTGGATGAGCGAACGGGAAGTGATTCGGAGCACCGCGGGGAGTGACTCTCGTCACCAATGGGTTCGACTAGTCCAAACCCGTCAGCCTTGCGCCAACGCGGGGATCGATCAGCAAAGTTTGAGAGCGAAGGAACGTGCTGAAAACAAGGGGAAGGCTGCTGTGACCCATGTCACAACCAGACGTGCCTCCTGTCATAGCTGTATCCCGGGTTAAGGTCGAAGATTCAAGCAGTTAAGGAGGGGCACCGATGTTACTCGCATATAGGCTTCTCCGGCTGGTTGAGACCCACTCGGACGCGCTGGCAACAGGGCTTCTCGAACGAACAAGCCATTCTCCCTTTCTCCCAGATTACAACCATGTGCCACCGGACGAACTCAGAGAGCGAGTTCACGAAATCTATCAGCATTTAGCAGAGTGGCTGCTCGGCAAAGGCGACCTGGATGTCGAGAAGCGCTACCTGGAGATCGGCGCCAAGCGCGCCGAGCAGGAGGTGCCGCTCAGTCAACTGATTTGGGCGATCATTCTGACCAAGAAAAATCTTTGGGACTTTTTGAAACAAGAAGCGGTTTTGGACCGGCCGGTGGAGATTGCCGGTGAACTGGAAGTGGAAGAATTGCTGGATCAGTTTTTTGACCGCGCAATTTTTTCAGCGGCGGTTGGCTATGAGCGGTTTATGGCGTCGAAGGTGGCTGAACCGGTGCCAACAATGAGATCGGTGGGATAACGCGGAGATTTGGGAGGAAGGATGTCCTGGGAGCTTGATTACAAGAAAAAACTACGCACGGCAGACGAGGCGCTGAGCTGCGTCCAGTCCGGAATGCGAGTCTACATTCAGCCGGGCTGCGCGGAGCCGGAGACGTTGGTTGAAGCGTTGATGCGGCGCGGTCCTTTCGTGCAAGACGTGGAAATTGTTCACATGATGACCATGGGAGCAGCGCCTTATGTGGCGCCGGAGATGGAAGGGCACTTCCGGCATAACGCAATGTTTATCGGCGGGAATGTCCGCGAGGCCATCAACGACGGGCGGGCGGATTACACGCCGATCTACCTGAGTGAAATTGAAGGACTGTTTGAAAGCGGTGCCATGCCGATTGATGTGGCGCTGTTGGAACTCTCTCCCCCGGACTCACATGGGTTCTGCAGCTTCGGTGTCGGTGTGGATACATCGCTCACTGCCGCGAAGTGCGCGCGTTACGTGGTGGCACAAATCAACGATCAAATGCCGCGCACCTATGGAGACAGCTTCATCCATGTCACGGGCATTGATGCGGTGGTGAATTCCTCCCGTCCTTTGTGCGCCATCAAGCACGCGCCCATCACCGACATGCACAAGGCCATTGCACGCAATGTCGCCGGGTTGATTGACGACGGCGCCGTGCTGCAGACCGGTATCGGGGGAATTCCGGATGCGGTGCTGCCGTTCCTGATGGACCGCAAGGATCTTGCGGTGCACAGCGAGCTAGTTTCCGACGGCGTGATTCCATTGATCGAAGCGGGCGTGCTTACCGGGGCGCGCAAGAACTTCAAGCCCCGCAAGATCATCCTGGGATTTGCCCTGGGCACGAAAGCGCTATTCGATTTCGTGGACAACAATCCGATCTTTGAATTCCATCCGACGTGCTATACCAACGATCCGGGACTCATCGCGCGGAACGACGACATGGTGGCGATTAACTCCGCATTGCAGGTGGATCTCACCGGGCAAGTCTGCTCGGATTCAATCGGGAATCAGTTCTACAGCGGGATTGGCGGACAAGTTGACTTTCTGCGCGGGGCTTCGCGATCCAAGCGGGGTAAACCAATCATCGCAATTTCATCCACAGCAAAAAATGGGACGATCTCACGGATTGTGCCGATGCTGAGTCCAGGCGCGGGCGTGGTGACGTCGCGCGGGTTGATCCGATACGTGGTGAGCGAATACGGCGTTGCGTTCCTGCATGGCAAGAGTATCCGGCAGCGGGCACAGGCGCTGATCGACATTGCACATCCGAAGTTTCGCGAAGAGCTTTATCAGTTCTGCGAAAAAACAAAGTGGCTGCAGCGGCCATTAACTGCGGAACCAGCTGGAACGAGGTGAACCATGGCGGGCCAGGCGCGCGGTAAGGTGACGGTCGATGCTGAGGAATGCAAGGGATGCGGGCTGTGCGTGGAATCCTGTCCGCCCAAATGTCTTGAGCTGGCGCCGGAGCTGAATTCCTATGGGGCGCACCCGGCACGCTATACCGGAGAAGAATGCACCGGCTGCGGGATTTGTTTCTATTGCTGCCCGGAACCGGGTGCGATTACGGTCTACCGCATCAAGGCTAAAGGAAAAGCAGTCGCGGCAACGCAGGAGGGCGAAAATGCGTCAGCTGTGTAAGGGCAACGTCGCAGTGGTGAAGGGCGCAATCCTCGCCGGATGCCGTGGCTACTATGGATATCCCATTACACCGGCAAGCGAAATCGCCGAGGCGGCTGCGCTTTACTTCCCGCAGGTCGGCGGAACATTTCTGCAGGCGGAGAGTGAAGTCGCGGCCATCAACATGGTGTACGGGGCAGCGGCGGCCGGAATGCGTGTGATGACGGGATCGTCTGGCCCCGGGCTCAGCTTGATGCAGGAAGGGATGTCGTATCTGGCGGGCGCGGAGCTACCGTGCGTGATTGTCGATGTCATGCGCGGTGGACCGGGGTTGGGCAACATCGGGCCGGAGCAGAGCGACTATTTTGCGATGGTAAAAGGCGGCGGCCACGGCAACTACCGAAACATCGTGCTGGCTCCCGCGTCGGTGCAGGAGATGGCCGAGCTCACCATGCTGGCATTCGATCTGGCCGATAAATATCGAAATCCTGCTGTGGTGCTGAGTGACGGCTTCGTCGGGCAGATGATGGAACCGCTCGATCTTGAGTATCGCGAGATTCAACCGCCGGACAAACCATGGGCGGTGAAGGGTACGCCGGAAACCCGGGCCAATCTGGTGAGTTCCATTTTTCTGGAGACGGATGAACTGGAAGCGCACCAGCGCCAGATGGAGGCCAAATACATTCGAGCGCGAGAAGCCGAGCAGCGCTCCGAGCTTTACCACACCGACGATGCCGAGGTGTTGCTGGTGGGGTACGGAATTGTTTCCCGAGTGTTGCTCTCTACGGTGGAGGCGCTGCGCAAAGAGGGCGTGAAAGCAGGGCTATTCCGTCCAATCACGCTGTGGCCCTATCCGGCGAAAGCACTGGCGAAAGCGGCGAAGAGAGTCGAAAAAGTGATCGTCGTCGAATTGAGCAACGGACAGATGGTGGAAGACGTACGGCTCACGCTGAACGGCAAAGTGCCGGTGGAGTTCTACGGACGCGTCGGAGGCAATGTGCCCTCGGTCGCGGAGCTGCAGGAGCAAGTGCTGACGCGGGTGGCCGCAGCGGTCTGAGATTTGGCGACAAAGAGTTGATCCGAAGAGGACAACGTAAATGGCAAACGAAAACGCAATCACGGTAACGGGCCCGGAAGCGGAAGTGGAATCCGAAACGCGAGTCAGCAGCCCTAACAGTAACGGATACGAAACGATCCACTCCAAGTCGCCGCTGTTCTATGACCTGTACGAGCGCAAGTCAGAGCTGAAGCATCAGACCCACTATTGTCCGGGCTGCGGACACGGTGTGGTGCACAAGCTGATTGCCGAGGCACTCGAGGACCTGGGAGTGCAAGATAAAACCATCCTCGTGACCCCGGTGGGCTGCTCAGTGTTTGCCTACTACTATTTTGATGTGGGCAATGTACAGGTAGCGCATGGCCGCGCACCCGCTTCCGCGACGGCCATTAAACGATCATGCCCAGACAAGATCGTGATCTCTTATCAAGGGGACGGAGACCTGGCGGCGATTGGCACGGCTGAGATTGTGCATGCCGCGAATCGGGGCGAAAAGATCGCTGTCTTCTTCGTGAACAACGGAATCTACGGCATGACCGGCGGGCAGATGGCACCGACCACGCTGGTGGGACAAAAGAGCACGACTTCACCCTGGGGCCGGCGGCCGTCGAATGAAGGCTTCCCGCTGCACGTGGCCGAATTACTGGCCACACTGGAGGCACCGGCCTACATCGAACGAGTGGCGCTCTCGGACAACAAGAACATCATGAAAGCGCGGCGGGCAATCCGCAAGGCGCTGGAGATTCAGCGGGACGGCGGCGGCTTCACGTTTGTCGAAATCTTGTCGCCCTGTCCCACGATTTGGGGGAAGGATCCGGTGGAAGCGCGGCGGTGGGTTCTTGAGAAAATGATCCCAACGTTTCCGTTGAATGTCTTCCGCGACCGGCGGCCGGAAAATCCTGCAGGCAAAGAACCGCCGCAACGAAGCGTTGCCGATGTTCTCGATATCGCTCCCAAAGACGGAGCGCACGATGCTTCCACCGTTAGCCACAGGCATCATTTCAAAGACGTCAAGATCAAGATTGCCGGATTCGGCGGACAGGGGGTGCTGTTGCTGGGGCAACTCCTGATTGAAATGGGCATGCGTGAATCTCTGGAAGTGAGCTGGCTGCCCTCGTATGGGCCGGAGATGCGCTCGGGCAGCGCGCACTGCCATGTGTGCCTGTCGAAAGAGCGCATCGGGTCGCCGCTGGTCTCGCAGCCTGATGTGCTGGTGGCCATGAATGAGTTCTCGCTGCGGAAGTTCGCGCATGAAGTGCCGAGCGGCGGCCTCATCCTCTACAACGGGGCCAGCTTCCCTGCTGACTTTGCCGCGCCAGGCGTGCAGTTAGTCGCGATTCCGGCAGCGGAGATCGCCGACAAACTTGGTTCAACCAAGGTTGCCAACATTGTGTTGATGGGCGCGCTGCTGGAAGAGACCGAGTGTCTGGCTGCGGGGACGGCCTTGAGCGTGCTCGAAGATAAAGTAAAGAAACTCGACCTGCTGGAGCTTGACCGCAAGGCGCTCTCCGCCGGCCGTTTGTTTATCGACGGCCAGGCGCACGTGGGCGCGGTGAGTCAACCCGACGGCTTCGCTTAGAAACAGAAAGGCTCGCAATGTCCACCGCGTGGACCGCACGTTACGCACGACGCACCAAAGGCATTACCAGTTCACAAATCCGCGAGTTGCTGAAGATCACGCAACGACCTGGAATGATCTCCTTTGCCGGTGGCTTGCCGGCTCCTGAAGTATTTCCCATTGAGCGCTTTGAGGAAGCGTGCCACAAAGTGCTCACCCAGCAAGCTGCTTCCGCTTTGCAGTATGGCGCCACGGAAGGCTATGAGCCTCTGCGCGAGCTCATCGCGAACAACATGGCGCGCTATGGAATCAAGGCAAAAGTGGAGAACGTCCTGATCACCTCGGGCTCGCAACAGGCGCTGGACCTGATCGGAAAGCTTTTCGTCAATTCGGGAGACCGGGTTCTGGTGGAGGCGCCGACTTATCTCGGAGCGCTGCAGGCGTTCAATGTCTATGGTGCGGAATATGTTTCGGTTCCCGTGGACGATGACGGGCTGCGCACGGATTTGGTGGAGAAGCCGCTGCGTAGCGGGCCAAAGTTCATGTACATCCTGCCCAATTTTCAGAATCCGGCGGGAACCACGTTGTCGGAAGGGCGCCGGCACCAACTGGTGCTGCTGGCGGATAAATATGGCATTCCGATTGTCGAAGACGACCCCTACGGTCAGCTGCGGTATGAAGGCGAGCATCTTTCCCCGCTGGTGGTGCTCGATCGTGAAAATCTGCGCCGCGACAGTGGCTATTCGATCGGTAACGTCATTTACCTGAGCACGTTCTCGAAGACGCTTGCTCCTGGGCTGCGCCTGGGCTGGATTGTGGCTCCGCCCGAGATCATCGGCAAGCTGGCTCAACTCAAGCAGGGAGCGGACCTGCACACTTCCACCTTCACTCAAGTCGTGGCTTACGAAGTGGCGCGCGACGGATTTCTCGACAAGCACGTGAAGCTGATTCGCCAGGTCTATCGCGAACGACGCGACGTGATGCTGGAGGCTCTGAGAGAATCCTTCCCGCCCACGGTAACCTGGACCCATCCCCATGGCGGACTGTTTCTGTGGGTGAGCCTGCCCGACGGTTTGGACATGCCGGCCATTTTCAAAACGGCGATCGAGCACAATGTGGCGTTCGTGCCGGGCAATTCCTTCTATGCCAACGATCCTCTGGAAGGCAGTCGCCACATGCGCTTGAATTTTTCCAACGCTGCTCCGGAGCAAATACGCGAAGGAATCAGACGTTTGGCTGCGGCTGTGAAAAGCCATCTTGACCAGTTCAGCAATCCACTTTATTCGAGTCCGCAATTTACGTAGGAGGTCCTACCATGCCAACTGCCGAAGTCGCCTCGCAAATAGAACTTGTGCTCGCCAATCAAAAGACAATTCTTCAGAACCAAGCACTCATCCTCAAGGGCCAGGAAGAGATTCTGGCCGGCCAGCGACACTGTATGTACCGGGAAGCGTTGGAGACCTACCTGCGGTCGAGTGAGATCAGCGGCGTGACCAGAGAGAAGCTGGAAACGAGCCACTAGCTGCGGCGACGACCTCGACGCGCAAAATGTCGAGACGGTGAGAGCGTCGGCCTGCGCCGGGCACGCTTGACTGCCTCCTCGACGAGGGCAGTCCTTGCGAGCCGTTTCAATTGGGAAATTTTCGAGGAAGTGTATAAGGGGATGGTTTCTCTACCATCCCTCTCACTATCTTTGGAAGGAAAATGCTTACTCCAGCACGTAGATATTTTTATTCGCGCACATCTCTTTCAGCACCTTCGGCCAGACGGTGACGCTGACTTCGCCGAGGTGGGCTTTGCGAAGCAACAGCATTAAGGTACGCGACTGGCCGATGCCGCCGCCGATCGAAAGTGGAATCTCGCTGTTCAGGATCGCCTGGTGATATGGCAGGCGCATGAAATCCTCTTGCTTGGTGAGGGCGAGTTGCTTCTTCAGCGTCTCGGCTGTGACTCGAATGCCCATGGATGTGAGTTCATGGCGCCGCTTGGTCACGGAGTTCCATACCAGGATGTCGCCATTCAGTCCGTGGGTGTCCTTGCCGGTTTGATCGTGGGTATCGGTGACCCAATCGTCGTAATCGGCGGCGCGCATCTCGTGGGGATATCCATCCTTCAGCGGCCAGCCAATACCGATAATGAAGACAGCGGGATATTTTTGCAGGATCGCTGTTTCGCGCTGCTTGCGGGGAAGATCGGGATACATATCGAGAATTTCTTCGGCGTGCAGGAAGATCAACTCCTCCGGCAAATCGGGATAGCGATAGTCTTTTAATTGCGGGAATAAGTTCTGGGCAAACTTCTCTGCCCCTACGATCACTTTCCAGATCTTGCGGACCGTCTCCTTCAGGAACTCAAGATTGCGTTGCTCGCTGATGATGACGCGCTCCCAGTCCCACTGATCGACGTAGGCGGAGTGGTCGTGATCGAGGAAATAATCCTTGCGAACGGCGCGCATGTCGGTGCAGATGCCCTCGCCGACTTTGCAATCAAATTGCTTCAGGGCCACGCGTTTCCACTTGGTTGCGGCCTGAACGACTTGGGCATCGACCGGATGCAGATCGCGATCATTAGAGATGTGGAACTGTACAGGCGTGCGCGATCCATCACGATCCAGCATATCGTTGACACCGCTCTCGACGTCGACAATGAGCGGGACTTCGACCATCATCAGGTTGAGTTCCTTGGACAGATTGTCTTCGATGTAGCGCTTTACCTGGAAGATGGCATGCTGCGTCTCTTTGGGAGTGAGTAACGAACGGTAACCGTGCGGGAGGACTTTTTCTAATTCTTTGTAGTCGCCGATTCCCGGTCCAGCCAGGTCGGCTTTCTTATCTTTATTCAGCACAAGCGTGCTCATGCAGTTCTCCTTTTATTCGTGTATTCGTGAGCTCGGCGCCACGGGGTCCCGGGGCACGGCCTAGCGAAGTTTCGGATGGTGGGGAGAAGCGACGCCGGAGATTCCATGGCGCGCAACCTTATTTTGGGGTCCATGTGGGTTCTCGGAACGCTCCATGATCACAGCGACTCTCAGCAGGATCCCCAAAAGGCCAATCTCCATTAACACGAGCAGAACTATCGTGAGTGTCGACACGGCAGCCCTCGATCCTGGGGAGATTCTCTCTCTTAATCGCGCGCGGTGCCGTGACCGCGGTCACCCCCGGCCGTGACCAAAGATTCGGGGCGTTTTCTAAGTATTTGGAGTGTTTTCTGGGGTTTGGCTTGCCGACGGAGTCACGGCTGTAGGTGACCTAGATCACTGCGCCCTTTCCCGACAATGTTGAAACTCTCAACTAGGCAGCGATC
>DATEQW010000146.1:0-4661 GCA_035272245.1 Candidatus Sulfotelmatobacter sp. | reverse complement strand
TAGCAGCACACCTCTTTACGGCAGCGCTACGATTAATTGCTTCGCCAGTCCGTGCCCCATCATGAGCGTGAATCGCAACATCACCACTCCTTATGTTTGGAACTGGACATTGAACGTGCAGCACGCTTTCTCGCCGAATCTTTCTCTAGAGGTTGCCTACGTGGGCAATCACGGAACGAATCTGACGGGCATTCGGGATATCAACCAACCGCCTGTGGGATCGGGCTGGACGACCACTGGCACGGGCGCTGGCTCCCTTACCGCCTGTCTCGCCAGCGCTCCGGCGTACAACAATTGCAATGTCGACTCGGGGAACGAGGCAGCCGCCGAGCCGTATGCGACAAAGTTCCCCTACCTGAGCAATATCTTCAACATGGCAAACGTCTACCGGTCGAACTACGACGGTTTGCAAGTCACGTTGAACTCGCGAAATTATCACGGCCTGAGCATGGTAGCCGGCTACACGTTCGCTCATGCACTCGATGACGTCGGTGCGAACTGGGACTTTGGCTACGGCGCGGGGCTGCCCGAAGATTCGTACAACGTTGGCCGCGAATACGCGAACAGCGACTTCGATATGCGGCAACGCTTCACGTTGTCGCTCACCTATGCCATCCCCGGACGAACCGGCTTGGGGCAGATGCTGGAAGGGTGGGAACTCAACTCCATTGTGACGCTGCAAAGCTCGCAACCCTGGGGGCCGATTGATTTGGGAACCGATGCCGCGGGCGTTGGCCCGCTTCCCGTCAGCCCGCCGGCCAACGAGCCAATTCGTTGGAGCTTTTATGGCAAACCCTCCGACTTCAAGTCAGGCCCGAATCCGATTCCGTATTTTCCCGGAGCCAGCAACTCGGCTTGCGCCAGCCAAGCTCTGACAGTGGACGGAGGTACAGCTGGCCCATCGACGGCCTCGCTCAACCTATTTGGCTGTTATGCCCAGGGCGGCTCGATCATGATTCCGCCGCCGCTCGGTCAGTTCGGCAATATGTCGCGGAACATGTTCCCCGACTCTGGCTTCAGGGACTTCGATCTCTCAGTCGCCAAGAACTGGCACTTCGGTGAACGTCTGCATGCTCAGTTCCGGGCTGAGTTCTTCAACATTTTCAACCATCCGAATTTTGCAAATCCTTACGGCGGTCAGAACGGTTTCGGTTTGAACGACCCCTCTGCGCGCCCGTTTGGTTGTGGGTGCGCTACACCGGACGTTGCCGCGGCCAACCCGATCATCGGTTCAGGCGGGAGTCGCTCCGTGCAGCTCGGGTTGAAGTTCATCTTTTAGTTGTGGTCAGGTCAGGGATTGGAAGAAGGCCGGACGCAATTCCGTCCGGCCTTCTTTCGTAGACTGCTCGCCAGATCGCGAGCAAGAAGAAAAAGCCGAGGCATGAAAATGGAAGGTAAGTTCTATTTCGCATCTCTCTTGTTTGTGCTGCTCGCATTCATTTCAGTCAGCGCTTTCGGGCAGAAGGAAGAACGTCGCGAACGCACGATCGACGAAATCAGGGTTGAGGCGATTCGCCGCGCCGAAGTTGGCCAGTACCCCCTGATTGGTCTGGATCCCGGCGATGTGAAAGAGGCCTTCGAAAACATCCACACCGCCGACAAAGACGAATGGGCCGCCGGATTCATGCATGTGGCCGATCGCTACTTCCACGAAGCAAAGTCGCTGGAGAAAACGGATCCCACGAAAGCGAATGCGGATTACATCCGGGCCTGGCGCCTTTATTCGTTCGGGCGTTGGCCGATCCCCGCCTCTCCGGGCAAACAACGCTCGTATGAGAGAGCTCTCGAGGCGTTTCTGGCGCATGCGCGTTTTATGGATCCGCCGCTCGAGGTCGTGCGCATTCCTTTCGAAGGAAAAGAAATTATCGGCTACCTGCGTTTGCCGAAGAATGCAAAAGGCCCGGTGCCGCTGGTGATTGCAGTGAACGGTCTGGACAGCCGCAAGGAGGATTTAACGGAAAGCTTCGGCGCAATTCTTCCCTTCGGGATTGGCTATCTCGCGGTCGATGGCCCGGGAACTGGGCAGAATCCGATCAAGGTGAGCGAGACAGCGGATCGTATGCTGTCCCGGGTGATTGATTACGTGCAGTCGCGGCCGGAGATCGACAAGAATCGCATTGCGATGC
The DNA here is from genome assembly GCA_035272245.1 of Candidatus Sulfotelmatobacter sp. Lineage (GTDB taxonomy): Bacteria > Acidobacteriota > Terriglobia > Terriglobales > Acidobacteriaceae > Sulfotelmatobacter. The sequence continues at coordinate 2,535 of DATEQW010000146.1, read as the reverse complement.
ACGGCGTCAGTTGGGGCGCGTACTGGGCGACGAAGATGGCGATTGTTGAGCGCGGCCGGTTGCGTGGTTGCAGCGCGCAATCTCCGCCGGTGGACAAGTTCTTTCAGAAAGATTTCCTGATGAACTCGCTGTTGGGCAATCGCGAATACCTGTTCGACCAGGTGCCGGCCCTGATGAGCATTCTCGAAGGCGTTCACACATTGGATGAAATGGGCGACTTTCTGCCCAAGCTGTCACTGGTGCATGAGGGCTTGCTGGGCAAGCCGATGGCCCCGATGCTCATTCTTGCAGGCGTTCTCGACACACAGGTGCCGATCGACGACGAATACCTGCTGTTGAGCAAAGGCGATGTCCCAAAAGAAGCCTGGATCAACCCCCACGGTGGACACCTGGGCCGGCAAGTGGGAGTGTGGCCCGATCCCCTGATCTTCAAGCAAGTAATTATTCCGTGGCTGGTGAAAACGCTCGAGGCTCCGGCGAACTAACTTGGCCGAACAAGCCTTGTCAAAGAAGAGTCCGCGACCCAGCCCATGTCCACTCTGATCGAAACGTCGCCAACCGAGTCCACTCAGCCGCGGCGAAAGCCGTTCTACGCGTCTCTTTGGGTGCAGGTTCTCATCGCCATGGTGATCGCCGTGGTGCTGGGATATGTGAGTCCCACCCGCGCCGTCGCGATGAAGCCGTTGGGCGACGCCTTCATTCGCATGATCACCATGATCATCACCGTGCTCATCTTCTGCACGGTGGTCACCGGGATCGCCGGCATGCAGGACTTGAAGAAAGTCGGGAGGGTCGGCGGCAAGGCGCTGCTCTACTTCGAAATCGTTTCTACCATCGCGCTAGTGGTTGGGCTGGTTGTCGGCGACGTGGTGCATCCCGGCAGCGGTTTCAATGTGAATGCGGCGTCGCTCGATGCCAAAGCCGTCGCCGATTACGCCGGGCAGGCCAAGGCACAGGGCGTCACCGAATTCCTGATGCACATCATCCCCACCACGGTGACGGATGCGTTTGCCAAGGGAGACATCCTGCAGGTGGTTTTCGTATCGATTCTGTTTGGCTTTGGCTTGTCGTCGGCGGGGCCGCGAGCGAAACCAATTGTGGCGCTGCTGGAGTCGCTGACCCAGGTCGTCTTCCGTGTGGTGAATATTCTGATGATTTTTGCGCCGCTCGGCGCTTTTGGCGCCATGGCCTTCACCATCGGCAAGTACGGACTCGCCTCGCTGGGACCACTGGTCAAGCTGATCGCAACTTTTTACGTGACTTCTATTCTGTTCGTGCTCATCGTGCTAGGAGCGATTTGCCGGGTCGCGGGATTCAGCATCGTGAAGTTCCTGCTGCACATCAAGGAAGAAATCCTGCTGGTGCTGGCCACCAGTTCGTCGGAAACGGCCATCCCCACGCTGATGGAGAAACTGGAAAAACTGGGCTGCTCGCGATCTCTGGTTGGCCTGGTGGTTCCCACCGGATATACGTTCAACACGGACGGCAGCAGTCTTTATATGACGCTGGCAGCGTTGTTCGTTGCCCAAGCCACCAACACGCATTTAACGCTGCTGGAACAGCTCACGATTTTCTCGGTCGCCACACTGACGTCAAAAGGGGCGAGCGGCGTGCAGGGAGCGTCGTTTATCGCTCTGGTCGCTACTCTGTCAGTAATTCCAACGATTCCGGTGGCAGGGATGGCGCTCATCCTGGGCATCGACCGCTTTATGAGCATGTTTCGCGGGCTGGTGAACATGATCGGCAATGGCGTCGCGACGCTCGTCGTGGCACGGTGGGAAAACGAATTGGACCGGAAGACGCTGCAGGGCAAACTTGCCTAGGCTTGAGATGGTTGTCCCATTTTAGTAACTACAGTAACCACCCTACGTGCACAATTTATGTTGCACGTTAACACTGCTGAAACCTCCTGCATCTACGATTAAGCAGGAGGGCGCCCCATGGGTTCGCCACGCGTTTCAAAATCGCTGCCGTTGCAGGTGGCCGCAGTCTGTTTCCGCAGGCGGAACGCGATTGTCGAATTTCTGCTGGTGAACACCAACGGCGGAAACAAGTGGACCTTCCCCAAAGGATCACCCGAGGCGCGCCTCTCGCACAGCCAGGCCGCAGAGCGCGAAGCGGCGGAAGAGGCCGGCGCACTGGGAACTATCGAGCCGCGCCACTTTCATCTTTATATCCATTCCAAGGGCGTTTTCTGGCAGCCGGGCGGCGTGCAGGAATTTGTGGTCAAGGCCTTCCTGATGGAAATCCACGAGTTGCGCCGGCCCGATGAAGCGATGCGTCATCCCACCTGGTTCAGTCCGGAAGAAGCTCGACGGCGCCTGGCTAAGGGCCGCGAGGTGAAGTACGCGCGCGAAATGGAAGCCGTAATCGATCGCGCCCTGGAGCGCATTCAGTTCCACAGCGAACTGTGGGGCGCGTATCCCGGATCGCGCAACGGCCGCGCTGTCGCGCATTCCTGATTCGTATCTCGCGACTCGGTACTCGGTACTCGTCTTTTGTGAGACGATGAATCCAGCCCATGATTCAGCTTTC
>DATEQW010000145.1:0-3397 GCA_035272245.1 Candidatus Sulfotelmatobacter sp. | reverse complement strand
TGAATGGCTCGACGTGACCAATCCCGCGACCGGCGAAACCATCGCGAGAGCCCCGCTCTCCAGTGCCGCGGAAGTTGCCGCCGCAGTGGAAGCCGCTGCCGCCGCCTATCCCGAGTGGCGCCGTACTCCGCCTGAAGACCGCATCCAGCCGCTATTCAAGCTGAAGCAACTCCTTGAAGATCACATCGACGAACTGAGCCGCATTATCACCCAGGAAAATGGCAAGACCTTTACCGAGGCCAGGGCCGAGTGGCGCCGCGCCATCGAAAATGTCGAAGTCGCCTGCGGCATCCCCATGATGATGCAAGGCTACAACCTCGAAGACGTAGCCCGCGGCATCGACGAAATGATGATCCGCCAGCCCCTCGGCGTCACCGCCGCCATTGTGCCTTTCAATTTTCCCGGCATGATCGCGTTCTGGTATCTGCCTTACGCCATCGCTACCGGCAACACCTTCATTCTCAAGCCCAGCGAGCGCGTCCCGCTCACGATGCGCTACGTCTACGAACTGCTGGAGAAAACCGGCTTGCTGAAGGGTGTAGTGGGCTTGGTCAACGGAGGCAAAGCCGTTGTTGACGCGCTCATCGATCATCCCAAAGTTCGCGCCATCAGCTTCGTTGGATCGACGCCCGTTGCGCGCTACATTTACGCGCGCTCCGGCGAAAAAGGGAAGCGCTGCCAGTGCCAGGGCGGCGCCAAGAATCACGTCATCGTTCTCCCCGACGCCGACATGCCGATGGCCACACAGATCATCAGTGACAGCGCCTTCGGATGCGCCGGCCAGCGTTGCCTCGCCGTCTCTGTCGCCGTCACCATTGGCGAGGCGCAGAAGACATTCCGTGACTCCATCGCCGACGCTGCTTCCAAACTGAAAGTTGGCAACGGCCTAGACAAAGACGTCCAGATGGGACCGGTGATCACACCGCAAAGTAAAGAGCGCGTGGAATCGCTGATCGGCCTTGGCGAAAAGCAGGGCGCGAAAGTTCTGCTCGATGGACGCAACTCGAAGATCCCGAAATACGAGTCCGGCAATTTCGTGAAGCCCACGATTCTCGACAACGTTCCTGCCACCAGCGATCTCGCTGACACGGAGATCTTCGGCCCGGTCCTAAGCCTCGTCCACGCCGACAACATGGACGAAGCTCTCGCTTTCCTTGAGCGCAGCGCCTACGGCAATCAAGCGTCGCTCTTCACATCGAGCGGATCGGCCGCGCGCCGCTTCCGCTACGAAGCTCCCGCAGGAAACATCGGCATCAACATCGGCGTAGCCGCGCCCATGGCTTATTTTCCGTTCAGCGGATGGAAGAACAGCTTCTTCGGCGATCTCCACGGCCAGGGCCGCGACGCTATCGAGTTTTATACCGACAAGAAAGTCGTCGTCGAACGCTGGGCCAAAGAGCACAGCCGAAAATTCTAGGCCGCAGCAGAGAAGAAACAATGAACCTTCTCACCACAGAGTCACAGAGACACAGAGAAATCGAAAACGAGCAAGATCCTAGAACCGCTCCAATCATTGGGGCGGCCATCGAGGTCCACCGCCAACTCGGACCCGGACTGCTCGAGTCCGCTTATGATGAAGTCATCGTCGAACTGAAGTCCGTGGAGAGAATCCTTCCAGTCCACGAGGCTCAACTGCTCACATACCTGAGGCTCTCAGGCAAAACAGTCGGCCTGCTGATCAACTTCAACGTGCCATTACTGACGCGAGGAATCATCCGAAGAGTTCTATAAAACGTTTTCTCTGTGTCTCTGTGACTCTGTGGTGAATGATTTTCGAGAAGGAATCTATGACGACTAGTGTTGCAACTCCCACGATGTCCGGCAAAGAAATCGTCGACCTCTCCCGCAAGCACACGCTCTACGAATGGTCCGCCCAGTCGAAGGTCGATCCCATTCCCGTCGCCAACGCCAAAGGGATTTATTTTTACACACCGGAAGGGAAGCGCTTCATCGACTTCAACAGCCAGCTCATGTCCGTCAACATCGGACACGGCGACCCGCGCGTCATTCAGGCGATCAGCGAGCAGGCTGCAACGCTCGCTTACGCGAATCCCTTCATGGCGACCGAAGTCCGCGCGCGCCTCGGCGCCAAGCTCGCCGAAATCACTCCCGGCGATATCGATACTTTCTTCTTCACCAACGGCGGAGCCGAAGCCAACGAGAATGCCATCAAGATCGCCCGTTTCTTTACCGGACGCCACAAGATCATCGCTCGCTATCGCTCTTATCACGGCGCAACTGCGGGGGCGATGAGCCTTACCGGCGATCCACGGAGATGGGCCGCGGAACCTGGCATTCCGGGCGTGGTGCACGTGCTCGATCCGTATCATGGCATCGAGCGCGGATGGGAATCGGCTGAAAGTTCGCTGGCTATGATTGAGGAGACCATTCAGCTCGAAGGCCCGCAGACGATTGCAGCTTTCATCCTCGAGCCCGTGACCGGAACCAATGGCATTCTCGTTCCGCCTGATGGATATCTCGAAGGCGTGCGCAAGCTCTGCGACAAATACGGAATCCTGATGATCGCCGATGAAGTGATGGCTGGTTTCGGACGCACCGGCGCGTGGTTCGCAGTCGACCACTGGAAGGTCGTTCCCGATCTGCTTTGCATGGCGAAGGGATTGACCTCCAGTTATTTGCCGCTGGGCGCGGTTGGCATGCGTCATCACATCGCGCAACATTTTCAGGACAAAGTTTTTTATGGAGGGCTGACTTACAACAGTCATCCCATGGGCTGCGCGGCGGCGCTGGCGACCATTCGCGTGTATGAAGAAGATGGGCTGATCGACAACGCGAAAAAAATGGGCGCGATCATGACGCAACTCGGAACCGAACTGCAGGCCAAACATCCGTCGGTGGGCGCGGTGCGCTCGATTGGATTGTTCGGCATCTTCGAACTGATTCGCAATCGCAAAACGCGGCAGCCGATGGCGCCGTTCAATGGCACCTCCGATGAAATGGCCGCGCTCGGGCGCTTCTTCCGCGAGCAGGGGCTCTACACCTTCGTGCGCTGGAACACTTTCTTTACCAATCCTCCGCTGTGCATTAACGAGCAGCAGATGCGCGAAGCTTTCTCCATCATCGATCGCGGGCTCGAGATCACGGATAAGGCTGTGAGCTAGTTCTCAGTTCTCGGTTCTCAGTTTGCAGTTCTCAGTTCTTGGTTCTCAGTAAATGCGGGTGCCCCATCCTGGTCGCGTTCTTGGCGACAGGGTGGGGATTTTGATTTCTGGAGGGCACCCTCCCCCCTCCCCCCGCGGTCTATTGGAATCATCGCGTTAGCAAGAAATTCCTCGCAAAATACGTCCGATAAAGCACTTAGGTATCAAAATATGTGAAACAAAGGAGTTAGCCCGCGCTTGCTGGCGGCGAATCACGGTGCCGCATTGCCTCCGCT
>DATEQW010000144.1:0-7017 GCA_035272245.1 Candidatus Sulfotelmatobacter sp. | reverse complement strand
TTTCTTCGGGAAATGGCTTCAGCGAAACCCTTCCGGGGTTATTCTCTCTATCGGTATTCTGCTGAATTTGGCGCTGCTCGGAACGTTCAAGTACCTGCCGGCGATCGCGATCAACATTCCTCTTTCGTCACTGCAAAGATTCTCCCATTTTGCCTTGCCGTTGGGAATTTCATTCTGGACGTTCCAGGCAATGAGTTATCTCTTTGACCTTTACCGCGGCGAGGAGTTAGCCCCGTCGTTCGTTGAGTTTGCGCTGTACATGGGGTTCTTCCCCGTCGTGATCTCAGGACCGATTTGCCGTATGCCCGAGATGCTTCCGCAATTTCGCTCCGAGGAAACTACATCCCGGCAGGCCATCGGACGCGGATTCCGCCGTATCGCAACGGGCATTTTGATGATGCAATTGGCGCAATTGCTGGGGCAGGGAATTCTGGTCGGCGACGGAATCAATTCCGGTTTCGACCACGTCACTCGCTGGAGCGGCCCCGACGTCTGGTGTCTCGCGTTGGGATATGGATTGCAGTTATTCCTGGATTTCGCAGGCTACTCACACATCGCCATCGGCGCTGCGCAAGCGCTCGGATTCACCGTACCCGAGAATTTCGCTCGTCCGTTCACATCTACCAGCCCATCGATTTTCTGGACCCGCTGGCACATGTCGCTCTCGTTCTGGATTCGCGACTACGTCTTCCTCCCGCTCGCGGTGATGCGTCGCGAGGTGTGGTGGCGAAACCTCGTCTTGGTGATTTCGATGATTCTTTTCGGATTGTGGCATAAGGCAAGTGTGCTCTTCGTGCTCTGGGGCCTTTACCACGGAGTGCTGCTCGTCTTGCATCGCCAGATCCAGCAACTCCAACGCAAGTTTGACTGGTCCCCTCCAGCGGCCCTCTGGACGCCGGTCTCGTGGGCTGCAACCATTACTCTCGTTAGCTTGGGCTGGATATTCTTTCGCGCCTCATCTCTCGTCCAGGCGCGGCAGATGCTGTCGGCAGTCCTATCGCCAGCCAGCTATTTTTCACACTTCTTGAGTGGCAGCCTTTATCTCCTGATTCTGACGCTGGCCTTGGGATATGCCGTAGTGCTCTTGATGATCGAGACTCTGAACCGATATTCGGTTGAAGCGGAGCCTTCGAGTGAGGTATCCCACGCGGGGTTGATTGTGCTCATGGCTCGGTGGCGCTGGTTTTGGATCCCGCCGCTCTATGTGCTGGTGTCGTTTCTCCTATTCATCGTCACGCAGTCGCAAGGTGCCAGCGCAGCTCAGTTTATGTACCGGAACTTCTAGCTGTGTAGAGTCTGTGGCCCGGGTCGAGCAATGCTGTCCTGACCATGGCTGGGTCTTGTGATCTTTATCACAAGACGCCGTGACAGTCGCCACTGTTGCGGCTTGGGTGCCCTGACTATCGTCAATACTAAGTAGCTGGAATGGAGGGGGAAGTTGCGGCCTCGCATACGATGTGTTCGTGTGCGGGCGATACTTCTGCGTATCCCGGAAAAGCCGAACACCTCATAATCCGGTGCCTTGCCGAGAGCAGAGATGACTGTACCTGCAGACGTGCAAATCACGGAAGCGGTCCCAACACCACGCCGCGGTTCCTGGCGTCACTGGTTCTCCATCTCGGCCACTGCCATTCTGGTTCCGGTTCTACTGCTCGTGGTCGCGGAGGTGTTGCTGCGCATTTGCGGAGTTGGGACGCCAACTGGCGCAATGCGTCCCTGTACAGATCAGGGCCGCCCTGCGTATTGCGATAACCAGTTTTTTGCCGCGCCCTTTTTCCCTCCCGGCATGTACCGGACACCGCGCCCCTACGTGATTCCCGCAACAAAGGCACCTGGGACCTACAGGATCTTCGTATTGGGCGAGTCTGTGGCTTGGGGAGATCCCGACCCTACCTACGGATTTGCCCGTTACCTCGAGGTAATGCTCCGGGAACGCTTTCCCCAAGTAAAGTTCGAGGTCGTCAATGCCAGTATCACCGCCATCAATTCGCATGTGCTGTTGCCCATGGTGAAGGATCTGGCGCAATACCAGCCCGACCTTTTCGTCATTTACACAGGCAACACCGAAGTGGTCGGTCCTTTTGGTCCAGGGACGGTGCTAACCCCTTGGGACTTGAGCCTCCCGGCCATTCGCGCCAGGATCGCTCTCAACTCCACGAGACTTGGTCAACTTGTAGGGAACGCCTCTGGAGGTACCAGGAATAACGCGGCCGAGTGGCGCGGCATGGAAATGTTTCTGGAGAGGCAAGTCCGCGCCGATTCTCCACAGATGAGACCGGTGTATGGGAATTTCGCAGCCAATTTGCGGGATATTGGCGCGGTCGCCCGCCGCTCGGGGTCTCATGTGCTGATCAGCACAGTAGCCACTAACTTAAAGGACTGCGCTCCTTTCGCTTCACTGCATCGCGAAGGCATTCGGCCGGATGAATTGAATTCCTGGGAGGGACTGGTCCAACATGCCGCGGCTCTTGAAAATGCGGGATCGTACTCCGAGGCCCTCCAGCTGTACTTTTCGGCCGCAGATATCGATCCTCAGTATGCAGAGCTCCAGTTTCGCATCGCTCGTTGTCTCTGGGCTATCGGTGACTTCGCCGGGGCCAAAGAGCGTTTCGTGCGCGCGCAGGATCTCGACACTCTTCGCTTTCGCGCTGACAGCAAGTTGAATGACGTGATTCGTACCGTAGCAGGCGAGGGCTCCGGCATCGGCTTGGTTGACGCGGCCGCAGTTCTCGCTGCCGAGAGTCCGCATGAGGTCCCAGGCGGCGAGCTTTTTTATGAACACGTTCATACGAATCCCCGCGGGACCTACCTGCTGGCGCGCGCCTTCTTCGGCGAGGTCGTCCGCATCCTCCCGTCAGAACTACAGCGCGGCGCCACGGGTGCGGATGTTATTTCCCAGGAAGATTGCGAGCGTCTGCTCGCATTTACGCCTTATGATCGTGTACGCGTCGCAGGTCTGGTTCTAAGCAAGCTGGAGCGGCCTCCATTCACAAATCAACTCAACCATTCCGAAGAGGTCCTGCGCCTCAAAGGCCAGACGGAAGGAGTGAGCCTCGAATATAGCGACATAGTCGCCGAGTATCAGTGGGCCATCATGCGAAACCCACAGGATCGGCTGTTACATCTCAACTACGGCTTCCTCCTGCATCGCTACGACCCCGCCGCAGCCGAAAAGGAACTGAGGGCAGCCCTGCCCTATGACAACGCGCCGGTCCTGTGCAACTGGCGCAAGTTTGACTGAGCCGGCAGTGCGGTCCTGCGCCTCGTGTGATCTCCATCACATTCGCGAGTGACGTAGAATGCTGCCCGTCTGTTCCTTCCACTTTAAGGTAATTAGCAAGGTCAAAGGGTGCTAGAGCTCTTGAGGGACGCTAGCGCGGTCTTGACTCCAGCGAAAGCTGGGCTCCAGGTACGATCCAGGGATCAGTAAAAGACAAGACATTGCGGTCGAGCCGCCTGGAGTGAGTGGTTCGGGCTGAGAGTGGTCCTCAAGGCAAGTGAGTGAAGGAAGGCTAGTTCACATGAACTACAACAATCTTCGTTTCTGCAAGTGGCGGCTAGTGATGCTCGCGCTGTTTGCGCTGGGCGTCCAATCTGCGCTAGCCAAGAATGCTCCGCTGGTTTCGGGTTCTTACCAAGTGGTCGAAAGTAAGGATCTCGGGTCCGAGTCACAAATCCAGATACGCATCCATCTGGTGAACCACGGGTCGTCTGATTTCTCCATTCAGCGAATGACTCTTTGGGATCTCTCCCACGCCGATAAAGGTGGAACCAGCGCCTGCACGGTTGCGCTCCGAGCCCACGCGTCGGCCGAGACGACCCAGCAATTCACCATCCGGCGTTCAGACTACCAGTCGTGGCAAAGGGGATTCCGCCCCCGATTAGTCCTGCAGATGGCAGGCCCGGGCCGCGCCAAGAGCAAGACGGTGGTCCGGCTCGACCGGGTTTCCGGTAGGGAGGCGAAGTGATCATGCGCCGCCAGAACTCCCCTTTCCTGTTCAGTGTTGCTCTTGCGCTCGTCCTGTTCGCTCCGCGAGTTTCGCTGGCCCAGTATGCCATCAGTACTGTCGCCGGAGGCGGTCCGAACAATCTAACCGCGCTCAACGCTAGCATCGGGTATCCGGGCGGCGTCGCGCTCGATGCGGCGGGTAACGTCTACATTGCGGATTCGCATTCGAGTCATATCTTTAAGGTCGACACAACAAACAACCTCACCGTCGTGGCCGGCAATGGCACTCACGGCTACGCCGGTGACGGCGGACCTGCAACCAGCGCCGCGCTCGACGGTCCCGAAGGCGTTTTCGTGGATGCTTCGGGAAACATATTCATCGCGGATACGCAGAATTCGGTAATTCGCGAGGTCACAGCCTCGAACGGCAACATCATTACGGTCGCCGGCACGGGCGCCGCCGGCTATTCGGGCGATGGTGGCCTTGCGACCAGTGCGCAACTCTACGATCCATACGGCGTTTTTGTGGATAGCGCCGAGAACATCTACATCGCGGACACCGACAATGCTGCGATCCGCGAAGTCACAGCCTCGAACGGCTACATCCAAACCGTCGCCGGAAACGAAACGATTTGCCCGGATCCCACCACACCCTGCGGCGATGGCGGCCCAGCCACCAGTGCACAACTTGCACTTCCCGAAGGCGTGTTTGTCGATGCCACGGGAAACATCTTCATCGCCGATACTGACAATAGCCGCATCCGCGTTGTGAATCCCGCTACTACGCAGACTACGATTGCTGGAGTTGTGATCCCGCCAGCCTATATTCAAACTGTAGCCGGCGCTTACTACCAGGCAGATGGCGGTACCGCCTGCCAATTCACAGGCGATGCAGGGCTGGCGGCCAGTGCATTCCTCTGCGCTCCGGATGGGGTGTTCGTGGACAGCTCGGAAAACATTTTCATCGCCGATACAAACAATTTCGCGATTCGCGAGGTGGCGGCGTCAACCATCAACATTATTACGACCGTTGCAGGCACGCTCGGAACGGCTGGCTACACTGGAGACAACGCCACCGCGACCAGCGCGACACTCAACTACCCGAGCAATGTGGTCGTCGATAGCTCGGGCGACATTGTCATCGCCGATACCGACAACTTCGTGATTCGCAAGGTAACGGCCGGAACCATTCAGACCATCATCGGAAATAACACCCTGTCCTATTCCGGCGACACGAGGTTGGCCGTGAACGCCGAGTTGAGCTCACCCGCATCTGTGTCGGTTGACTCCGCGGGAGACATATTCATCGCTGACTCGGACAACTCCGCCATTCGCGAAGTGGTAGCCGCCTCCGGCGATATCCAAACTGTAGCGGGCAGTATTACGATATGCGCTTCCTCTACCGCACCCTGCGGCGATGGTGAGGCTGCTACCAGCGCGCAACTCAACAATCCTCAAGGCGTGTTCCTGGATGCCTCTGGAAACATCTTCATCGCAGACACTGAAGACAATCGCATCCGCGTGGTGAACACCACCACAGCAACGATCACGGTTGCCGGCGTCGCGATTTCGTCGCTCACCATCGCCACCGTGGCGGGGACTGGAACAGCCGGCTACTCCGGTGACACCGCAGCAGCCACACTTGCTGAACTCAGCAGTCCTTACGGCGTTTTCGTCGATAGCACGGAAAATATTTTCATTGCCGATACAGGAAACAATGTTATTCGCGAGGTATCGTCGGCCGGAATCATCACCACAGTGGTCGGCAATAACACGGAGTGCACTCCTGCCGGCGCAACCTGTGGAGATGGCGGAGCGCCCACAAGCGCGCAGCTCAACTTTCCAACCGGCGTGTTCCTCGATGCGGCGGAAGACATCTTCATCGCCGATACCTTCGATAATCGCATTCGCGAGGTGACCGCATCGACCGGCACCATAACCACCGTGGCCGGAACTGGAGCACGTGGCTACTCCGGTGACGGTTCGGCCGCTACGAGCGCCGTGCTGGATACTCCCTACGGCGTGTTCGTCGACACCGCAGGAGACATCTTCATCGCGGATACAGACAATTTCGTGATTCGCGAGGTTTTTGCAGCTACGGGCAACATTCAAACCGTTGCAGGCAGCAACACGCAAGGATTCTCCGGCGATGGCGGCCAATCGACCCTCGCGGAACTTAACTCGCCTTCGGGCGTGTTTGGCGATGCCGCCGGCAATCTATATGTTGCGGATATGGACAATGCGCGCATCCGCCAGCTAGTACCGGCGCTCTTTGTCACGATCTCACCCAATCCCGTCAGCGTGGTGGTCAGCACCCAGCAGCAATTCACGGCCACGGTAGCTGGAAGCAGCAATTCGGCGGTCACATGGTCGGTGAACGGAACGCTGGGCGGCAATTCGACGCTCGGGACAATCTCCACGACCGGACTCTTTCAGGCGCCTGCCGCAATTCCGACCCCAGCCACAGTCACCATCACTGCGCTTTCGCAAGCCGACGGCAAGTCGACGGGATCAGCCACGGTGACCATTGTCAGCGCGCCGACCGCCGCTCAGCCTGCGCCGCAAACTATTTCCCCCGGCGGAACGGCGACCTATTCGCTTCTGTTGAATGCGAATACGGGTGCTCCCGGCCAGCCTCTCACGCTTTCGTGTTCTCAAGCCTCACTGCCCCCAGGTGGTAGCTGCAGTTTTTCGCCCGCCAAGATTACTCCGGGGACTCAAGCCGTACCGTTCTCACTCACCATCACCGTTCCCACCGGTTCGGCGTCCCTGGGAACCCCAAGTGGGATGGGGCTGCACTTCTACCTCTCTTTCTTCCCGCTGGCCGGTCTTTTACTCGCCAGTATCCGACCTCGAAATAAACGACGCCCACGGTCAAAGCTCGCCGGAGCGTGCGTTTTTCTTTTGATGCTGACGGCTTGCGGCGGCTCAGGAAGCTCGAATTCTTCTGGCACCAATCCTGAACTCGGAACTTACAACGTCAAAGTGCAAGGGGCAACAGCAGGGCAGTCCAACCCGGTAACCATCACCACCGTAGGTTTGACAGTGCAATGACGGTGACACGGCCT
>DATEQW010000143.1:0-10889 GCA_035272245.1 Candidatus Sulfotelmatobacter sp. | reverse complement strand
AGGAGCGAGACGATGGCGAAGGCGACCAGTCCGCTGGAGGCTAGCACGCCGAGGAAATTCCAGAAGCCGGACCAGACCACCGCGATGTGAGGTTCGAGCGAGTGCGTGTAAATGACCGTGGCTACGGCGTTGGCGGTGTCGTGGAATCCGTTCACGAACTCGAAGCCAAGGGCGACCAGCAAGGCAACGCCGAGAAGCACGAAGGGCAGGACGGACTCGTTGTGCACGAAGGAAAGATCGTGCAGCAGGCTGGAGCCGGCGTAGCCCACTCCGATGACCAGCACGACGCCAAAAACCAACATGCCGAGTTTGCCGGGGGAGCGCGAAAGTTTCTGGTCCAGAACCGACGTGGTTGCAGTAGCCATTGTGAGACCTCAGATCGAAGGGCGATTAAGATTGCGGGTGTGCCAAGGGGGTCACTATACGAAAAGATTGTTACGGGAGTGTGAAAATGGCGGGCGGAAATGCGCGTGCTCAGAAACTGTTGATTCTGCGAACGCCGGGCTCGCTTTTTGTAATCGTAACTTTTGCAGAAACATAAGCGAGAGGGCGGCATCCAACTGAGATCACAGCTATAAGGAGAAGAATGGTATGGCTAAAGTCAGGTTGGCATTGTTGGCGCGGGTTGAGGCAAAGCCGGGCAAGGAAGCGGAAGTGGAGAATTTCCTGCGAAGTGCGCTGGCAATTGTGGAAGACGAACCGGAGACGCTGGAATGGTTCGCCATCAAAATGGGGCCGTCGACTTTTGGGATCTTCGACGTGTTCAAGGACGAAGCGGGACGGCAGGCGCATTTGAATGGGCGCGTGGCGGCGGGGTTGATGGCGAATGCGGCAACACTGCTGAGCAAGGCTCCGGTGATTGAGAAGTGTGAAGTGCTGGAAGTGAAGCCACTGAAATAGGGGAGTATCGACTTCGCTCTCCTCCGAGGGAACAACGAAAGATAGTTCCCAACCTGTCGCGGGTACACGGCAACTAAGGTAGGCAAGACAGATGTGAATCAAAATACCGCGGCGGCGCGGCAAGATGCGCTCTGCAAAAAACGGAGGAGTAGATATGGCAGACGATATGGACAAAAATAAGCAGCAGAGTGGCCAGTACGGCCAAGGGCAGAGCCAACCGGGTCAAGGCCAGCACGGCCAGGGTCAAAAGCCTGGACAGAGTGGACAATCCGGTCAGACTGGCCAACAGCAGAAGGGGAATGTTGACCCCAGCCGGAAGAATCCTTCTCAGGACGATGAGCAGGAAGAGCAGGATCGTCGGCGGCGCGCCTCCTAAGTCTTTTTTAGAGGCGTTAAGTTTAAGGAGTCCTGGTCCAACCGGCCTGGGCTCCTTAACTGTTTCTGAAGCTAGTTCTCGGGCGTGGTTGCTTCCTGAGCGGGGGTGTAGATAAGGGCTTCGGGTATTGGGGCGCATTGTTTACAATAGAAGATTCGTCCACCTGCGGGGGAAATCCCTGCGCGGGGCGAATGCGCTTTGGAACAGTCAAACCACAAACCCGACACGTCCCCCCGCGTGGCGCCCACCGTGTACTGGCGCGTGGAAGGGAGCCTGCTGGACCTAACCGTGGTGCAGCCCGTGGCGTTCTTTACCTGGAATGCCCAGACTTTTTCGGAACGCTTCCGGCGGCGCGGGCTGATCTTCCTGATGGCGGCGCTGCGTCCGTTTCTATATTCGACGAACCGCAAATTCGCTACGCGTGTGGTCCACACGGCTTTGCGGGGCGTGACCCGCGATCGACTGGATCTGCTGGGCGAAGAATATTTCCAATACAAATTGAGGCCGCAGCTGAAGGCGCACGGAGTGGAACGTGTGCAGGAGTTGCTGCGCTCAGGAGCGGACGTGGTGCTGGTGAGCCAAGGCCTCGAGCACGTGATGAAGCCCTTGGCGCAGCATTTAGGGGTGAAATGGGTGGTGGCAAACCGGCTGGAATTTCGCGACGGCGTGGCGACGGGACGCCTGCTCGAGCCAGTGATCCGGCCGCGCGGAGCGTTTGCGCCGATTCGGGACCAGAGTCCGGATGGGCGGCGAGCGCCGAAGACGCTAGCGCGGCAACTGGATATCACGCTGGAGGAGTTGAAAGCCGCCGTGATTGCCTCGGGGCGGGAAGCAGTGGCGCAGGAGCGTCCGATCGTACACTTCGAAGGACGGAAACAGGAGCCGGGGTTCTCGGTGCGGCGGGCGCTGGCGGGCAAGCACGTGATGCTGATCGGAGTCACTGGATTTATTGGCAAGGTCTGGCTAGCGAACACGCTTATGGAGTTGCCGAAGATAGGAAAGATTTATCTGCTGATCCGGAGGCAGAAATCGAATCCCGCACAGCGGCGCTTTGAAAAAATCGTAGAAGAGTCGCCGGTATTCGATCCGCTGTTTGAAAAATATGGAGTCGGACTCGGGGAATATCTGCGCGAAAAGGTGGAGGTGGTGGAGGGAGATGTCACGCTGGCGGGGCTGGGGCTGGATGCTGAGATTGGGAGGCGGCTGCAGAACAATCTGGATTTGATCGTGAATAGTTCGGGATTGACGGACTTCAATCCGGATTTGCGGGATGCTCTGGCGACCAATACGGACGCGGCGATGAACATCCTGGAATTTTTGCGCGGGACCGATCACGCGGGTTTGCTGCATCTTTCCACGTGTTATGTGGCGGGAGAGCGCGATGGGCGCGTGGCGGAGAGGCTCATTCCGAATTACACGCCGCATCGCGTGGCCCACTTTGACGCGGAGCAGGAGTGGCAGGCGTTGCATGAGGTAATCGCGAAGGCGGAGGCGCAGGCCGAGGGCGAGGAGGTGACGGCGGGGCTGAGATCGCAGTCACTGACGAAAGAACATGCGGCGAAGGGGCTGCAGGGCGCGGCGCTGGAGAATCAGATTCGCAAGAACCGGATCCGCTGGCTGAAGACGTATTTGACCGAGGCTGGGACGCGACGAGCGAAGGAGTTGGGTTGGCCGAATACGTATACGCTGACCAAGAGCCTGGCGGAATCATTGATCGTGAAATATGGCGCGGGGCTGCCGATTGCGGTAGTGCGTCCGGCGATCGTGGAAACTTCGGTGGCGAAGCCGTTTCTAGGATGGAATGAGGGGATCAACACATCGGCGTCGCTCTCGTATTTGCTGGGGACATATTTCCGGCAGTTGCCATCGAATGAGAGCAAGCGGCTGGATATTATTCCGGTGGACGCGGTCTGCGATGGGATGACGCTGATTGCCGCGGCGATTGTGGAGCGGCGGCATGACGAGTTGTACCAGTTGGCGACCTCGGCGACGAATCCTTGCGACATGGGACGGTCGATTGAGTTGACGTCGCTGGCGCATCGCAAACACTATCGAGCGCAGGAAGGGCTGGAAAGTTGGCTGCGACTGCGGTTTGATGCGATTCCAGTATCGAAGACGCGGTACCAGAGAATGTCGGCGCCGGCGCAGAAAGCGATTGTGAAGTCGATTCAGAGGATTATGTCGCCGTTGCCGTTGAAGAAGACGCCGCTGGTGAAAGCGGAGAGAAATCTGGAGCGCCTGGAAAAATTGATTGAGCTGTTTGAGCCATTCATCCTGCTGAACGAGCACGATTTCGCGGCGGATAATGTGGAGAAATTGTCGCAGGCGCTGGTGGAGGATGAGCGGGAAGAGTTTGGATACAAGGCACGAATGCTCGACTGGTGGAACTACTGGATCAATGTGCATATTCCGGCGCTGCGGAAGTGGACTTATCCGCTCATCGAGGGAAGGCCGCTGGAGGCGCGTCCGGCGCGAAGTTTGGAGAATGGCGAGACGGTGAAAACGGGGACGAATGGGAACTGGTGAATGGCGATTTTTCTGACAGGATCGACGGGATACATTGGGGCGCATGTAGCAGCAAATTTGCTGCGGGATGGCGCCGCTTTGAATGTTTTGGTGCGGGCGAAGGACGTGGGCGAGGCGGAAGCGCGCTTGTGGCAGGCGCTGCAATTGCATCTTGAGTTCCCGCAGTTTTACGAGTATCTGCAGACGCGGGTGCGCGTGTTCCGCGGAGACCTGACGGATCCCGGGTTTGGATTGGGGCGGGATGAATACGATCGATTGGTGCACACGACGGATTCAGTGATTCATTGTGCGGCGTCGCTGAACCGGAAGTCGGAGAAAAGTTGCCTGAATGTGAATTTGCGGGGCACGCTCGAAGTGCTAACGCTGGCGCGGCATGCGGAGCACTATCACGGGCTGAGGCGGTTCAGCCAGGTGAGCACGGTTGCGGTGGCGGGGAAGCGGCAGAATGAACTGGTCGCGGAAGATCGGTCGATTGAGTGGGAGCGGTCGGATTACGATCCGTACGCGCGAACGAAGAAATTCTGCGAGCACATGATGCGGGTGCTGTTGCCGGAGACTCCGAAGACAGTTTTCCGGCCGAGCATCGTGCTAGGCGACAGCCGCTATGCGGAGACCACGCAATTCGACATGGTGAAGGCGTTTGTATTCCTGGCCGGGCTGCCGGTGTTGCCTTTTCGGGCGACGGACAAGATCGACATTGTGAACGTGGATTTTGTTGCGGAGGCGATTTCGACGCTGCATCAGAAAGAAAATCCACAATACGACACGTATCATCTTTCGTCCGGGGTGGGATCGCAAACCTTTCGCGAAATTACGAAAGCGTTGGCGACGGCGGAGAACAAACGCGCTCCGGTATTTCTGCCGGGGGTGGAGCGGCCGTTTGCCGGGTCGGTGAATTTTCTCGCGAACCGCAAGGGAGCGATCGGGAAAGGCGCGTCGCTCATGAAGGTGTTTATGCCCTATCTGGTCTGGAACACGGTTTTCGATAATACTCGAGTGACGAAAGAATTGGGGAAGAAGCCGGTGCCGTTTTCCGAATATTGTTATCCGCTGTTGAAGTTCAGCAGCGGCAATAATTTCGAGTGCAAGTATCGCCCGTGGCCGGTAGCGGCGGGGGGGACAGCCGCATGATGGATTTTATTCTGGAGGCTTGGGTCAGCACATCGATTGAGCGCGCCAAGGCCGGGTGGATGCTGGGCGCGGGCAAGCGCTGGAAGCCAGGCGATAAATTGAAGCTCCTGTTTGCGGGATACAACGGCACGCGGAATATGGGATCCGATGTACGCGTCGAAGAGATGCTGCGGCAGATCCGGCACATTCTGGGGGCCGAGCGCGTGGAGTTCAGCGTAATGAGCCAGAACTTCGATTTCTCGCGCGGATATTTCGAGGGGACGAAGCAAGTTCATCTGCCCGACATTTTCCCGCCATTTCTGGCGAATGAAGTGCCGCTGCACGATGGAGTGGTGGCATGCGAAGGGTCGATGTTCAAGAGCAAGTTCGCCAACGCGCTGACCACGATGATGATCGGGTCGCTGGGAATTGCGGCAGCGCAGAACAAACTATCGGTGGGGTACGGCGCGGAAGCTGGGCACATGGATCCGCTGGTGGCGAAGATGTGCGGGCGCTATTGCAAGAATTCATTTGTGATCACGCGCAATGAAGAGTCGCGCGGTGTGCTGCGCGAATTGGGCGTGCCGACGGAGCTGGGAACCGATACAGCCTGGACCTTTGAGCCCCGACCGCCAGAGTACGGGCGGAGTGTGCTGAAAAAAGTGGGGTGGGACGGGCGGACCCCGGTGCTGGTGGTGTGTCCAATCAATCCGTTTGAATGGCCAGTGAAGGCGTCGGTGGCGAAGTATGCGGTGCGGAGTTTGACGGGGGCATATAAGGACAGCCACTACCGCACGGTGTATTTTCACAATTCAGGTCCGGCGGCGGAGCAGGCGTATCACAAATACTGGAATGCGATTGCGAACGCGGTGGACGCGTTCCGCAAGAAGAAGAATGTTTTTGTGATTCTGGCGGCGACGGAGCGACTGGATGCACGTCCCGCAAACCGAATCGCCGAGAAATTAGGCGGAGTGCCGGTTCTGACGTCGGATGAGTACAACATGTACGAGTTAGTGAGCGTGTTGCGGGCCTGCCATATGATGGCATCGTCGCGTTATCACGGGATAGTGACCTCGATGCCGGGGCTGGTGCCCTCGGCGGGGATCACGATGGATGAACGCATCCGGAACCTGATGCGGGAGCGGGGACATCAGGATCTGCTGATGACGGTGGACGATCCGGAGATGGAAGGGAAGCTATTGTTGGCTCTTGAGAAACTGGCTTGCGAGGGTGAAGCGATCGCGAGTGGCATCGCGCAAACGGTGGTGAAGAATTTGAAAGTGATGGCGCGTATGGGTGTTTATTTTGAAGAGGAAGTGCAGAGGCGGTATCCGGAGTTCGAGACGCGCCGCGGGGAGTGGAGTTGGGAGGATTATTTGCCGCCGATGAGTAAAGGGCTGCGGGAGTTGGCGGGAGCTTACAACTAGATCTGCGGTTTGCTGTGGCGCTGCAATCCCTATTTTGAATACGCCCATTCCATTTGTCGGAGACATCTTTACGCAACTGCAGACGGCTGCGAACACGCGGATCCTTGCCGAGATCCGCGACGGCGAAATCACGGGCGCGACGGGCAGCGAGCTTCTGGAACTCATCCGCAAGGCTCGGACCTTTATCGCTTCAAAGGGGCTGAAGAAGGGCGACCGGTGCGGAATGCTGGCGGCCAACAGCATTCGGTGGGTGGCGATGGACCTGGCACTGATGGCAGAAGGGCTGATCGTGGTGCCGCTATATTCGCGGCAAGCGCCGGCAGAACTGGTTGCGATGATGAAGGACTGCACGCCGTCGCTGCTGTGTTGCGGGGATGCGGCACTGCGCGATGGAATTGCGGAGAGCTGGACGGAGGCTCCGCCGCAATATTTGTTTGATGAGATCTTTGCGGGAGTCGAAGGAGTGCAGTTGGAGCGCCCGCAGGTGGGGAATGATGATCCCGTGACGATCATTTACACGTCCGGGACCTCAGGCGAGGCCAAGGGCGCGGTGCTCACGGCGGCGAATGTCGGCTTCATGCTGGATCAGACGGCGGAGCGGTTGGGCGAGCTGATGTCCGGATCTACGGGGCAAGATCGCATCTTCCATTACTTGCCGTTCACTTTTGCGGCGTCGTGGATCGCGCTGCTAACGTTTCTGAAACGGCGAAGCCTGGTCACGATCAATACCGATCTAACGAAGATTGCGAGCGACATGCGGACGGTGGCTCCCGATTATTTTCTAAATGTACCTCAGTTGCTTGAACGTATGCGGCGCGCGGTAGATGAGCAGTTATGGCAGACCGGAGGGGTCGCGCAGGCGATTTATTCGCGGGCGAAGGCGGCTTGGGTGCGCAAGCAAGAGAGGCAATCGAAAGCAGGAGACGCGCTGTGGCTGGAACTGGCCAACCGACTGGTGTTTCCGGCGATTCGAAAGAAGATGATTGGGAAAAATCTGAAGGCGCTCATTTGCGGCTCGGCACCGCTCAGCGCGGAGACTCAGCTTTATTTCATGATGCTGGGAATTCGAGTGCTGCAGGTTTATGGGCTGACGGAGACGACCGCGATCTGCACCATGGATGATCCGAACCGGGTTGAGGTCGGTTATGTGGGACCGGCAATTCCAGGCATGGAGATGAAGTTGGGAGAGAACGACGAGATTGTGGTGCGCGGGCCGAATATTTTTTCGGGTTACTGGAACCGGCCGGAACAGACGGCGGAGGCGCTGCGCGATGGATGGTTCCACACTGGCGATCAAGGGGAAGTGAGCGCAGCGGGAAACTGGCGGATTGCGGGACGGATCAAGAACTTGATCATTTTGGGATCGGGACACAAGATTTCGCCGGAGCCGATCGAAGATGCGATCGCGAAACTCCTGCCCGAAGCGCAGCAGGTAGTGGTGGTAGGAAACGGGAGGGGGTATCTTTCGGCGCTGGTGACGGGGAGCGTGACGCCGGAGAAAGTGCAGGCTGCGCTGGATGCGATGAATCCGGAGATGCCGCACTACAAGCAAGTGCGGGCGTTCGTAGTACTGCCGGAGGCATTCACGATTGAGAATGGCACGCTGACCGTGAATGGAAAGTTGAAGCGCGATGTGATTGCGGCGCGGATCAAAAACGAGATTGACGACATGTACCGCGTGAAGCAGGCGGTGTAGTCGGGCGGAAAAGTGCCGGGGACTACGAAGGACAAAAAGGTGCACACAGCGAAGCACGAGACGAGGACGGTGGGCAAGTGGAGCGGAAACGCTTTGTCCTGGAGCACTGCCGATGGGGTGATCGAACTGCGGCTGCACCGTGCGCCGTGTAACGAGTTGGGATCGGCGTCGTTAGAAGAGTTCGAGCAGTTTGTGACGGCTCTGGAAGAGATGCAGGCGGAAGCGCATGCTCTCATTATTTATAGCGAGATGAAGCCGGGATTTTGCTCAGGGGCGGACTTGCGGGAACTCTATCACCGATCGCAGGCGATGGATAAAGCTGAGGCGGCCAAGGGGGTTCGGGATTTTCTGGAACGGATTCACCGTGTGTTGAATCTGATTGATGCGGCGCCCCTGACAACGATTGCCGCTGTGCATGGAGTGACGTTTGGAGGAGGATTCGAGTTGGCGCTGGCTTGCGACTTGATTATTGCCGACAAGATGGCGCGGTTCTGTTTTCCGGAGCTGAGGCTGGGATTGATTCCGGGCTTTGGTGGGATCCCGCGTTTGAAGCGCGACCTGGGGAATGCCGTGGTGAGGGATCTACTGCTGACCGGAAGAAGCTTCAATGCAAGCAAAGGGCAGCAGATCGGGCTGGTGAGCCAGGTGGTGGGCGAGGGCGAGGCGCTGCGGGCGTCGCGGGCGACGGCGGCACAACTTAAGAAGTTTGATCGTGCGACCGCAGTGGCGGCGAAGAAGTTCATTAAACCGATTCCGCGGGAGGAATTGCGGCAAGAGATCGATTTATTTTGTGAACTGTTTGCGAGCCCTGCGGTTGAGGCGGGGCTGCGGAAGTTTGTGGAAAGCACGGATGCGCAACCGTATTTGCCGTAAGGGATAAGAAGCATCACGTGGCGAGCAAAGTTGCATGGGTCCTTCGCTTCGCTCAGGATGACAGAGCATTTATGAACACTGCTGACCAAACGCTCGATGAAATATTGAGTCTTGCCGCAGCGCATTTCAAGGTGTCGAAGGAGAAACTTTCTCCGGACGATGACTTCTTCAAGACATTGGGGATCGACAGCTTGCAAACGCTCGATCTGCTGACCAAGCTGGAAGATCATTTTCATGTGGAGCTTCCGGATTACGAATTGCAGGGAGTCTCGGATTTTCGCACGCTGGCGGGAAAGATTCAGGCGCGACTGTAGAAAGTTACCACGGAGACACGGAGAAAAACCTGGGCAAGCTTCATGAGGACGGTCTTCGATCTTGCCATCAGCTTCTGTGGATAACTGATTCATTAACATGGTATTCTCCGTGCCTCTGTGCCTCTGTGGTGAAATGATTCTTTGATGCTCGATCTCCAAAAATATAGCTGTCTGGGCGCGGCTCTGCGCGATGCGCTGGATCGTTTTGCGGGTGAGACTTGCCTGATTGAAGCCGACCGCGACCGGGAGAAGACGCGGCTAACCTACTCCGATTTCAAAGAGATCAGTCTGCCTCTGGCGCGCGCGCTGGAGGATGCGGACTTTGATGCCGGGGACCGCGCGGCCATCCTGATGACAAATCAGTCAAAGTGGCTGATTTCAGCGTATGCCATTTTTTATAGCGGCGGCGTGCTAGTTCCTCTGGATTACAAACTGACCGCGGCGGAGCAGTTGCAGTTACTGGAACATTCGAAGGCCAAGGTGCTGGTGGTGGAGTATCACCTGTGGCGAGCGATCATGCAGTCGCCAGAGTTTCACAACATCAAGACAAAGTTGGTGCTGGTGACCGAGGCGCCGCTGAAGGCCGACCTGGGCGGAGGATTCCGCTGGGAGGACTTCAAGCGCAAAGGCGCGCCGGATTTTGTGATGCGGCAGCGCGAGGACGTGGCGTGCATCGTCTACTCGTCAGGTACCGGAGGGCGTCCGAAAGGATGTGTGCTGACGCACGAAAATTATCTGGAGCAATGTCGGGCGTTGACGGCGTGGTATCCATTCTGGCCGGGAGTGCGGTATTTGAGCATTCTGCCGACCAATCACGCGATTGATTTCATGGTTGGATTCATTGGGCCTTTCGTGTGCGGTGCGTGCGTGGTACATCTGCGGACGTTGCGTCCGGAGTTTGTACGGGATGCGTTTGTGCGTTACCGGATTACATATGTTTCGCTTGTGCCGATGATCGTCAAGAATCTGGAGCGCGGGCTCCGAGCCAAGTTCGACGAGCTGCCAGCGTGGAAGCGGGCGATTCTGAACCAGATGATCGCGCTGAACAAGCTGCTGACGCGAAGCCGGCCGCGCGTGAAAGTGAGCCGCATGTTGCTGCCGCAGGTGCATCGCGCTTTTGGCGGAGAGTTATTGGCGCTGATTACTGGCGGGGCGTTTATGGAACCCTCGACGATGCAGTTCTTTTACGATCTGGGAATTCCAGTGGTGAATGGATATGGGCTGACCGAAGCAGGAACGGCGCTCACATTGAACGATCTGAAACCGTTTCGCGCGGATACGGTGGGCAAGCCGCTGCCGGGGGTCGAGTTGCGCGTGCTGAATCCGAACGACGAGGGGATCGGAGAGATTGCGGCAAGAAGCAAGACGGTGATGTCGCACTATCTCGACGATGCGGAGTTGACGCTGGAAACGATCGTCGATGGATGGCTGTTGACGGGCGATTTAGGACGGTTCGACAAGAGCAGACATCTGCAGCTTTTCGGGCGCAAGAAAAATATGATCGTCACGGAGGGCGCGAAGAATATTTATCCCGAAGATATTGAGACAGTGTTCGACGGACTGCCGGTGAAAGAATACTGCGTGTTCGCGGCGAATTATGTATGGCCGCAAAGAGCGCTCGGAAGAGAAATGCTGGTGATGGTTTTGCGGCTGGAGCAGAACCAGCG
>DATEQW010000142.1:0-3938 GCA_035272245.1 Candidatus Sulfotelmatobacter sp. | reverse complement strand
TCGCCGACTTCTATTGCTAGTTTCGACCGCGGGGGACCATGTAACTTTCTGCCACGGCATGCGTCAAATTCTCTGCAGTTCAGAGGTGAAGGCCATGAGAAATTCCCCAGTCACAGCATTCGGACTCTCCCTCGGGCTTTTTCTGGCCTGCCTGATCTTGTCGGCAGAAGCGAGAGCGCAAAGCTCCCCGATCGAAGCCGCTCGCAGGCCAGTGCTGGTTGAGCTATTCACCTCAGAGGGCTGTTCCAGTTGTCCGCCTGCGGATGCGCTGCTGCAGCAATTGGAACGGCAGCAGCCGGTAGCTGGAGCCGAGATCATTGCGATCGAAGAGCACGTGGATTATTGGAATCACGATGGGTGGCTCGACCCCTTCTCCTCGCCGGAATGGACGCAGCGGCAACAGTCCTATGTAGCTCTGCTCAAAGCGGACGCGTATACCCCGGAACTCGTGGTCAACGGGCGCCGCCAGTTCGTCGGCAATAATGCGCGAGAGGCTGAACTGGAAATCGAAAACGCGGCCGGTGGCTTGAAGACCGAAGTCACGATTGCATCCGGCGGTGCCGGCTCAAAGGGATCGCAACAGTTCAGCGTGTCGGTGGGAAAGATGGAGCAAAAGACAACCGGCGATGTGGCCGAAGTCTGGCTGGCCGTGACCGAGGACGGCTTGCATTCCTCGGTGGGCCGGGGAGAAAACGCCGGGCACGTGCTGCATCACGTAGCCACGCTCCGATCCCTGCACAAAATAGGGGTCGCGGACGCGAATGGAGCCTCAGCGTCTTTCACAGCGGAGCCCGTGGTGAAATTCGATTCTCGCTGGAACGTTGAGAATCTGCATGTGACGGTTTTCGTCCAGGAGAAAAAGAGCCGTCGGATTCTTGGCGCAGCCTCGACGAAAATCAAAAGCTAGCGGCGCCGGCGCTTCCCCGCCGCCTTCGGCGCTTCTTTCTGTTCTCCAGGAGCCAGTACCCTGCGCACGATTGGCGAGTTCATCTTGTACGTGCGTTCGAGGACGTTGCCGTCGTCGTCTCTCACGTGCAGGATGAAAACGGGTAACGTGCCTTCTTTATCGAAATTCTCATGGGTTACGGTGACGGGGAGAAAACCGTTTAATCCGTGCTCGCGGTAGGCGGTTTCGTAGCGGTGCTTTCTGACGTTCCAGGTGAAAACGCGAATCTGATCGTAATCGTAAGGCAGGCCGTCGTGCGGCTCGGTCAAGACGCACAGATATTGTGAGACGTTTTTGTCCACGCCTTCTTTACCCGGATCTTGCACCTGGTCCAGCGCGAAGAAAGCAACGAAGCGCTGGCCTTCGGCATACTGTGCGATATCGAGGGGGACATCGATATCTACCATGCGGGCCAGTACCCAGCCCACACGATTTTCGGCGTCCCGCACCAGCCACCAGTCTTCCAGCACGGGGCCGGACGCTTTCCCGCCGGCTTTCGGTTGCACGGCCACTCCGGGCTGCTTTTCGGCGGTCGCGCGTTTGAGCACGGAAACTTTCGCTCCCGCCGCAAGCTGATACAGATGCTCGCTCTCACGGCCGGGGGTGAGGTGCAGGTTCGTGTCGTTGCGCAGAACACCCGGAGCTTGCACTGGGTCGCTCAGGTTATCTTTCGTCAACTTCTGAAGACCGTCGTAGATTTGCTGATCCACCAGGTAGCGCTGCTCGATCCAGCCCTCTAGGCCGCTCGCGGTGCGCACGCGGGCAAAGCGCTTTTCGTGCTCCAGCACTTCCACTCTCTCGCCATTTTTCACAGTGCCCACGCGGTTGTAGATGGTGGCCACCTGATCGCGCAGCGTGGCTTGAACGGCGGAGACATAGTTCACTTCCAGAACGCGGTGCCGGCCACGATTGCAAGCGGGAAAGCCAAACAGGAGAACGACGGCTAATGCGAAAGCCACTACGCGCAGATACTTCGACGAACGCGACAAGAAAGGCAGTCTCACAATCTTGGCGAGGCTAGACTTTGGCAAGTTCACAGCGGTGAGGTTCACTTCCCACTATAGCGCGTGCCGCACCGCCTTGGCGCACGGACGGCTGCCAGGCATGTACCTTGGCAACACTGCGACGTCGCTCGTAACCTGACGCCAGAGCAGCGCTTCGGTTACCATAAATACAAGGGCGCGGGATGGTGCATCTGGAAGCGGCGCGCGCGAAATTTCTGAAACGAAAACGAGCCATGAAAATATTAAGAAATCAGCTGGGTTCTGTAGTTCTGCTGGGAGGATTGCTTTTCGCGGTCTCCATCTGCACCACGGCGCAGCAAGAGGTAAGTCCGGCCCTGCGGCCGCCGAAAGGGGCGCAGGTAGCCATCGTCGTCTTTGAAGATCTGCAGTGTCCAGATTGCCGGCGTGCCGCGCCGCTGGTGGAAGAAGCGGGAAGGACCTATAAAATTCCCGTGGTCTTTCACGACTTTCCGTTACCGTTCCACAACTGGTCTTACCAAGCGGCCGTGCTGGCGCGCTATTTCGACACGCATTCGAAAGAACTCGGTAACGAATTCCGCGACTACATTTTTTCCAACCAACTGGAAATCACTCCACAGAACCTGCGCGGCTACGCCGAAAAGTTCGCCACCGCACACAAAATCGATCTGCCGTTCGTGGTGGATCCGGATGGCAAGCTCGCGGACCTGGTCAACGCCGACCGCGAACTGGGCAAGTCCATCAACCTGCAACATACGCCCACCCTCTACGTGGTGAGCAACAAGCGCTCCGGCAAGCCCTTCGTTGAGGTCGTCGACCGCAGCCAGCTTTACGCGCTCATTGATTCGATGATGAAAGATTAGTTGTCAGTTCTTAGTTCTTAGTTCTCAGTTCTTAGTTCTCAGTTCTCAGTTCTCAGTTTCCGGTTTCCAGTTTCTGGTTTCCAGTTCTCGCTCGCAGATTTTGATCTTCGGGAAACTAATCAAATTACCTGGCGATCCATTCACAGACCGACCGCCGCAGTTCCGGCGGCACCGGCGGCGTTGAGCCCGCGCGATTCCCTCGACCCGCGACCCTCTTCGCAACCCCAAAAATCGTGATAAAGGCGCCGGCTACTCCGGCCGCCCGGTATAGTGTTCCTGCGAGTGGACGGCCTCGTGATCTTCCAGTGATTCCAGGTGAGTAATTACTTCAGCGGGCCGGGATAGCTCCACCGGCAGACGCTCTTCCAACGCCGTCGCAATGCGATGGGCTTCTCCTACGGGCGTGGCGTGCGGAAACAGCAAGTGAACTTCGATGATTTGGCGATAGCCGGTGGTGCGGAAGCGCACGCCGTGGTAGTGGACGCCGAGTTCAGAGCAAATCGCGTCCAGTTTTTCGCGGATGTGCTTTCCCGTTTCCGGGTCGGAGTAATCGAGCAGGCCAACGGCTGAGCGCCATGCCAAGCGTCCTCCCGACCAGAGAATGTTCGCCGCGACGGCGATCGCGATCAGCGGATCGAAAGGCTTCCATCCTGTAAGCATGACCAATCCAAGACCGGCCACTACGCCAAAGCTGGTGAGGCTATCGGTAAGAACGTGCTTACCATCGGCTTCGAGGATGAGCGAGTGGCTGCGCTTTCCCACACGAAGCAAGTACCAGCCCAGCGCAGCGTTCAGCACACCGGCCGCAAGCAGAAGCAGCGTGCCGGAACCAAGGTGTTCGAGCTCCAGTCCTGCCATCCACTTCTCGATGGTGGCCACCAGAATCCACACGGCGGCGAGAATGATCATCGCGCCTTCAAAACCTGCAGAAAAAAAGGTGATGCGCTCATATCCGTAGAGAAAGTTGGGTGCGGCTGGTTTCGTGCTGAGGCGCAGGCTGAATGCGGCGAAAGCTACAGCGACTACGTGGACCACGGATTCGGCAAAATCAGAAAGGATGGCCGCCGATCCGGTCATGAAATAGGCAGCCGTCTTGCCCACGAGCATCAGGACGCCGATCATCAGCGACAAGCGCATGGCGAAGCG
>DATEQW010000141.1:0-10623 GCA_035272245.1 Candidatus Sulfotelmatobacter sp. | reverse complement strand
CGCATGCGCGTGGTCACCGACCTGAAAATAAAAGGCGTGCACGGTGAGGTGATTGAAAAGGCCGTGGATGCGGCGTTCGAAGGCGTAAGCGAGGAACAGCAGGCGCGCGAGTACTTGCGGCGGAAGCGCATGGTGAAACCGAAGGATCAGAAAGCGACGGCGCGGATCTTCCGTCAACTGGCGCGCGCGGGATTTGGCACGAAGACGATTTTTACCATCCTGAAGAACTGGGATGTGGACGAAGAGACCTTGAGCGCTCTGGAAAGCGAAACCGTCTGAATCTGACTTGGCAAGGGGCACCTTGATGATGCATACTCCTATGCCAACCCCAATTAATCGTTTCTCAGGAGGAACTATGAAAGGCAGCTTTAAAGCTATTCTCGCAGTAGTGTTGCTAAGTGCAGTGCCTGTCGTCCTGGCTCAGGATGCAGCCACCGACACCAAGAAAGCGGCTGACAAGACTGGACACGAGACGAAGGTCGTCGCCAAGGACACGGCGAAGGACACCGACAAGGCCGCGAAGGCTACTGGCCACGAAACCAAGAAAGTCGCCACGACCGCTGGCAAGGATACCGAGAAGGTAGCGGACAAGACTGGTCACGAAACGAAAGTGGTGGCCAAGGACACGGCGAAAGGCACCGACAAGGCCGCCAAGAAGACCGGCAGCGTTATGAAGAAAGGCGTCGAGGACACCGGACACGGGATCAAGAAGGCCGGCGAAAAGACCGAAGACGCGGTGAAGTAGAAATCGCGCAAAATTCGCATTCAGGGCCACGCGGCAAGCGCTGCGTGGCTTTTTTTCGGTGGGCGTGCGATGGCCTGCGCTCTCCGCGCGGCTGTGTCTGGCTTAGCTTTTCATTTAGAATTGGCTATCGTTCAACCAAATGATGACTGGCTCGGAAATTCGCCGCAGGTTTCTTGATTTCTTTGTGCAGAAGGGGCACAAGGAGGTGCATTCGTCGTCGCTGGTGCCTGCGAATGACCCTACTTTGCTGTTCACGAATGCCGGGATGAACCAGTTCAAGGACGTTTTCCTGGGACTGGAGAAGCGCGACTACGCGCGCGCTACCACTTCGCAGAAGTGCGTTCGCGCCGGCGGCAAGCATAACGATCTGGAAAATGTCGGCTTCACTAACCGGCATCATACGTTTTTCGAGATGCTGGGGAATTTTTCGTTTGGCGATTACTTCAAGAAAGATGCTATCGCCTACGCGTGGGAGCTGATCACTTCGAAGGAATGGTTCGGGATCGACAAGGACAAGCTGTACGTGACGATTTTCGAAGGCTCGGGCGAGCCCATGCCGGTCTCGCGCGACACTGAAGCATACGATCTGTGGGTCGCTCAAGGAGTGGCGAAAGAACGGATTTTCGACGGTGGCTTGAAAGATAATTTCTGGCAGATGGGCGATACCGGGCCCTGCGGGCCGTGCAGCGAGATCCATTATGACATGGGCGCGATCGCATCGGAGCAGGGCCATGTGGACTGCCGGTTCCCGTGCGATTGTGGGCGCTACGTCGAGATATGGAATTTAGTCTTCATGCAGTTCGACCGCGATGTGAGCGGGAAGTTGAATCCGTTACCGAAACCATCGATTGATACAGGGATGGGATTGGAACGGCTGGCGGCAGTGCTGCAGGGCGTGATTTCGAATTACGAGACGGATCTGTTTACCCCGCTGATCAAGCGGGCAGCGGAACTGACTGGCGAGCTACGCTCGCCCGGACAGCCGAGGGCGGCTGTCCCCACACGAGTTGACGAGGGCAAAGGCCATGTGGGCACGGCCGCCCTCGGCCGTGCAGCCGAGCAAAGCTCGGCTGGCTCTCCCAACCACAAGTCGGCTGCTTCGCTCAGAGTGATCGCCGATCACTCGCGGGCGGCCACATTTCTGATTTCGGATGGAGTCTTGCCGTCGAATGAAGGACGCGGGTACGTGTTACGAAAGATTATCCGGCGGGCGATTACTCACGGGCGGTTGCTCGGACAGACGAAGCCGTTTCTGCACGAGATGGTGTTCGCGGTTCGCGATTTGATGGAAGGTGCTTATCCAGAACTGATTGAGACATCCGAGCGCGTTTCGAAGGCGATACGCGCGGAGGAGACGCGGTTTGCGCATACGCTGAAGATGGGATTCGAGAAACTGGAATACGAGTTAGTTGCGGCTGCCATGAATACGCCCGGCGTTACTACACCAGAGGACGGACGTTGGGGCGCTACACGCGAAGTAATTGCCAGAGCGCAGAGACAGGGATCCAAAGTGGTGCTTCAGGGTCCAGAAGCGTTTAGGCTTTACGATACCTTCGGATTGTCTCTGGATTTCATTAACGACTTCTGTCATGACATGGGCGTGGAGGTCGATCAAAGCGGCTTCCAGCGGGCGATGGACGAGCAGAAATCTCGCGCTCGTGCTTCCTGGAAAGGTGGCGCGAAGCAGACGGCGAATCCCGCTTATCAGCAGCTGCCGAAAGCCATCTTCGAAGGGTACCGTCAGACGCGCTCCGACGGATGCGAAGTGCTCGCCATCATTCACAATGGGCAGGGCGTGCGGGAACTCAAGGCTGGAGAGTCTGGAGAAGTCATTCTTGATCACACGCCGTTCTACGCAGATTCTGGCGGGCAGGTAGGCGACAAGGGATGGTTTTACTCCGACGATCACAATACGGTCGTCGCGGAAGTCACCGGATGCTACGCGCCCATTCAAGGCGTGCGGGCCCATCAGGTCGTCGTAAAATCCCCACCCTCCGCAAAAAGCGCGGAAGGATGGGGCACCCTCAGAGTTGGCGACAAAGTCGACGCGGTAGTGAATGCTGACATCCGTCAATCGACCATGCGGAATCACACGGCTACTCATTTGCTGCATGCCGGGTTGCGCGAAGTTTTGGGGAAGCATGTGAAGCAGGCGGGATCGCTGGTGGCGCCGGATCATTTGCGCTTTGATTTTTCGCATTTCACGGCGGTGGAAGACGAAGAGTTGCAGGATATTGAGGACATCATCAACAAGGAGGTGCTGCGCAACCAGATTGTTGAGACCATCACGGATGTGCCGATTGAAGAGGCGATCAACCAATACCACGCCATGGCGCTGTTCGGGGAAAAGTATGGCGAAAAGGTGCGCGTGGTGCGGATTGGCGATTTTTCGACGGAGCTTTGCGGAGGGACGCACACGGGCGCGACCGGCGAGATCGGGCTGATCAAGATTCTGAAGGAAGGCAGCGTGTCGTCGGGCGTGCGAAGAGTGGAAGCCGTAACCGGCGAGGGATCGCTGGCGCACTTCAGGAAAGATCACGAATTGGAGAAGGTGGTGTCGGCATTTGCCAATCCCACCCCTTCGCTCCGCTCAGGGCAGGCTCTTGCGCCAAAAGCGCGCAAAGATGGGGCATCCTCGTCCGATGAGATTTCGGTATCGCCTGCCGAGGCTCTTAAGGCCGAACTGGAAAAGAAGGATGCTGAGATCAAGCGGCTCGCGAGGGAACTGGATCAGGTCAGGATGAAATCGGCGTCGGCTTCGATCGGTACGGCGAACATCGGCGACAAAGTGAAAGACGTGAAAGGCGTGAAAGTTCTGGCGTATCGCGTGGACAATCTGGAGCGGGCGCAGATGCGGACACTGATCGATCAACTGCGCGAGAAGATCGGTTCCGGCGTGGTCGTGCTGGGCTCGGCGTCGAATGGAAATGTGTCGCTGATCGTGGGCGTGACCAAGGATCTGACGAGCCGCGTGCAGGCGGGCAAAGTGATTGGGCCGGTTGCGCAAAAAGTTGGAGGCAAGGGCGGAGGCCGTCCCGATCTGGCGGAAGCTGGAGGAAAGGACGCCGCCGCACTGGACTCCGCGCTCGACGAGGCGTATACCATCGTGGACTCGCTTTTGGGGGCTTAGCATTCGCCCGAGCAGGTGCCCATGGAAGACCGTATCGGTTTCATTGAACACCAAGGAAAGCAGATCCTTCTGGTGGACATGTCCCACTGCACTCCGGCAGAGGTGGCGAAGATTGTTCTCTTGGTTCCCTCCTATGTGACCAGTGAGCCCCGGGGCTCCGTGCTGTTGCTCGCCGACTTCACCGGAGCGGAGTTTGACCGAATTGCGATCGACCGGCTCAAAGAGAGCGCCGTCTTCGACCGGCCGCACCTGAAGCGTTCGGCATGGGTAGGCATCGATAAATTGCCCCATGTGTTTTACGAACACATTAAGACTTTCTCGCAGCGCGATCTGCCCGCCTTTGAGACTCGCGAGAAGGCGATGGACTGGCTGGTGAGCGACGAAGAGCTGCGGGTAGCGGATCACGTCCTGGGGGACCTGCCTAAGAGGCGTCGCCTCGGGAATGTCAGTTAGCCGCCACGGCGAAGCGGCAAGGGGAGCGCATCACCCCGGGACCGCGGCGATGAAAAGCGAGGAGGCGTCCTATGGGCCAACCACTCGATCCGAAAAAAGCAATTTTCTACGGCCAGTTTGTGCAGGCCGCTTACACCATGTTCAGAAATCCACAGGGCGGAGATCCGCTGAGGCCTGATCCTGCGGGCATTCCCGACGGATGGGAACTTGGGGCGTGGATCCACATGTCGGACTTCGTACTCAATTTGAAGGAGCCGGAGTTTTACGGAATCGTGGTTCACGACCTGCAGAATCCGGATTCGCGGATCATCGCCATACGGGGCACCGAGGGAGCGATGGAGTGGATCGATGATGCCGCGGCAATTCCGATTCCCTTCCGGCAAGTTCCGGCAGCAGGGCGCGTGGCAACGGGCTTCGACACGATTTACAGTTCGTTGAAGTTAATAAAGCGGGCGCTGCCTGAGGAACGGGAATTCGCCGCGACGGCGGCGGGAGCGGCCGCGACGCCTGAGACCTTCAGCGGATCCTTCGCCGACCAACTGGAGCAACTGGCAAACAGCCGGGAAGCCGCGCGCGGAGTGGCGCGATCAGCGGCCGAAGGACGCAGGCAACGGCCCACGGTAGTTACTGGCCACAGCCTGGGCGGCGCGCTGACCACGTTATTCGTGATGGAAAATGCGACCAAGCATAAGTTCGATATCACGACTCTGTGCACATTTGCTTCACCGCGCGTGGGCAACAAGGAATTTAGCCGGCAATTCAGTCAGCTACCCATCGATTCATGGCGGATCGTGAATACGCTCGATGTGGTGCCAAAGCTTCCGCCATATATTCCTTTGTTGCTGGATTACAACCACGTCGATTCTGCTTATCCGTTTTGTTCTTCTTCCTTCGCGAAGAACAGCCTGGTGACCTGGCATGCCATGGAGACATATTTGCACTGGTTGGAAACGAGTTGCGCAACGCAACAGGGAGGTGCAGTCCAGGCACCAACCGGAACAGGCTAAGCCACTCTCACTCGGAGACGGTCAGCTTCTCCACTTCAGCGTAACCGGACCCATCATGGGATGCTTCATCTCGCAACCGGTGCGCTTGGCTTCGAGGTGCGCGGCCTTGAGTTGGAAATACCATTTGGCGGGACGGTCGGCGTCATCGATCAGCATGAGATGTGGATTGTGCTTCAGGCCTTCGGCCTGAAGTTCCATAGTTCGGCGGTCCTGCTCGACGAATTTGGCGAAAACGAATTTCAGCAACTCGGGGCCGAAGGGCAGCCAGCGGAAAAGATTCCAGGCGGCAACGACATCAATGCGGCACTGATTACGCGTGATGGGCGTGACGGTGGTGAGCGAGGAAAACCAATACTTCCCTGCCCGGATGGTTTCGCTGCGCAGGTTGGGAAGGGTGAAGTCGATGGTCGTGGTAATGGAATCGGCGGCGGCGTAGAGGCGCAATAGCTTGTAGGGCGCGGAGTTTGAGCTGGGCGTATGCGCGCTCATGCGGAAGCCGTTGGGAATCGGCTCAAAGTTTTTTTTCTTTTCGTGAATGCTGTGGCGGCTGCGCCACCACCAGGCTTGATGGACGAACGGTCCGTGCGCCGGGTCCATGAGTCCGATGATGCCGTGATCGATGCTGACGGGCATGTCGGCGGTGAGGTAGGCGAGCTTGTATTTGTCTTCTCCTGATACGCCGAATTTTTCGATGATCGGCGCGGGTTCGGGAGCTTCTTTCGGTTCTGAAAAGCCCGCACCCGGAGGACCTGGGTCGGGGATGTAGACCCAGATAAAACCGTCCTGCTCTTCGCAGGGATAGCTGCCGGCGTAAATGCGATCGACTTTCAAATTCTGGTCAGCGGTGAGTGAGGGGATGAGCTGGCACTGGCCGTTGTGGGCATCAAAGGTCCAGCCATGGTAGGGGCACTCGATATTTTCACCGTCGAAGTGGCCGCCGTTGAGCGGCATACCGCGGTGCGGGCAGGCGTCGCGCAGGGCGAAGGGATGGCCGACGCGATCGCGTCCCACAACCAGCGGAATCTCGAGCAGCGTGGCTTTGTGCAGTCGATTGCGGTGGACGCGGTCGGCAGGCATGACCCGATACCAAAAGCCGGTAAGCATGAGCGAATCGGGCGCCTGCCGTTGCGGAGAGTCAAGGTCGGGCATGGGGGAATGATTGATGGCTGATTCCTGATTATCGATCGAACCCAATATGCTAGCATTCGCAGAACTTTTCAGTGCGTTCCGAAAAACGCGGAGGAATCCTGATGGAGTTTCTCGGCCACTTTCGCCGGCTGACGCCGGTGCAGAAGAACACGTTCACGGCCTGTTTCCTGGGCTGGTCGCTGGATGCATTTGATTTCTTCATTCTCACCTTCTGCGTGAGCGCGATCGCCACGCAATTCCAAGCCAAGATTTCTGCGGTGGCAGAAGCGATTTTCATCACGCTGGCGTTTCGTCCCGTGGGCGCGTTTCTTTTCGGACTGATGGCCGACAAGTACGGTCGGCGAGTCACGCTGATGGTGGATATCATCGCCTATTCGGTGTTCGAGCTGGCATCAGCGTTCGCTCCTTCGTTGAAAGTATTCCTGATCACGCGGGCGTTATTTGGAATCGCGATGGGCGGTGAGTGGGGCGTGGGCGCGGCATTGGCATTCGAGACCCTTCCCGCGGAAGGACGTGGATTTTTCTCCGGCTTGCTGCAGGAAGGTTACGCCGTGGGCTACTTGATGGCGGCCTTGGTCTACGGGACGGCGTTTCACTTCGTGGGCTGGCGGGGAATGTTTGTAATCGGAGCGCTGCCGGCGTTTCTGGTGATTTACATTCGCAGCAAGGTGGATGAGTCTCCGGCGTGGTTGCAGGGGCAAGTATCGAAAAAGGCTGAGAGCCGGCTAGGGAAGGACATCTTGACCTACTTTGGCACCTTCCTCCTGTTGGTGCTCCTGATGTTCGCCTTCAATTCCTTCAGCCACGGAACCCAGGATCTGTATCCGACATTTCTGACCAAGGGACATCAATTCTCACCGCAAACGGTTATGTTGATCACGGTGATAGGCATGATCGGCGCGCTGCTGGGCGGCATTTTGTTTGGTACCTGGTCGGAGAAGATCGGACGGCGGCGAGCCATCGTGATCGCCGCGCTGCTGGCGATTCCGGTGATTCCCTTGTGGGCGTACTCGCACAACGTTCCGATGCTGGCACTTGGCGGATTTTTAATGCAATTCATGGTGCAGGGCGCATGGGGAGTGATTCCCGCGCATTTGAACGAACTCTCTCCATCGGCGGTGCGCGGCACGTTTCCGGGATTCGCGTATCAACTGGGGAATCTGCTTTCCTCACGGAATGTAGTGATTCAAGCGAAGCTAGCGGAAAACCGCTATCGCGGCATGTATCCGCCAGTTCTGGCATGGACCGTGGTAGTGATCGCAACCCTGGTGGCGCTGGTGACCTGGAGTGGCAGGGAGCGAAAGGGCACCGACATGACAAACACGAGCTGAAGTGAGCCAACGGCATGTGCAAGATTTGGCCTACGGATGCCCGAAAACGGCACGACACTGGCACGACAGTAGGATTGTTTTGGGAAGACTCCTGTGGTACGGTAGGTTAAATTTCACGCCTTCGTAAATACTCTCAAGGGCTCCTTTGACGTTGCGGTTTGCGCGAGAGGGTGTGCAGGAGTAGCGCCACTATGAAAGAGACAATGGATCCGACCCCAGTCAAGCCGTCGGACGAACAAGACAATTTTGCCAACCGCAAGCTGATCCGTCCCGCGCTGCCGCGCGTGGACCATAATCACGGCAATCACAACTCCAACCATAATCCCGGCCATATGCAGGTGGCAGAGCGCCGGGAGCGGCACGAGCGCCCGGAACGTGGAATGGAGCGCGGGCCGGATCGTAGTTATGATCGCGGCGACCGTGGCGATCGTTCCATGGGCGGAGGTGGGGGCGGCGGACGAAAGAGCGCACCACCGGAGCAAACTAACGCGGAGAATTTTTATTACCAGAAGCAGATGCAGTCGAGAACGCCGATGGTGATTGTGCTGCGTGACGGCGAAGAAGTGCACGGCATCATCGAATGGTATGACAAGAGTTGCATCAAGGTGGTCCGAGAAGATGGTGGTCCAAACCTGATGATTTACAAGCCCGCCATCAAGTACATGTTCAAGGAAGATGAGAACGGGCGGTAGCGGCAACAACTGGGTGCGCAACGAACTCCTAGAGCGGCTTACTTTCCAGCGGAACTCGCCTCCAATTGGTCCAGTCGCCGGTTCAACAGCTCCAAGCCGTCATTCAACAGCCCCGGCCCGGTGAGGTCGATTCCGAGAAACTGCTTTAGCAATTCCGCAGGCGGCCGATTGAACCCATTCCGAAGCAGTGCGACGTAGCGCGGCACAAACCAGTCCCGTCTGGTTGAGTAGAGCTGATAGTACTTCAGTGCGAGCAGCCCACCGTAAACATAGTTCACGTCGTACAGCGGATCCTCATACATGAGCGAGACGGTGGCCCAGCGTGTGCGCGACTCGGGAGTGAATGCGGGAAACTGCGAAAACTGGCCGTCAGTCTTTAATGTCAGATTATCCAGGTCATCGGCGTTGCGAACTGTGCCAGCGCCGACACCATCGTAGATCGCCTGTTCCAGCACCGCGTCCTGCGCGCCGTACAAGGCATCTAGCCCCTTGATGTTCATCCACCGTTCGAGATAGTAGCGCTTCAGTTCGGGAGCGGTGGCACGCTGCGCCATAAAGTCAGCCAGAAGCAACTCGTTAAACTCGGCGAACGACTCGAATAGAAAGTGCGGACCGCGGGCATAAGACGGTGGCACGCCAGCTTCGGTCATGAGCTGCCGGTGGACGGCATGACCCCCTTCGTGCGCGATCACGGAGAGATCCTTGAAGGTTCCGTCATAACGGCCGTAGAACAGAATGCTGGTACTGCCGGTAAAGCCGACCGAAAAACCTCCGCCGTAGCGGTTGGGAGCGCCTCCGGGCAGAACGTCGGCGCGACCGTTGGAGGGATCGAGCAAGGCATCGAATTCAGCCTGGTAGTCTTTGCCGAGGCCGGCAAAAGCGTCATGGAAGACGGAGCGAGCTTCCGCTAGCGCAGTGATGGGCGGCGTGAAGCCCGGCACCGGAGCCGCCATGTCCCACTCATGTGCCGGTTGATGATCGGCCCGCTCGATGTCCTGGGAGTGAATTTTCTCGTAGCGCTTGACTGTGTCACCGTGCTGCGCCATCGCAGAGAGCAGTCTGCGCGTGTCCTCTGGCTTGCAATAGAGGCCATCGTATTTGCGCGCGGGGGCATCTGCATAGTGGTGCGTTCTTGCGAGAGCAGTTTGCGCCTGGACGGTGTGAATCAGTGCGAAAGCAAGCAGATCGCGCTGACTGGCGTATCCCGCATAGCGCCGCTTGAATCCCTCTTCCCGCACCCGGGCATCCGCGTTTGTGGCAATAAGATTTCGCTGGCGGACCACATCCAGCGGTCCTGAGGACGTTTGCAGTGTCCCGAACGAGATGCCGGCCAAAATCTGCCCGTACAAATCGTACTGCCAGTCGGCGATTTGCGGCCGGAACTCGTCAAGCAATGCCTGCTCAGGCCCTGGCATCAGATGCGGTGCGTCACGGCGAATATCGGAAAGCGCAAACTGATATTCCGCCAGCGCCGGTTCCTCCCTGAAAAATGCATCCAGACGATGCTCGGGGATGGAAAGAATTTCGGGATCGAGAAATGCAGTCTTGGTATCTACTTCGGATTCCAGTGCCTGGTCGGCATCACAGGCTCGGTCCTTGCGCTCAAGAGAACAGCGGAGGTGCAGGTAGGCTTCATGTTTGGCGAAAAGCCTTTGAACCGCATCGTAGCTCCGCAGGGCATCAAGCAACTGGGCCGCGGAGTTGATTTGTCCCTTGAAGCGCTCCATCTGGTCCAGCGCCGTATTCAACTCGGCGCGGGCCGCAACTTCTTCCTCTGGAGTTTTAAAGTAGTAGCGGGATAGATCGGCAGACAAGGCGAAAGAGGAGGCAGTTTGCGTTTGGGCGACCCCACTCGTGACCAGGGTCACAGCAAACAGCAGACCTATGCACCGTTGCCACCAGTTCACGTGCCACCTCTTCCATGTCCAGAGATAGACGGCTGGCCTACAACTTCGGCAGCACAATTCCCTGCTGGGACTGGTATTTTCCCTTGCGGTCGGCGTAGCTGGTTTCGCAGACTTCGTCGGACTGGAAGAAAAGAATCTGGCATAGTCCTTCGTTGGCGTAAATGCGCGCCGGCAGCGGCGTGGTATTAGAGATCTCCAGGGTGACGAAG
>DATEQW010000140.1:0-5081 GCA_035272245.1 Candidatus Sulfotelmatobacter sp. | reverse complement strand
CGCTTCGCCATTTCGAAAACCCGGTCGCGCAATTCGCCGGTAGTAAGCGCTTCGGGGCCGGCGCCTGACACTCTGATCTTGGCGCGCAGGCACACCACGCGCGAGACATAGGCGGCCAACATAAGAACTACCAGCAGCTTGGGTGATGTGCCGAGAAAATCCAGTGCGCAGCAGAAGAACATGAGGGGAAGAAATTGCGCCCCCACTTCCAGCGCGCGCTCAAGCATAAACTGGCGGCGCGTCCATTGATTGCCGCGAAATTGCACGAACACCTTGTAAGAAAGGAAAAGGCAGAGCAGATAGACGACCCACGGTGGAACGATGACCACCAGCGTGCGAGCGATGGTAGATTGCCATCCTCCGTCAGGCAGGCGGAACGCGACCAGATCCTGCACGCCCTGGCGGAAGCTGGTACGTGCGACCATCCAGAGGAGCATGGTGGCGTTTACGCACCACTGGAGGGTCTTGAAATAGCTGAACCATGCCGCGCTTGGATCCTGGAGAGCGTCTTTCAGGGCGGCGCGGCGCATCCAGAGAATCAGAAAGATCGGAAGCAGGAGAAATCCCGCAGACATGGTGCATTGCCGCAGCAGGTCCGAATTGCGGTAGCCGTAGGCCAAGCGGAGCGACGGGACGGAACTTGAAGTCCCGAGCGGGTAGCTGTAGAAGAGGAATCGCGCATTGTCGGGCTGGCTAGCTAAGCGATTCAATTGCAAGCCCTGAGAACTTTGTTCTTCAAAACCTGCTCGAGGGCGCTGCACGCTGACGAACAACAACTGCTCTCCCGACGCTGCCAGCGCATCGGCGAGGGGTTGCAGCGGCAGTGCGCCGCTTACCATCCAACCGCTCGCGCTCAGCACATGGCTACAAGTTGCCTGAAGCTGTCGCTGATTGGCGTCATGGACGAACTTTTCGTATTGCGCCAGCTGCTCCGGCTTCATGCGCGCCCACCCACGGGCTGAAGACGTAGCTGAAGGATGTGCGAATGCTTGCGGCGGACAATGCAGACTCTGGGCCAGAGCAGCTTGAATCGGTTGCCAGTTGCTGGGGGATTGGTCGAGTAGAAGATGAGCTTTGGTGTTGCCGCGGCTGTCGAAGGTCAGGTTTAGCGAGGCTGAGCGCTGAGCGGGGTTGGCATCATCGTCATCATCTTCGCCCTGTGCGCGGCACATCGGAGCAGCTGCCGCTAGCAGCAATGCTGACATCAGGGCAAGGAAAAGCGCCCGCCGCAGGTACGTTCCTCTTGTTCTCCGAATCAAGCGTAGCTCCCCCACCCTTTAGCGCCGCTTCGCGGCACTATAGAGGAGCTTAGTTCCCTGTTAACAAATAACAACATAACCGCGGTACCGTTTGCCGGTCCGGCGGACATGTACAGGTGCGGGGAAGTCAGTGAGGACTTCTAACTGACAGCAGAAAAAGGAGCGACTTCGGTTTCGTTTATTGAAGAGATGGAGCGGGAGACCGGGATCGAACCGGCGACATCCAGCTTGGGAAGCTGGCGTTCTACCGCTGAACTACTCCCGCTCACTGACAAAGGCTGGGACTTCGCCGAAGTCAAAGTCTAGCATTCAGCGCCGCGGGTTACAAACTGCACGTGCCTGAAATCCCGGTCCTCCAGTGGCCCGCCAGTTAATCGGCCTTACGCCAGCTTGCATCTCGGTCGTAGCGGGTTAGAGTTTTCGCGATCTGGGCGGTCTTGGGGCCGAGATCTTTTTCATACACGATTCCGTCTTGATCGACGATGAAGGTCATCACTCCCGAGGAGCGATACTCCGCGGGGTAGGCGAGGAATGCGAAGCCGCGTGTCATTTTCCCGTCCACAATAAAGCTGCGCTCGCTGCCGTGCGCCTTGGTTCCCTCAGCTTTCAGGATTCGAAAATAATAGCCCTGGAACGGTTGGGACTTCTGACTATCCTCAATCGCGGCCGAGGCAAGAAGAGGACCGATCGGGCTGGCGGCTTCTCCGGCGGAGGTCTCCCAGTAGAGGCCGTTGTGCTTGCCGGGATCGCTCAAGAATTTCTGCGCATACTGAGGGTTCGAGTCGCCGTCGTGCGGTTGCCCGTAATATTCCTTCTCCGCGTCGACGAGTTCGCTGCACACTTGTATGGTGGCGAGCTCATTCTTCCCGATCCTTCGATAGAGGATTTCCTGCTTTCCAGCCGCCGTGTCGAAATACCAAGAGTCGCCTTGACGCACGAGCGGGATTGGAGTGGGCCAGTTTTCCGCGCCGATGTAGAGGGTCGTCGAGCCATCCGGTTCCATCACGAGACGATGCATCTGCTGGTATTTCTGGACGAATTGATCTCGATTACTCTTGTCTTCGGCATCATCGCCCGAGGAGACGATGCTCATCGCATTCGATCCCAGCACCTTTAACAACGATGCCTGGTCGGCGCCCTTGAGGGCTGCAACCAACGTCTGAGTGGCTTCGGCTGCAGAAGGAAATGTCTGCTGTCCGGCTTGGGGCGGGTCGAATTTTCGTTTCATCGAGGCCGGGGCGCTCGACGCAGTTCCCTGCGCGCTGGATTGTGCTGCCGCCAAACCTGAAGAAAATGCCAGAACCGTGAGAGTTGCAGCGGCAATTACGCGACCAGCGCCAATCAAACAGCCTCGTGAACAGACTCTTTCCGATGTCATAGCTTTCATATCGTTTTCCTCGTTCCTCGCGCGCTTCAAGGCCGAAGCGTCTTCAACTCACTACGCGGCTAGCGCCTACCCCCGCCACCACCACCGTGAAATCCACCGCCGCCGCCACCGTGAAACCCTCCGCCGCCAAAGCTGGATTGTCCCCGGGAGGAAAAGCCCCGCGCGTCCCCGCCGCGGCTAACTCCACCGAAGGCACCCGAGCGGGTCCCGCTAGAACCTCTGCCCCCGGAAAAACCCCTGCCTTCGTTGCCGGCAAACCCGCGGGCGCCGCGATCGCCCCGCCCATAAGGCCCGGAGCCTCGGTAGTTTCCGTGAAAGTAGGCGTTGCGGTCATAGAACGCGTGGCTGTGAAACCCATACCGACCGCCTCCGTAACGGACGTATCCGTGGTGCCAATCGAGCCCCCAGCCACCCCAGCCCCAGCCGAATCCGAAGAAGGGGCCAATACCGAAACCGATTCCGAAAGAGATATACGGCCCACCAACACCCCACCAGGGATAAAAGCCCGGCCAAAGTACAACCGGGTACCCGTAGACCAACCCGGGATCGTACTCCGGAACGTAGACGACGTCGGGATCCGCCGGCTCAATGTCAATGTCGGAACCGTGGTCTTCTACTTTCTGCTGCGGCGTAGTTTTTAAGTTGCCCGCATCCTTGGCTTTCTTGCGCATATACTGGATGGCCTGCATCACATCGGCTTGCTGGTTGAGATTGGCATCGCCAAGTTCGGAGGTCCAAGACAGGTTCTTGTCCAGATTTGCCAGCACAGAAGGAAACTGGGTGAGGGCTTTCACGCTCGGATCCCAGTCCTGCTGATCGACGGCGTCGCCCAAATCCTTACCCTTAAGATTCGGGTTCCCTTGAAGGAATCGTTCCGCCTCGACAATTTGTGTTGGGTAGGCGGATGCAGCAAGAATCTGGGCCACGAGAGCATCGGGATAAAGCGCGATTGGAGCCACCAACTCTTGCAACTGTTCAGGAGACAAGGGCGCGGTCGGCGGCTGACCCGGGGCGGCCGGCGGAGGAGGAGCTTGCGGCTGGTCTTGTGCCGGGGGTTGATCTTGTGCCCAGGTGGGAGTAGCCAGAAATGCTCCCGCGAAGATCGATAACGCGAGTGCGCAGGCGATAACAGCGCCGTCAGCGGACTTAATAAGCAATTTCCATTTCATACACGCTCCTGCCTGCTTGTCCTAGGACGCAGCGTCCGTAATTCGAACACCACAAATTTCCGATACATACATACAGATGCCAAAGATCGCAGCCGCGTTACATGAATCCCGACCTGAGCCATGGGCGGAAATCTGGGGCTTAGGTTTTGGCTCCCCGGTCTGGACCATGCCACGGGCGGTCCTGCATACAGCGGACTGCTCGTGGCATGCCGTCCTCACCTCCGAAGCGCAAGTCGCGGATAAGGCGCGCCTTCACACTCTCATTCCTCTCGCCGATCACCCGCAGCAACATTCCGCTGCCGCCCCTCACATTCAGGTCGCCGTGGTCTGCGGTCAGTATGATCTCGCCCCTCGGATTCGTGCGTCCCGCGTGGGTTATTGCCACATTCGCGAAACCATAAGCGCCGCATGCATCGGACGAAAATACCCAGAGCGCTTGCATTCGGTCGTCGCCGCCGATATCGCCGCGGCACTCGCTTCCCGGCTTACTGGAAACCTGGACCAGAACGCCATTGGGCGCTGGCTTGCCGACAAACTGCAAGCCATTGGCGACCGGCCCGCCCCCACGATAGACCACCTCGCCTCCGATTTGTTCCGTGGTCCATGCGTCCTCCGAGGTTCCTCGATCGGGACCAAACGCCGGAATCTGTGCCTCCTCCACGGCCATCATCGATGCCAGCGCTCTCAAATCGGTTGTGACCGGTATCTGGTGGTGGCCAGCCACTAGAGTGTCAAACCGGAGGGACACTTGTGCACCGTTCGCGAGCTTTACGGCGGTCACGTGACCGATTACTTTTGCGCCAGCACGAATCTTCGATCCAGACGGCAGCGGAACATCCTGCATCACGCGAGCCGTGATGACCTGCCCAGTGCTGAGCTTTCGCGAATTCAGAGAAGAATTCAATTGCACCGGAAGGATGGTTCCAGCGGGAATCGAACTCTGTGCCGACAACTGCGTTGCAAACAGAATCAGAGTGATCCACGGCATCGTTTTCATAGAAATTACCTCTCACACGTTACGTCATCGCTTGTCGCCTCGAAAACCGTACTGCTCTCATGCCTCCAAATCGCCTAGCTCATTTCCCGGTTGATCCTTCTTCCGTAGGTAAGCGTCAACGAAACGCACCATCACGGGTGTTTGACTTCCGATTCCCTCAAACAACAGGACGGGGATATCCGGTCGCATGGGGGCCACCGAATCTAGACTTCGTTTGCCGATCGTCAGCGTGGCGCGGCAGGCACATAAACCTTCGCTGGGGAAACCAG
>DATEQW010000139.1:0-13088 GCA_035272245.1 Candidatus Sulfotelmatobacter sp. | reverse complement strand
GGCTTTATGCGGAGACCCAGCAGGCGATGGTCGGAATGACGGTTGCCTATAACGACAAGCCGCTCACGCCGGAGCAGAAAAAAGACGAGGAAAACCGCCTGAGCGAGATGGCGAACAATCCCGATCTGCTCAGGCACAAGCATTCGCAGGAACAGGAAAACACCGAGCACACGCTACGTATCGTGAAAGCCTTGCCCGAGGCTTTCTTGTTCGACTACGACGGCGAGGAAGAAGGCTCCGCTGGCTTGGGTCAACCCGGGGTGCGGCTAGTACGTTTGAGATTCCGTCCCAACCCCGGCTACCAGCCGCCTTCTCGCGTGGAGCAGGTATTGGTGGGAATGAAGGGGGTGGTTGTAATCGATCCGGTCGCGCGGAGGATCGCTAAGATCGACGGAACCTTGTTCAAAGAGGTTAGCTTTGGCTGGGGAATTCTGGGACACCTCGATAAGGGCGGCCACTTTCTTGTGCAACAGTGCGACGCGGGGCACGATTCGTGGGAGATTTCCCGTATGTCGCTTGCGTTTACGGGCAAGATTCTGCTGTTCAAAAGCTTGTCCATCAAATCCGATGAAGTTTTTGATGACTTCCGGCTCGTGCCCGCCGACACCACGTTTGCTCAGGGAGTACAGCTGCTAAAGGCGGAAGAGGCCAAATTGGCACAGAACCGCTCCAATGGGGCAGTGGAGATCGAGAGCCGGTCGCACTAAAGCGATTCGATGTCACGCGCTTGCACGAATCGTTTCCTTGCGCACAGTCAGCTTTTCGATCAGGTCTTCCTTAATGCGGTAGCCAGTCCCTGGCTGGTCGCTGACGGCAATCATCCCTTGCGATGACACCTCGACCTCCGGTTCAATAATGTCTTCCTTCCAATATCGCTTGGAGGCGGAAACATCTCCCGGCAGATGAAAATTTTGTAGGGTGGACAGGGCTATGTTGTGAGCGCGGCCGATGCCCGATTCCAGCATGCCGCCGCACCAAACGGGAATACTCTGCGCCTGACAGATGTCGTGGATTTTCTTGGCTTCGGTGAACCCGCCCACGCGTCCAACTTTGATGTTGACGATGCGGCAGGCGGCAGTTTCCACGGCGACGGCTGCGGCCCGCGCATTGATGATCGATTCATCCAGGCAAATGGCAGTGCGCAATTCCTTTTGCAGGCGCGCGTGGTAGAAAATGTCATCGTCCCATAGCGGCTGTTCGATCATCAGCAAGTTGAACTGATCGAAGGTCCGCAGGTGTTCCACCTGATCGAGCGTGTAGGCGGAGTTAGCATCGCAGCTCAGCGTAATGTCAGCCCAACGCGAGCGGATTTTCTCTAATACGTTC
Source organism: Candidatus Sulfotelmatobacter sp. (assembly GCA_035272245.1). Lineage (GTDB taxonomy): Bacteria > Acidobacteriota > Terriglobia > Terriglobales > Acidobacteriaceae > Sulfotelmatobacter. The sequence continues at coordinate 11,762 of DATEQW010000139.1, read as the reverse complement.
ACATCCCAGCCAGGTTTTACTTTCACCTTGATCCGGCGGTAGCCTGCGGCCAGTTCGATCTTGATTTTCTCGAGTAACTGTTCGACCGAATCCTGGATCCCTATGGAGACTCCACAGGGGATTTCAGTTCGCGTGCCACTCAGCAGCTTCCACAGAGGTTGATTTTTCTGCTTCGCCTCGGCATCCCATAGAGCATTTTCGACCGCGGCTTTGGCCATGCGGTGGCCGCGAACCCTGGAGAAAAGCGCGGCGCAGTCGCGTGCTGCGTCGAGGTTGCGACCGAGAACAGCGGTGGCAAGATAACGAGTAATTGTTGGCCAGCTGCTCTCGATCCACTCGCTGCTATAAAAAGGGTCCTCTCCGGCTACGCACTCCGCCCATCCATTCACGCCTTCACAATGCGCAGTAAGCAGCAAGATGCGGCGGCTGTAGGTGCGCCCAAAACTCGTCTCGAAAAAATGGACGAGTGGCATTTGAATCTCGCGCAGCGTAATGGCTTCAACTTTCATAGTTCAGTACCTAGAACCGAGTATCCAGCACCTAGTATCGGAATGCCGTGCGTACTAGATACTTGGTACGATGTGCTGGCGAATTATTCCTGTGACGCGTACGACCACTTCTCATCCCAATTACCGAGTAGAAATCTGCCATTGCCATCAGAGTCGCGTTCATACCCTAGCACGGTAAGGTCGTCGTCAAATGCCCGAAGAAACTGCTCGCGATTGCGTTCTTGCACCTGCTGCGCCTTGCTTTTGGTCTCCGCTGCCGCCTTCCATTCATAAATCTGCGCCGGAACTTCGATCGTTAATTTTTGCTTGGACGCGGGAATCTTGCCGGTTGCCAGCAAGGCTTCGACTCGCCTGGATTTCAGCCACCATTCGGCGATCAAACGATCGCTGGGGAGTCCACCTTGCAGGGGCGACGACGTGATTCCATATTGATTGATGTTGTACCGGCGCGCAATCGCTCCCAGCTTCTCGATGTTGAGATAAGCGTTCTTTATTTCTAGCGGATCGAAGGTCCACTCGATCAACTCAATGCCACGCGCCAGTGCGTCTTCGCGTTGCAGCAACTTGAGCCGACGACCCAACCCGCTGTTGCGGTAGTCCTTGCAGACGGCGAGCATGTGCGAGTGCAGATAGATATGGCCGGAGCGCGTGCCGGGCACTGAAAGCGCAAAGCCCACCATTTCGTTGCCGTCGAAGGCACCCATCACCTGTCCGCCGACTTTCTCCGCTACGACGAACATGCGCAGTGGAACCAGCTCGGCGTCGGTGAAATTCCATACGTCTTTTTGCAAGGCCACGCATGCTTTCAGTTCCTCAAGTCCGTGAGAGCGGCGAATTACGATGGAGTCCGGGCTCACGCTTGCCGCTCCTGTTGCTTGGCCTGCTGCCAAAGGGACTCCAGATCATCCATCGAAGCGCGTTCGAGAGGAATCCCTTTCTCGTAAAGTTGTACCTCAATCCATTGAAAGCGACGGCGAAACTTGCGGTTCATCTTCCGCAGAGCGGATTCAGGATCGAGCGCCAGATAGCGGGCGACATTGACGAGTACAAAAAAAAGATCGCCGACCTCTTCCTCCATCCGCTCCCGCAAATCTTCCGGAATGGCCTGCCGCCCGGACCCGGCAATGCCGCGGCCCTCCGGGCGCGGACCGGGGGCGGGAAACTCTTGCAGATGCTCGCGCAGTTCGTCCGTCTCCTCGGCAAGTTTGTCGAATAAAGCTTCGATGTGGGGCCAGTCGAAGCCAACCTGTGCGGCGCGCGAGCTGAGTTTATGCGCCTCCAGCAACGCGGGCATCGAGGATGATATTCCAGCCAGGATGGAAGACGGGGCGGCGTTCGTCGCCGCTTCTTCCGCTGTCTCCGCACCTTCCGCAAGGCGCTGCTTTCGTTCCTCGACCTTCAGAGCCTCCCAGTTGCGTTTTACGTCGGCAGAAGTGTCGGCTTTCGCGTCCCCAAACACGTGAGGATGCCGATTCACAAGTTTGTTCGACAGTCGATCCAGAACGTCATCAATCGAAAACGTCCCCTGCTCTTTGCCCATTTCTGAATAAAAAAGGACCTGCAACAATAAATCGCCCAGTTCGCCGGGAAGTTCATTCCAATCGCGATTATCGATCGCTTCGAGAACCTCGTAGGTCTCTTCCAGCGTGTAGGGCTTAATGGAATCGAACGTCTGCTCGCGATCCCAGGGACAGCCTCCGGGAGCCCGCAGGCGTTCCATGATCGCGACTGCGCGCTCGAAGCGTTCGCCAGTGGTGGACATTTGCATCCACTTTAAACGAGCCGCTCCATACGGGCAACGCGCATTCCCACGCTTTACGAATATCGACAAACCACGACTGTCGCCGCGGCATCCAACCGTGGACTGGCAATCAAAATCTTCAAGGAGGAAATCCCATGCCGAATAATCTTCAGGGCAAGATTATTGCAATACTGGCGACCGATGGATTTGAGCAGTCGGAACTAACGAAACCAAAGAAAGCGCTGGAAGAAGCCGGCGCACAAACGCAGGTAGTGTCTCCTACTGAGAAAAAAATTAAGGGCTGGGACAAGAAAGATTGGGGTGATCAAGTGTCCGTCGACGTTCCGCTGAACTCCGCGGATCCTTCGCAATATGACGCCCTACTGTTACCGGGCGGAGTCATGAACCCCGATCACTTGCGGATGAATCCGGATGCGGTGAGGTTTGTGAAACATTTTTTCGAACATGCCAAGCCGGTGGCAGCGATTTGCCATGGACCGTGGATGCTGGTGGAGGCGGGCGCGGTGCAGGGACGGACGATTACTTCGTGGCCTTCGTTAAAGACCGATATTCGAAATGCGGGCGGCACATGGGTCGATGAAGAAGTAGTTTTGAGTAACGGCGTGGTCACGAGCCGCAAGCCGGATGACATCCCGGCCTTCAATCGCGAGATGATCGATTTGTTCTCCAAGGGCGCCAACGCCAGCGGAAAGACGGCGCGGAAGGCCGCATAAATCTTAAGAGGTTTGTTGGAGACGCCGGCCTGCCTGCAACCGCGGCAAGGCCGGTTGTTTTTTGTATAGTTTTCAATAGTTTCGGCACGGCGTCACGACTTTTGGCCAAGAGCGTTGCAGCACCAAGGTGACCTGTTCCTTGCAAGTAACTCAATGCACACTCTACAGGTCGCAGTGTATGCGCACGAGACCGGGTTTAGTAACCTAGTAAGAAGTTACCGTGGTGCATCCAGCCAAATGGTATTAGCGGCAAATCCGCGGGCGAGCCTGGAAGGCCAGCACTTTCACGTGGTGGTGATTGGCGGCGGCATCAATGGCGTCGCCATTGCGCGGGAGTGTGCCCGGGCGGGAAAGCACACGCTGCTGATCGAGCAGAACGATTTTGCCTCGGGAGTAACTAGCCGTTCCACACGCATCATTCACGGCGGGCTCCGCTATCTCGAGCATGGGGAGCTCAGCCTGGTCCGGGAATCATTGCGGGAGCGCGAGCGATTGCTCCGGGAAGAATCACATCTGGTGCATCCGATGCATTTTCTGCTGCTTTTAAACAAGAAGAGCCAACGTAGCGCAATGCAAGTGCGCGCGGGATTGTGGCTCTACCAGCGGATGGCAGGAAAAACAACCAGCTCAGGAACTACTGAAATGGAATTGAAGCGCCTGGAGCGGGCGCTGGACGCGGGACACCGGTGGTCGTTCTTCAATTACGAAGATGCGCAATGCGAATTCCCTGAAAGGCTGGTTGCGGAATGGTTGCTAGAAGCGGTGGACGCAGGGGCGATCGTCCGCAATCACACCGAGGCGCTGGCAGTTGATGTAGCCCACGGACGAGTGCATGGAGTGCTGTTGCGCGACCAGATCAGGGGCCGCGACGAACGGGTCGATGCCGGTTGGGTGATTAACTGCAGCGGGCCGTGGGCGGACCGCGTATGCCAGCGGTCTTCCATCCGCATGGCGAAGCCCATGGTGGGTGGGTTGCGGGGCTCCCACATCGTATTGCCGCGCTTTTCAGGTCCTCCGAATGCCGCGGTTTATACCGAAGCGGTGGATGGCCGTCCGTTTTTTGTTTTGCCGTGGAATGATCAAATGCTGGTGGGCACGACGGAAGTCGCCGACAACGGCGACCCGGGAAAGACGGTTCCATCGCCGGACGAAATCAATTATCTGGTGCGCTCTGTGGCGCAACTATTCCCCAAGGCGAAGATCTCGGCACAGAATGTGAAGCACGCATTTGCCGGAGTCCGGCCTCTGCCATACTCGCCGGATAATAGTCCTTCCGCAGTGACGCGGCGGCACATCTTGCACGATCACGCCGATGATGGGGCGGCGCGGATGATCTCCGTCATCGGCGGGAAGTTGACGACTGCGGCTTCATTGGCCCGCGAATGTGCGCGAACCATCGGCTTGCAAGCCACTGAACCGAATCCGATTGCGCTGGGACCCGGGCCTGCGCTTGATCCGTTGCTGGACGATGCGGTGCTGGAGATTGCGCGGATTGGTGCAGTGAGCGAAGAATCGGCGCGGGGCATGCTGGAGTGGCATGGAAAACGTGCCGCAGATATTGCCCGCATGGCTCTGGTGAGTGCCGAGTTGCGGGCACCAATCTGTCCGCACACTTCCCATGTGATCGCGGAAGTGGTGGAGGCTTATCGAAGAGAGTTCGCGGTAACGCTGGCAGATGTTCTGTTGCGCCGCGTGCCGGTGGCGCTGGGCCCCTGCTGGTCAGAGTCGTGCAGCCGCGAAGCCGCGCTGCGCATCGGGGCCGTTCTCGGGTGGAATGACCTTTCGATGGGCGCCAACCTGGAAGCTTTCGAAATGGAGCGCGCCGCTTTTCTGCGTCCAGTTCGACCGGGCACCGATACGTTCGAAGCAGCCGCAGACTAACGCGACTCGCGCCCCCTGGGATTTCTTAAAGACCGACATTTTCAGGATTTATTTCTGAGCTTCGATCGACGCGCCAAATACGCGGGCGAGGCGCTTGGGGTGGTCGGAGATAATGCCGTCCACGCCACGGTCGGCCAATCGGCGTATGTCTGTAGTGGAATTCACCGTCCACACGTATAACTTCTTGCCTGAATCCTTAACCTTCGTGATGACATTCTGCCGAGCCAAGTTATGCTGAGAGATTACGTACTGGACCGGTAGCTGGGACCAAAGACCGAACTGGGCGCGGGTTTCGCAAATCAGGCCAAGCGGAATGGTCGCGTCCATGCCATGCATGACTTGCAACACTTCGGGAAGAAATGAAGAAACTACGTATCCGCGAGCCGGAGGATATGTCCGCAATAATTTCAGCGTGATGGCTTCCAATCCTAATACTTTGAGTTCGATATCGAGGAAGGCAGAGGATTGGTAGCGCTTCAGGACATCCCGAAGAGTCGGGAGGGCTAATTGGTTAGACGAAGTCTGCGCGATCTCAAAGCCGTGGATCCTGACATCGTGGCAGATCACTGGCTGCTCATCGGCCGAGAGTCGCACGTCGAATTCGAAGCCGTCGCATCCCTGGGCCAGCGCGCAATCGAAAGAAGCCAGCGTGTTTTCGGGGATGGATTTTTCGGCTCTCGCGCCACGGTGGCCGAGAAGCAGTGGACGAGTCGGCATGGCGTCAGATTCTACCGGACCAACTATGGTCCACTAATCCAGGTCAAAATCCCGAATGGGCTTACCAGTGTCGGGAGACTCCTTGGCCTTCTTGACCGCCTCCTGAAACTTCTTTTCGAGCAGTTCGGAGGCATGTTTCTGCGCCTCGACGGATTGCCGGAAGATGGATTCGCGGCGGGTGTCCTGCTCCTTCATGGCGCGGGCGGCGTCCTCCATATCGTTAAACATACGGGGCTTCACCGCCGCGGTGTGGGCGATCACGGAACGGGTTTCCGTGTCTACTTTCAACAGCGCGCTGCAGCAGGGGCAGGTGACTTCGAAGTTAGGGGGACTCTTCGCCATTGTGCGAATCATACCGCAAAAACACAGCTCCGCGCTCACCGCTGAATTTTAATAGGGAAGATGCGAAAAACATTAAGCAGTTCCCAGCCGAGCAGGAAAATGGACAGCAGGACAATGAGCACGGCCATCAACTCGCCGAAGGTGAGCCCGCGGCGATTGGGCTCGAAACGTCGTGCCGCGAGGCTGAGAATATTGATGGTGGCGAAGCCGAATACGACCGCCCAAAGAATGTTGTAGACGTCGTTGCGGCGGCTGGCATGGCGTTGCAGGAGCACGAGGGCCGCAAGCAAAGGAGCGTGGGCGAGATTGTACATCGAGACTGCGAATTTGGTTCGCGCCACGCCTGCGACCACCTTGCTGGTTAGAGGAAGAGCCATAGCACGCCCGAATTCCGCGCCAGGGACGCCCTCATCCCTGGAACGATGGATTGGATATTACATTTTTTCCCGGCTCCGGTCACGGAACAAGCGTCACCGCGAACAACGGCTCATTCCCCGTGGGTAAGGAGCGTGGATCCAGTGAGGGCCCGGGTGTTTTGACGGAAAGTTTCGATAAGATGGAGAGATGGCTGAACGGCGCGTAATTTTCTTCGATGTCGGCAATACCCTGCTGTTTCCGAACCGGGCGAACATGCTGGCTCCGCTCCCGAGCGAGCATCATCCCACGCTTGAACAATGGCAGGCGCTGGAGCGCAGGACGAAAACTGAATTTGATCGGGAGGTGCAGAGTGGTCGGGTCGATCACGGCTTCTGGTGGATATTTCACACTTACCTGCTCAAAGACCTCGATGAAAACCTCGACGGGCTGGTAGGCGAACTGGTGCAGAATACGCAGAAGTCGGCGAACTGGGATCAGATTCTGCCGGGCACGCGCACGGCTCTCGATCGAATCGGAGCCCGGTACCGCATCGCCGTGATCTCGAACGCCGACGGCAAGATCGAGAATGTCCTTTCGCGCTGCGGCATTGCGGAGTGCTTCGAGAGCATTACAGATTCAGGAATCGTGGGCTTCGAGAAGCCCCGTCCGGAGATTTTTGAGGCTGCGCTCAAAACCATGAACGCACGCGCCGACGAGTGCTTATATGTGGGCGACGTGTACTCGGTCGACTTTGTTGGAGCCCGCAATGCGGGCATGCAGGCAGTTCTGTTTGATGTTTCTGGAGCCTACCGCGACCGACAGGAACCGCGCGTGGGATCCGTGGAAGAACTCGAAGAGTGGCTGCAGCGTTAGCGTCCTGAAGTAGAATATTCGCCATCATGTTCAATTCCACGAGGCTATTCTTGTTCCTAGGGGCCGCAGTTTTGCTGGCCATCGCGCCCGGGCCGGGAATGCTGTATGTGCTGGCCCGATGTCTGGCGGGAGGAAAACGCGAAGGCGTGCTCTCGGCGCTGGGAACGTTTCTCGGAGGCATGGTCCACGTGTTTGCAGCAGCGCTAGGGGTTTCGGTCATCTTGGCGCGATCGGCCTTGGCATTCTCCGCCGTGAAGTATGTGGGGGCGGCTTATCTGTGTTTTTCTCGGAGTAAGGATGATCCTCGATGCGCGGAAGGCGGAGGCTTTGTCCGTGGACAACCTTCCGTCAGAAGCGAGTGTGGCCAGTCGAAACCCGCTCTGGCAGGGCGTTGCAACGGAAGTGCTCAATCCCAAGACGGCGCTGTTTTTTCTTTCATTCATCCCGCAGTTCGTCAATCGCAGCGCCGGACATGTCTTCCTGCAGTTTGTGATACTGGGCACGGTCTCGGTGGTACTGAATACCTCGGCAGATCTGATCGTCATCCTGCTGGCAGGGCCGCTGGGAAAAAAGATTCGCTCGTCTGCGGTCTTCCGGCGCAGACAGAGAACGGTAGCGGGCGCCATTATGATCGGGCTGGGAACGTATCTGGCGACCAGCGAGAGCCGCTAGCAGTGGAAGAGTCAGGCGGATTAGTTTGCCTACAGTTCCACAATCTGATGGTCAAGGCAGTCGGTGCGCATGCAGTCGTGGAGATTCTTCAGAAGTTCAATCCCGTGGCGAGCCACGTAGTAGACTGCAGCGACACCTCGCTCCTGGAGAGCACCGTTGGGATAAAGGGCTTGGCTCAGCGCTTCGGCGTGGCGGCTGACCACCTCGCTGCGCTTCAATTCCGCGGCCATGGCGCGTTCGCGGAGGCGATCCAGTTGGTAGCGCATCTTTGAGGCGCCCGTTTGGCTGGCGTCGACAAGCGTCGCATCCAGTTTGGCCAGAGCTTCGTGCAGGCTGGAGAAAGACTCTTCCACAGATTTGTTCGCACGCTCGAAGGCCTCTTGCAAGCCTGCGGGGAGAGTGCGCGCGGCCAAGGCGAGGCGAAGCGCTTCGGGACCACGGAATGCGCCCGACGCCGCGATCCCATACTGCCGCAGCCAGCGCTGTACTTTGGGCTCGATCAGAGTTGCGGAAAAACGAGGGACGATAGGCGTCACCCGGCCCAGAATTTTTTCGTAGACCGCCCCCGCCTGTGCAAAGTAAGCAGCTTCAGCGGCGCCTCCGGCGTATGCAAGCGTGGGCAAGAGGTAGTCTTGCACCACCGGCCGCAGAAGGACATTGGGACTAAATTTTTCGGGCGTTTCTGCGATGCGATCCACGAGTTCGGAGGGCGACAGTTTTTCCGCGGCGGCTTCACTACCGATCACAAATTCCGCGGCGCCCCCACTGGCGCGGCGTTGAATCGGTGTGCGCACCCCGTTTTGCAATGTAAAGACAAGGACAGATGACGAAGTAACTTTCACTTGCTGGTGATAATCGGCGGCTTCGAGAGCTTGTCCGCGAGCCAGCAGGGCGTCATCGATTTCCGACGATTGCTCCACCGCCGCGCGATAGATAGGAGCCGCGACACGGTGCAGTTCAGGGTCGGAAGCGTCGAGAAGAATCACACCCCACGCGGCGAACAGACGGGCATAAAATCGCGCAAAGGCCGTGCCTAGGCTCTCGCCTGGACGATAGGACTCGCGCAGAATCTGCACCGCTTCAGAGTCTCCCAGCAACGATGCGGCTTCCTCTACGACTGGGAGAATCTCGTCGCCCAAACGCACCTCACTCACGGGAGCGCCCGGAATACTGTGACTGGAGGTCGTCAGCGTCCGCAACAGGTAGTCGGGCCCGGGCATCGAGACGTGATTGACTTCTGCTAGATCGTGATCGTAGGTGGCGAGCCAGAAAATGGGGACTGCCTCGACGCCACCAGCGGCGGCTTCTTCCGCCAATTTAACCGCCGTTAGCGCCTTGTAAATGGAGAACATGGGTCCGCCGAAGAGGCCCACTTGTTGCCCGGTCACAATTGCCGCGGCACCGCGTCGAAGGCGTTCAAGGTTGGCGAAAGTTTGCGGCGAAGCGTCCCACGATGCGTTCTGCCGTTCGAGAATCGCGCTGACGCGCTCGCGGCAGGAGGCTTCGTATTGCAAAGCGGAAGCCTCCGCACGAAACCATTCGCCAAAATGCGGAGAGTGCGGATAGAAGGGCCGAACGTTAGGGGGATAGGAGAGGAGGTCGGTGAAAAGTCGCGTGGTGTGCGGGATTTGGGCGAAGGGAAGACACTGCGATTTCACCGGCAGCACTCCTGACAACATGCGTTTGTATCGTGTTGGACGGATGAGATCATCGTGGGTCAACATGGCGCTTCCTGCGGCCAGTTTCTCAAAGTCATAGTTCAGATGCCCGTAGGTGATCGCGAGATGCAAGATAATGGTACGCATGCCCGGCAAGAAAGGAAATGCGATGACTTCGATCTCGACCCAGATCGTGACTCCCGTTACCCTGCAAGGCTCCGTAGTCCGCCTCGAACCAGTTCGCCGCGAGCATACGGAACTGTTTTGGCTAGCCGCCAAAGATGTGCTCGACGAGATCTTCCAGTGGATTCCTTACCCCATGAAGACGATTGAAGACTTCGAACGTCTGGTTGAGAAAGCACTGAGTGAGCAGGAGCGCGGCGAGTCGGTCGTGTTTGCCACGGTCGAAAGCAAATCGGGACGAGTGATCGGCAGTACTCGCTTCATGAATATCGACCGGGCCAATCGCCGAGTGGAGATTGGTTCCACCTGGATTGCACCGGCATGGCAGCGTAGCGCCGTCAACACGGAAGCCAAATATCTCATGATGCGGCACGCATTCGAAGTCTGGCAGTGTATCCGCGTCGAACTAAAAACCGATGCCTTGAATGAGAAATCGCGCAATGCGATTCTGCGCATCGGCGCGAAAGAGGAAGGTACGTTACGCAAACATCTGATCACTTGGACGGGCCGCGTGCGCGATACTAAATACTTCAGCATTTTGGACACGGAGTGGCCGGAGGTGAGGGCGAGGCTCGAGGCTAAACTTGCGAGCCGCTGAGCACCGGATCAAGGCTTTCGGTCCTTCACTCGCAGAACACTTTGACTTTCACATTTGCTTCACGATCCTTCTGATCGACGTCGACGCTCAAATCGCTGAGCTGATCAATCAACTCTTCCAGGTTTTCAGGCTTGATCTGGCTCAGGTCGAACCGTATGCCTTGCGCGTGAATGGCCTGGTTCGCCCTATTCAGGGCTTGCTGCGGAATTAAGCCTGCCAGCTTCACTCCTGCCCGCAGTAGTTGCATGGGAACTCGGACGTTCACTTTGGTGGGGCCTTCATGACCGGCCTCTTCAGAATCCACTTGGACGCGAAGATATTTTGGCCGAGCTTTCGTTGCCGACTCGGAAACATTTTGTGACGACCCAACGGGGGGGCGGTCTTCAAGCGCCGAAATCAGTCGCTCTGCCTCGTCCGCGCTGATTTTTCCCTCGGAGAGCATCTGCAGTATCTGACGACGATGTTCATTCATATTTGACTCCTAGAAAACGCAAATCGAGACTCCGGCGCTGCGATGCTCGATTTCAACCTCGGTATCATTCAGCGCGCGCAGAATTTGCCATCCAACGGAAAACGCACGGAACGGGTTCACCCGACAGATGAGACAAACGATGAAAATAAGCGGCGATAGCAACACCGCCAACGGCACCAGCAACAACCACAATAAGATCAACGGTACCCATACCCGAAGCGTACGGCTCTCGCGGCCGCGCAGACTGACAACCGCCACCAACGGAATCATGGCAACGCCTCCATCTCCCGGATCGCATCCTCCGCGGTCATCTCTCCCCGTCGCAGGCGATCCAGAATTTCACTCTTCGACGCAGTGGGATTTGTCTCCACAAATTCCAGACTTCCGGCAATCCTCGTGAGCCGCGATTTGATCGTCGGATAACTGACGCCAAAAACTCGTTCCATTTCCTTAATCGAACCGTGTGAGCGGACGAAGGCGATAATGAAAATCTGGTCTTCCACGCCTAGCCGAGCCAACTGGGGAAGCTCGAAGCTACCTTCGATGGCAATGTCCTTGTCGGCAATCCGGACGCGCTCCACCATAATTCGCTGGCCTCGGGTCAGATGGGTCAACTCTTGCCAGTCGATCGAAGGTTTATTAGTCTCTTCCATGGCGTATAATTGATTTAATCAATTGTTACATTAAATAACTAAATATTGTAAAGCATATTTATTGAGTTCTATGGTCGGGACGCCGACAATAGTTCGAGCCCCGGGTTCTGCACCGAGGCGATGGCACCAGGATGAGGCCTCAAGCTACTACTGCCGTCGCCTAACTGTTTGACTTCCACCCGCAAGAACCCTAGTCTGGAAGTGGTTCTTTGACTACGGCCAAACCCACCTGTGGGGGCGTCACGGCTTCGACGGAGATGCTTGCGGCCAAGAGGCATGCCGGGGTGCACACACCCGTAATCGTGGGCAAAATGATAATTGCCAATCAACAAATGGCATACGCAGCCTAATTAATTAGGCAGCCGCTCTCCA
>DATEQW010000138.1:0-9554 GCA_035272245.1 Candidatus Sulfotelmatobacter sp. | reverse complement strand
GGGCTCGACGTTTGCCTCGACATAATGCGGGTGATGCTGGACGGGCTGGGCGATCCAAAGTACCGGCCGTGTCCGCTGCTGATCAAGATGGTGGATGCGGGGTGGCTGGGGAGAAAGAGCGGGAGAGGATTTTACAAGTATTAGGAATTGCTAGTAGCGAGTACCTAGTACCGAGTGAGACCGGCGCGGCAAGCATGACAAGCGACACAATTTCGCCTCGAAGGAAGAGCGATGTGGCTTGCTACGTCCTTGCCGCTCTCGCTGGGATGGGGACCGGCTGGGTAGACGTGATGGTGAATGACTTGCTGTTCACGGCGCTCTTGGTGCTGGCGGCGTGCATGCTGCTGGGGATGCTGCGTCCGCGCTGGCCCTGGCGGTGGGTGGTGGCGGTGGTGGTGTTCATCCCGCTGGCGGAATTTGCGGCGTACGCCATCCTGGCGCTGAAGCCTACGCGGGGCCAGGTGTATGGATCGTTTCTGACGGCGCTGCCGGGAACGGCGGGCGCTTACGGAGGCGCGGTGATGCGCCGGGTGATCGAGAATCTGCGGCAAGGGAAATGAGAGCAGTGGTCAGTGCTCAGTGGCCAGTGGACAGAAAGCCAGAAACCCGAACTGGCCAGTGTGACTGGGCACTGGCTACTGATCACTGGCCACTGCTCCAAGGTATCGGATAACCAGGAAGTTACTCCCGGTTCCACAGGTGTGTCGCGTATGCTGCGAGCATGGGTGTGACTGTCTCGATGCTGGCCAGCGGGAGCCGGGGAAATTGTGCGTTTGTGGCCAGCGCCCGAACCAAGATTCTGGTCGATGCCGGGATTTCCTGCCGCGAGACTTTCAAGCGCATGAAATCGCTGGGCGAAGATCCGCAGTCGCTCTCCGCCATCCTGATTACTCACGAACATTCTGATCACGTATACGGACTAGCGACGCTGGCCAGGAAGTTGCGCATTCCGGTTTTTATGACTGAGAAGACGCACCGGGCGTGGGCGCGGGCACTGCGCAACGAGAATGGCGAACGGCCCAAACTCGAAAAATTGGAGGAGTTCCGGTCGGGATATTCCTTCCAGGTGGGCGACATCGCGGTAACCCCGTTCACCATCCCGCACGACGCGGAGGATCCGGTTGGCTTCACGTTTCGCACTGAAGGAATCAAGGTGGGATTTGCCACCGATCTCGGACGGTTGCTGCCGAATGCGCGCGACCAGTTACGTGGGTCCGACATTCTGGTGATGGAATCGAATCACGGAGTCGAGTTGTTGCGCACGGGGCCTTATCCGTGGTCGGTAAAGCAGCGGGTGGGAAGTCCCACGGGGCACCTCTCGAACGAGAAACTCGCGGATTTTTTCGCGGGAGACTATGATAATAAAGCAGCTTTTGTCGTGCTGGCGCATCTCTCTGAAGAGAACAATCATCCAGAAATAGCCCGGAGAGAGGCGGAACAGGCGTTGGCGCTGCGCGGTGGACTGTTTCACAACCGCGTGCTGGTGGCGATGCAATCCGAGGTTCTGGCGCCAATCCAGCTGTAGGTTGCTCCAACTCAGCTACTTATGAGTCAGCAGTGCACTGATCCAATCGTGGGTAAGATTCTGGCGGGCTGGCGGTACGACATTTCCGGCCTGGCGCTGGAGATGCGTGGCGACTATGAAAGCCACTTTGCGGGATGCGAGCGATGCCGCAGCCGGCAGCGCTTGAACCGCATCATTGATGTGGGTCTGATCGCGCTGGCTTCGATTTCCGGTGGCGTGTTTTTGCTGGCGTTTGGAGTGATCCGCCATTTTGGGCCGCGGCACGCATTCTGGCTCGAGATCGCGGCGCTGGCGGGGTTTGTCTTATCCGCGCTGATCTGGCTGGTGGTAGCGGTGGCTACACCCGCGCCGGTTACAGTGCTGGATGCGGCGAAGCAAGGTGCTCGGCGGGTGCATGACCGGCTGCCTCCCGAGATCCGGGAGCGGCTTCCCGAAGAACTTCGGGTGAAGATTACCGGAACCTAAAGGTCTCTCGATCGTGTCCAAGTTTTTCTCGCAACTCGTCGCGATGATGGTGTTGGGAGCAGTTGTGGCTGGGGGCGCAGGAGTCATCTGCGTTGTATCGTCGTCAGCGCATTCTTCTTCCTCGATGGCCGGGTGTCATCCGGGCCAAATGCCATCCCAGCCGCACCCTGCGGATTATCGTTGCTGCCTCAGCCGTCATGCCGTGCCGCTGGTGACGAGCGTGGTTTCGCCGCAGCGTCCGGCGCTGCAAGCACTGGAGGCCAGTGTTACTCCTGTTCTCGCGGCCGCAAATGAGGGCCCCGCATTTCTTCCAGCAATTGCGCCTTCCGGCGGACCGCCCGGCGTTGTGGCTCTTAGAATCTAGCAACAGACTTCCTCTCAAATCCCTGAGTTCTTTCTTCGGCGGAATGCGCTTATCCGGCGCGTTGCGCGGGCGCATTTTTCTTTTGCGATGGGAGGTTGTTGTGGCCAGAAGTTTCTTATGTTTTGTGGTTTTCTTCTTAATCCTGTGTTGGGGGCCAGGCCGAGGGTTCGCGCAGGATTCTTCCATGAGTGGAATGCGGATGCACATGGAGTCCCAGGAATCGATGCAGCTGCCCTCGCCCCATGATGGGTCAGGAACAGCTTGGGAACCGGCGTCGGTGCCGGAACATGCGTGGATGCTGATGCGCGGCGGCTGGGAACTCATGGCGCACGGCGTGATCTTTACCGACTACAACCAGCAAGGTGGGCCGCGCGGCGAGGGCAAGGCCGAGTCCGTGAATGTGGGCATGCTGATGGAGCAGCACAGGCTCTGGGGTGGAACCATTCTGTTGCGGCAGATGTTCTCGGCGGAGTCGCTGACCTCGCCGCATCCTGGCTTTCCGGAATTATTTCAGACGGGCGAGACCTATCACGGGGAGCCGTTGGTCGATCACCAGCACCCGCATAATGTTTTCGCGGAACTGGCCGCGCTATACATGCTGCCGCTTTCGAAAAAAATCTCGTGGGAATTGTATGGAGGACCTTCGGCGGAGCCGGCGCTGGGGCCGGTGACCTACATACACCGGACGTCGGCTGCGGAGTTGCCGCTGGCGCCGCTCAGCCATCACCTGCAGGATTCCACGCATACCAGCTTCGGCGTGGTCACCACGGGATTTGTCATCGACCGGTTCAAGCTGGAAGGCTCGGCCTTCAACGGACACGAACCGAATGAAGAACGCTGGAGTATCCAGCCAGCTGCGCTGGATTCCTGGTCGGTGCGCGGCAGTGTTGCTCCCGACCGAAACTGGACCGCGCAATACAGTATTGGGCATCTCGACCACCCCGAGGCGCTGGAACCCTCGAACCAATGGCGGGAGACGGCATCTGTGGAGTACAACCGGCCGATGGCGGCGGGGAATTGGGCGACGACGGCGGTGTGGGGACGCGTGCACAAGATCGGTAGCGATAGGCTTAATAGCTACCTGTTGGAATCCACGCTGAACTTCTTGCGGCGCGATTATGCCTTTACACGGATGGAGTTGGTCGATAAAGACGAACTGTTCCCCCATGCGGCTGTGCATCCGGTCTACCGCATCGGGGCGTACACGTTCGGTGGAGTGCGCGATCTGGTACAGAATCACGTGTGGCAACTGGGGCTGGGCGCGGATGTAACGGTTTACTCGAAGCCAGCCGTGCTGGATGCGGCTTACGGGAACTATCCCGCGTCATTTCAGATTTTTCTGCGAATGCGGCCGGGAGTGCACGAGCATGGACAGCATCACTAGTCTGCGTCGTAGGCTGAGTCGTAAGCGCCCGCGCAAGAGAGCGCTTAGGTGACGGCATACCTGCCAATCACCAAGAGACGGAATATCTGTCAATCACCCATAGCCACGTTCCATCCTTCTGGCGCCGCGCAACTTCCGAGGTCACGGTACCATTACGGCTGCGCGTCGAGGTGAGGGCCAGATCACCGCAAATGAGCGCTGGTCGCTGTTGTCCGAACTCGAACTTTCGTTTTTCCGGTCCAAACCCCGTAGCCTGGAGTTTAGTAAAAAACTCGTGAATGGCCTCCTTGCCACGCAGGAACGTTCCACCGCCAATGTCGACTACCGCGTCTGGCTCGAACAACGCCGTCATCCCAGCAACATCCCCCGCGTTCTCTCTCGCTACCAACAATCGCTCCAAATCCTGGGGATCGTTGGCCGGCTCTCTTGTCGTGAAATCATTCATAGTGACACTCCAACTTTTGTGGGTTGCTCGACCTTCGCTGAAGCCTATCGTCGTCACGCGCCGGGCGTCAAACAGCAGCTCTTGGCCTGATACCCTCACAAACCGTGGCCGGGAGACTAGGGTCGCTGCCAGATTTTGACAGCTACATTCAAAGAGGGTTTTGGACCGTTCCTCGATCAAGTCTTCGTCCCCCAAAGAATGGTCTTTGAGTGGCCGGTTGAGGTTCAAAGCATTGTGTTCGAGAATCTTGTCCCGCTTTTTCGACGAAGGTCTGTTCGATACAGACGGATTGAGTTCCTTAGTTCGAGATGACGTTATTGCCAGCGGGGATTCTGGACGAAAGATTTTTCACTTGCTCGCGGAGAACTGCGCGAGAATACATGTAATGAGGGGGACGATCAGAACACTGCGTGCGGTGCAGTGGTCCATGCTGGGCAGCATTCTTTTATATGCTGCCGTGGGTGAAGTTCTGGGAGCGCGGGCTCGAGGCGTGGATCCTTCGCTGAGCTATGTTTTCACCACCGCGGGCGTGGCCATTGTAGGGGTCATCTTTGTAGTAAGGCGCACTCTGGTATGGCGCTCCGCGCAAAGCCTGGCTTCCCACCCTGACGATTCGCTTACTCTGAACCATTGGCGGAGCGGCTATATTGCGACCTACGCATTATGTGAAGCGCTGGGATTGTTCGGCTTGATTCTGCGTTTCATGGGCTGCAGTTTTCAACAGAGCCTGCCGTTCTACA
The DNA here is from genome assembly GCA_035272245.1 of Candidatus Sulfotelmatobacter sp. GTDB lineage: Bacteria > Acidobacteriota > Terriglobia > Terriglobales > Acidobacteriaceae > Sulfotelmatobacter. Next base: position 4,631 of record DATEQW010000138.1, on the reverse strand, counting down.
TTGGGGGCTTTGTTCTGCTTTTTTTCTTCGGCCCCCGGGAACCCGTGGCAGTTTGATTTACCAGCGGTCAGTAAGCCATCCGACGCAGCGTTTACTGCCACTGATCACTAATCACTAGCCACTTTCGGTATCATGTCCCTGAGGTAAATCCATGTCCATCAATGGGCCGGAAGAGTTGGCGGGGATGCGCGCCGCTGGTGCCATCGTGTGCCTGATGCTGAAAGCCATGACGAACGCGGTGCGGGTGGGAATCACTACGGGCGAGCTCGACGAAGTTGGCGGTGACGTGATGATGCAACACGGAGCGCGCTCCGCTCCGGCGCTGGTTTACAAGTTCCCTGGCGTGAACTGTATCAGTGTCAACGAGGAAGCGGTGCATGGCATTCCCGGCAAGCGCGCGTTGCGGAACGGCGATTTGGTCAAGCTGGATGTGACCATCGAGAAAGACGGATTCATGGCGGACGCTGCAGTAACGGTTCCCGTGGGGGAAGTGACGGAAGAGCGGCGACGCCTGATGGAGTGCGCGGAGCGAGCGTTTGGAAAGGCCATGCTGGTGGCGCGAGCCGGCTTTCGGGTTTCCGACATTGGACGGGCCGTGGAGCGAGAAGTGAGGCGCAGCGGATTTTCCGTGATTCGCGACCTCGGCGGGCACGGCATTGGACGCACGATTCATGAAGCGCCACGAGTGCCAAACTTCGCCGATCCGGAAGCGAATCAAGTTTTGACCGAAGGCCTGGTGATTACCGTCGAGCCGATTATTGCGGCGGGATCGGGCGAGGCATTTGTCGCGCCAGATCAATGGACCATGATCACGGCGGATCACAGGCCGTCAGCCCACTACGAGCACACGCTAGTGATTACGAAGGGCGCGCCGATGTTGTTGACCGCGGCGTAAGGCAACTCACAAGCGACATCCTTTGGCGCTTCCTCCTGATCTTTCGCCAACGAGGCTAGGTCTTGATGTGGCAGCTCGCCATGCCGCGCTTTTCCAGATACTGCTGGTGATAGTCCTCGGCAGGGAAGAAAGTTACCGCGGGAACGATCTGCGTGACGATTGGTTTGGAGTAGCGGTGGGCCTTCTCGAGCGATTCTTTCGAGGCTTGCGCGGCGGCCTGCTGCTCGGGCGAATGGAAGAAAATGGCCGAGCGGTATTGCGTGCCCCAGTCGGGGCCCTGGCGGTTTAGCTGGGTGGGGTCGTGGTTCTCCCAGAAAACTTTCAGCAGATCTTCGTAGTGGATCTTGGCCGGGTCGAACTCGACTTCTACAGCCTCGGCGTGGCCGGTGCGGTCGGTGCACACTTCCTTATAGGTGGGACTGTCGGTGTTTCCGCCCGTATAGCCGACCCGGGTGGCGATCACGCCCGGCAATTGCCGGAAGGTGGCTTCGACTCCCCAAAAACATCCCGCTGCGAACGTAGCTTTCTGCATCTTAGGATCGCTCCTGCGCTGGGAATTAATTTCCCGAATTTTTACACGATCGTAACAAGCTAATTGTTAGATAGATATTAGATGATGGGTGGCAGGAAAAGTCACGCGGCGGGCCTCTTCTGGCCTTTTTGGGTAATTGACGCTATGGGAAGGTTCGGGATAGAGTTCGGCAAGGTTGTCGCGGTAGCTTTCCAGGAGAAGTGTGTGGTTTTAAGGTCCAGCCGAGCCAGGAGTATGCAACAGTTTGCCATCTGGCTACTTTTGGCGATGGCCACTGCACAGGCCGCTCTGGCCGCTCCGAATTTCAGCCTGCAGCGCCGCGTCGGCTACACGGCCGGTGACCAGTGGGAGCCCGCTCTGGCCGCCGACGGTCACGGACATATCTACATTTTGTTTCCTCAATATGGTGCCGTAAGGGACTGCCGGGTCTGCGCCATTCCGACGATGGTTCTGCTGGTAAGCAATGATAATGGAGCATCGTGGGAAGCACCGCATCCGATAGTACCTTTTTCGAGCGGTCAATTTGACCCGCAAATTGTGGTCGATCCGGTGGACCGGCAGACGGTGTACGCCTCCTGGCTACAGAACAATAAACGCGACGTGATGGTAGCAAGGTCGCAGGACTTCGGACGCTCCTGGTATTTGACCAGGGCGGAGCATTCGTCCGAGGATGCCGACAAGCCGGTGCTGGCAGTGCACGGCGCCGATGTATATGTGGGATTTAATCACGAGGAGAACCTTCAGGTGGCGGCGTCGCATGACTACGCCCAGACGTTCGCCTCGACCCTCGTAAATCCCGATGCCGGAGCAGGCTCGTCGCTGGCGGGTGGCGCGACCATCGATCCGTCCGGAGCCGTGTATTTCTCATGGACGTCATACGGGAGGGAATCCAGCAACCGCCCGGTCAGCCTGTACGTGAGCCAATCGACAGACGGAGGACGCAACTGGAACACAGTGCTGCTGGACGCTTCGGGCGCGCCGCCGGATTGCTCGGCTGCCAGTTGTGAGACGGGCTACCTGGGAGCACAAGTCGCGCTGGCGTCCGATGCGGCGGGAACTCTGTACGCACTGTGGAACGCAGGTACTTCGAACGGCGGTCCTGAGCGAATGTATTTCTCGTCTTCCACCAGCGGCGGGGCAAGCTGGTCCGGCAAAGTGGACGTTTCCTCGGCGGGCGCTCTGGCGGAGCATTGTTTTCCTGCGATCACAGCGGGTGTTGGCGGAGACGTGCGCATCGCGTGGATGGACACGCGAAACCATGCGTTGCCCAACCATCCCGTCTGGAACGTCTTCCAACGCAGTTCGAGTAACGGTGGAGCGACGTGGTCAGGGGAAGCGCAACTCTCCGGCCCGGCGCGCGGCTATGATTACATTCTGCCCGAGGGCTTCCGCTTTCCATTTGGCGATTACTTCTCGATTGCCATCGATAACCTGGGCACTACGCACGTAGTGTGGGGCGAAGGACGCAACTACAAGTCTCCCGGATCGATCTGGTATACGCGCGGACGGTAACTGACCTGGTCCGCTGTCAGGTTCATTCAATCGTCAACTATTCGACAATCAGGCCGCCGATGAGATCGGCGATGCGCTTGATTTCATGGTCCGCGCACCAGCGCTGCAGGTCGTCCACGATCTTCTCGGTGGCGCAGGGATCCCAATAGCTGGCGGTGCCAATCTGCACGGCGGTCGCGCCGGCCAGCATGAACTCGGCAACATCGGCCGCGGTTGAAATGCCGCCCATCCCGATCACGGGAATATTTACCGCGTGCGCGGCGTCGTAGACCATGCGCAGGGCAATCGGTTTGATGGCGGGACCGGAGAGTCCAGCGGTGACGTTGGCGATGCGCGGCTTGCGCGTCTCGGGATCGATGGCCATGGCGACGAACGTATTGATCAGCGAGATGGCGTCGGCGCCGGCTTCCTGTGCGATATGCGCCATTTGCGCGATGCTGGTGACGTTGGGAGAAAGTTTGACGATCAGAGGGCGTTGGGCGACGCGCTTCGCAGTGGTCACCACTTCGTCGAGAGAGCGTGGATCGCTTCCGAACTGCAGTCCGCCGTGGGCGGTGTTGGGGCATGAGACGTTCAGTTCGTAGGCGGCGATGCCTTCACCGTCGTTGAGAATTTCGATGGTTCTTTCGTAGTCCTCGCGCGTGTAGCCGAAGACGTTGGCAAAAACCACGATGTTCTTGATCTGGCGAAGCCGGGGCATCTTCTCTTCGAGAAACGCCGGGGCGCCGATGTTCTGCAGGCCGATGGCATTGAGCATGCCGGCCGCGGTTTCCCACAGGCGAGGCGGCGGATTGCCGATCATCGGTTCGCGCGAAAGTCCTTTGACGACGAAGCCTCCAAGCTTATCCAGATGGACGACGTCTTCAAACTCGACGCCGTAACCAAAAGTTCCGCTGGCCGCGATGATGGGATTCTTAAGCTCGATGCCAGCGAAGCTCACGCTGAGATCGAGAGCGGACTTGCCGCCGTTTTCGGTGGAAGAAGAAGTGGTCACTGTGGCGGCCTTTCCGCCATCCCGCCGGCCTCTTCTGCGTGATGCTGAGGAGTCAGCGCCTCGGTCAACACGCGTCCCACAGAGTGAGTGGGAGCGTTGATGCCAAGCAGCGATGCCAACGTGGCCGCAAGGTCAATCGGTTCGACTTGCGTGCGATAAGTTCCCGTGCGAAACGGCAGTCCATAAAAAGCCAACGGCACGTGCGTGTCGTAAGTGTAGGGAGACGCGTGGTCGGTGCCTTTTGCCGGGCCGACGGTGTAGGGCTCCGGAACTCCCATCACGTACCAACTGCCTTCGGGAGAATAGCTGTGCATGAATTTCCTGCCGAGCGCGGTATCAGGAACTTCGCCTGCCGCGAGCCGGGACTTGGTAAAGTAGCCGCGTAATCCGGCCTGTTCCAGGGCTTCTCCGACGGTAGTTTCAGCGTCGCGCTCTTTTATGTGAGCGGCGGCGAAGACATCCTGATCCAGCCAGGCCACAGGATAGTCGAGCTTGATGTAGGAACCCGCGTGCCTTGGGGAAAACTTCGCGGTCAGCGCTTCGTTGATTTGCGCTTCGAGTTTGTGTGCGTCCAAGTTCGCGGCAGGAATGCGCAATTTCTTTGCTGCGTCGGGCAGAGCGGAAACCCCGTGGTCGGCTGAGAGTGCGATCCATACGTTCGCGAGGCCAATCTGATGGCCGAGGAAATTGAAAAAATC
>DATEQW010000137.1:0-13206 GCA_035272245.1 Candidatus Sulfotelmatobacter sp. | reverse complement strand
ATCGGCCAACGTGTTCAGCGCGAGCAGCACCGCGGCCGCATTATTGTTGACCACGATCGTGGAAACCGCCTGGCCACTCTTTGCTTCTACCTCTTCGCTCAGCAAGCGCCGCAACAGCCGATCCACATGCACGTCCCGTTTTCCACGCACACCCTCGGCAAGATCGAATTCCAGGTTGGAATAATTTGTCGCCGTCTCGCGAATATGCTCGATGGCCGGATCTCCCAGCGGAGCGCGGCCTAGGTTGGTATGCAGAATTACCCCTGTGGCGTTGATCACCGGCAGCAGGGAGTAGCCCATCGCTTTGCGCAGTTGGTTCTCCACCGCTTGCATCAGACCCGTGAGCGCAAGCTCCAGCGCATCCTCGTCCAGTAATCCGGATGTGATTTCTTGCCGTAACCGGGCCAGCACGGCGCGCGCTGCGTCCGCCACGGCATCATGGCCGCAGTTCTCTGCGAGCGATGTAACCGCCGGAGCACGCAGCACATCATCCACCGAAGGCAGCTTGCGAAAAAGCTCTGACTGCGCTGCATTTTTCACCAGAGGATTATCCCATGAAGGAATCGGCCACGCATCATCGTTCCCCCAATCACAGCGTATGCAGGTACGCGAGCAAATCCCGAATGTCCTGCTGGCTCAGAGTCTGACCATAGGCGGGCATATCCGGACGGCCATTGCGAATGATGTCGCCGACGCGATCGTCGTTCGCGGGCAGCCCACTAAGCGAAAGATACTGATGCTGAAAGATCCCCTTCAGGCCGGGCCCCTTCTTTCCCTTCGTGGAATAAGGCCGGTGACAGCGGTCGCAGTAGTTGTCGTAGATCTTCCGCCCCGTGGCCTGTTGCGGATTGAGGCCGAGTTCGGCGTCTGATTTACGCCGCTCCACATCGCAACCCATGAATGATGCGAGTGCCAGCCATCCGCCGAAAGCCGCGACCAACAGCCAGACGACGCTGAGCCCGCGCCTGTGGCGCGGTTCAATGATTCGCAATTTTTTCGTTCCCATACGGTCGTATTTATTTTCGCCCGGCTTCCCCACAGACATCGCGCCGTCGCTCCCTTACAATGATAGAGCATAGCCATGCCAGTCGCCGTGAAGCGAGTTTACGAAGCAGTAGCGCCTTCTGACGGCGCCCGCGTCCTGGTAGACCGGTTGTGGCCGCGCGGCCTGCGCAAATCCGACGTCGCCGCCATCGAGTGGCTGCGAGATCTCGCTCCCTCCAACGAACTCCGCAAATGGTTCCACGCCCAGCCCGACAACTGGCAACTTTTTCGCAAGCGTTACCTGAAAGAGTTGGCGTGTCCGGAAGCCGAAAAAGATTTGCTGACGCTTTATCGCTTGGCCCACAAAAGAAAGCGCCTCACGCTTCTGTTTGCGTCGAAGAACGAAACCCACAACAACGCAACCGTGCTCAAAGATCTGCTGGATGGCATGCGCAAGCCTCCCACCGGTACCGGGCCAGCCGCTCTCCGATCGGCGCGCACGCGCGACGCTGCGGTTCGGCGCCGCTAGGCCTCGCCACAGCTGGCGTCGAACCTCATTTAGAATCGCCCGATGAGGACAGTCTTTCAATGGAGCCTGGGTAAGCGCGCGCTCGAACTTGGAAAGCGCACGCTGATCATGGGCGTCGTCAATGTGACCCCCGACTCTTTTTCCGATGGTGGCCTATATCTGGACTCTGCAAAAGCCTCTGCCCACGCCGTGCAGTTGCTCGAGGAGGGCGCTGACATCATCGATGTTGGCGGAGAATCGACCCGCCCCGGCGCCAGCGTCGCCGCAGCATCTCCATTGGCGGAAAATCGAAATCAGGAAGCAAAACTAAAGCAGGAGGGTCGCACATCAAAGGTCGCCGTAACCGTTGAAGAAGAGTTGCGCCGCGTGCTGCCGGTGATCGCCGAGACGAAAAAACTCCGCCCATCTGTAGTCATCTCCATCGATACCTACAAAGCCAGCGTCGCGCGGTCTGCCCTCGCCGCGGGCGCCGAAATAGTCAACGACGTCAGCGGCCTGCGCTGGGATCCGCTGATGGCCAGCACGCTCGCCGAGTTGAAATGTGGCGCGATCCTGATGCACATGCGCGGCCGCCCCGAGGAGTGGCGCAGTCTGCCTCCGCCCGTCGATATCGTTCTCCAGGTGAAACGCGAACTGCGCGAGTGGGCAGAAGCCGCTATCCTGGCGGGCGTGCGGCGGGAAAGAATCGTGCTCGATCCCGGCTTCGGCTTCGGAAAAAACTTCGAGCAGAACTATCCGCTGCTGGCGCGCTTTCAGGAACTGCAGTCGTTGGGATTCCCTCTGTTGGCAGGCACATCGAGAAAGTCATTTATCGGCCGCATGCTGGCAAAAGACGGGAACGACGCGGCCCCGGCCGACCGGCTCTACGGAAATCTTGCCGCTCACACAATTCTGATTCTGAAAGGCGCGCACATCCTGCGCACGCATGATGTGAAGGCTGCAGTCGAAGCGGCACGAGTAACCGACGCCATCCTCGCCTCTCATTAAAATATTTCGCTGAATCGTATGTCCGATCTACTGAAACTCACCGAGAACCCGCGAGTCACCGTCCGCCGCGCCGGTGCGCCCGATCCGGAAGGCACCTGCGTCGTCTATTGGATGCAACGAGCCCAGCGCGGTATCGACAATCCAGCTCTGGATGCGGCAGTTGCGGCCGGCAACGAGCTGCACAAGCCTGTGGTCGTGTTCTTCGCGCCAGTTCCCTTTTATCCGAATGCAAATCTTCGTCACTACCATTTTCTGGCGGAAGGCATTCCCGACATCGCCGAGTCTCTGAAGAAACGAAACGTCGGCTTCGTCCTGCGCCGCTTCCCCGAATCCAGCCTGCTGCGATTTTGCGACGAAGTAAAGCCGGTGCTGGTGGTCGGCGACGAGAATCCCATGCGCGAGCCGGAAGCACGGCGTCTCAAAGCTGCCAGAAAATTACGTGTGCCCCTCTGGACCGTCGATGCCGATGTGATCGTCCCATCGAAATTATTAGAGAAGGCCCAATATGCCGCGCACATTATCCGGCCCCGGCTAGGGGAGAAATTGCACCAGTTTCTCGTCGCTCCGCACAATCCAGTAGCACACGTACCCTGGAAAAAACCCAAGGGCCTCGCCTCGCTGGCGTCCGATTTCGATATCACACAAGATTGGCAACTCGATCGCTCAGTCTCCCCTGTCTCCCAGTGGCGCGGAGGACGCCAACAGGCCCTGCGCCTCCTCAAGGATTTCATCGACCACAAGCTTGCCGGCTACGCCATCGGGCGCAATAAGCCCGAGATCGACCATACCAGCCGCCTGTCTCCTTATCTTCACTTCGGACACATCGGCCCGCTCACGGTAGCGCTGGCCGTCAAAGATTCCGCCGCGCCCCAAGCGGACAAAGTAGCCTTCCTGGATCAGCTCATCACCTGGCGTGAACTCTCCATCAACCTTGTGCGCTTCAATCCGGACTATGACAATTTTGAGTGCGCCGAGCCGTGGGCGCATCGCACGCTCGCCAAACATGCTAAAGATCTTCGTCCCGTCCTCTACACCGAAGCGCAATTGCAGAACGCGGAAACTCACGACCCGCTCTGGAATGCCGCTCAAATGCAGCTGGTCAACACGGGCTGGATGCACAACTACATGCGCATGTACTGGGCGAAGAAAATTCTGGAGTGGAGTCCGTCTCCCGCGGAGGCTTACCGCATCGCCGTTCTACTCAACGACAAGTATGAACTCGACGGCCGCGATCCCAACGGTTACGCCGGCATCGCCTGGTCCATCGTAGGCAAGTTCGATCGTCCCTGGTTTGAACGCCCCATCTTTGGTCAGATTCGCTACATGTCCGGCGCCAGCACCGGGAAAAAATTCGACAGCAAAAAATACATGCAGCAAAATCTTTCACGGCAATTGTTCTAGTCGGCTGCGGTTCAGCCTGAGCGCCCGCTGACCGGATCATCGCCGCCGTGTAGCGTTTGATTTCCCGCCAACCTGCGCCTAAACTCTTGTGAATTGATCATCAGGCACTGCCCCTCCGCCGCCCGGGAGAGTTCCAGATTGAGGTGCGTTCCATGCGTCGACTTCTTCACTCCCTTCCAGTCCCCCTTCTGCTTCTCTTTCTCTCTGTTGCATCAGGGCAAAACAACCCGCAGCCCCAACTTCAACCCCGCACGGCCGAGCCCGTCAAGCCGAGCGGCCCGGATCGCGAGATCTCACTCGACGTGCAGGTCACAGATAAATCTGGCGCGCCGGTTCGAGGTCTGCAGCAGCAAGACTTCGCCGTTCTCGACGATAAGCGACCACAGAATATCGTTTCTTTTCATGCCGTCGATAATGGTGGTGATTCAACCACCGACCCGGTGCAAATTGTTCTGGTGGTGGATGCCGTCAACACCGGCTACAACTCCATCTCTTACGCGCGAGGCGAACTCAAGAAGTTCTTGCTACAAAATGGCGGCAAACTTGCCCAGCCGGTGTCCCTCGTGGTCTTTACCGACACCGGGGCCAAGATGCAGCAGGGTTCTTCGCGCGATGGCAATGCCCTGGCGGCGCTCTACGACCAGTACGAAACCGGCCTGCGGATTCTCAATCGTTCTGCGGGATTCTACGGTGCGACCGAGCGTTTTGACCTCTCGATCAAAACCATGAAACAACTCATCGAATTCGAACATACGCAGCCGGGCAGAAAGCTGATGGTTTGGTTCAGTCCCGGATGGCCCCTGCTCTCGGGACCAAACGTTCAGCTGACCTATAAAGAATCTGAGCAGCTGTTCAACACGGTCGTGGGGCTCTCGACGGGACTGCGGGACTCTCGCATTACTGTCTACGCCGTTGATCCACTCGGTTTGGCCGATGCAGGTGGAATCCGGATTAGCTACTATCAGGAATTCTTAAAAGGCGTGACCTCGCCTTCAAAGCTCAACGTGGGCAACCTGAGCCTGCAGGTGCTGGCCGTTCAAACCGGCGGCCGCGTGCTGAACTCGAGCAATGACCTCACCACCGAGATCGCAAAGTGCGCCGCCGATGCCACTTCTTTTTATGTCCTCTCGTTCAACGCCGCACGAGCCGACCGGGCAAACGAGTACCACGCCATCGGAATCAATATCGATAAGCCCGGGATCACAGCTCGCACCCGCACCGGATACTACGCGCAACCCTGAGTTACTGCTTCTAACTTCCCAAATCGCGCTTTCGCCGGCAGATGTCTGGATTCAATCCATTCTTGATAGCGGCATGACCTCCGTAACGCAGGTGAGACTGCATTCTCCTTCAACTTCTCCAGGATTGTTATAGGATCGGAAAACTGTTGGGCAATTTGGACCTCCTCTATGTCTTCCTCCGGAAGTAATCCACCGAATGTCGTTCCTCCTGCTGTGCGACCCGCTGCTGCCCCAGTTGCTGCGCGAGTTGCCGCTGCTGCCGCCGCCCCCGCTGCCGCGCCGTTTTCCACTCCGGCACTCCTGGTGTCTATGTTGAAAACTTCGGCGAAGGTGAGCGATCTTTTCTTTTCTCCCGGAAAACCTCCGCTGGTGGAAATCAATGGGAAGCTGGCGCCCGCCGGAGCATCACGTCCTCTTACCACCGACGATACCCGGCGCATCGCGACTGACTTGATCGGCAATAATCAGCACGCCACCGAGAATTTGAAGCAACTCGGCTCGTGCGACGTCTCCTTCAGCTTGCCGGGTTCCAATCGATTTCGAGTCAACGTCTTCATGCAGCGCGGCACCTGTGCTGTTGTCATGCGGGTCATTCCCGGTAAGGTACCCGACTTCGAATCGCTGAACTTGCCTTCCGAATTGACGAAGATTGTGGATCTGCGCAACGGGATCGTGTTGGTGACAGGACCGACCGGGTCCGGGAAATCTTCGACTTTGGCCGCAATCATCGACAAGATTAATAAAGAGCAGTTCTATCACGTGCTCACCATCGAGGATCCCATCGAGTTCCTGCATCCTCACAAGAACTGTATTGTTCATCAACGCGAATTGCACGCCGATACTCCCAGCTTTGCTCTCGCCCTAAGAGCCGCGCTGCGCCAGGCTCCTAAGGTGATTCTGGTGGGCGAGATGCGCGACCGCGAGACCATCGAGATCGCCATGGAGGCGGCCGAAACGGGTCACCTGGTCCTCTCCACATTGCACACCATCGACGCCTCGAAGACCGTGGAGAGAATCGCCGGAGTTTTTCCCCTGGCGGAACAACACACGGTTCGAAACCGCCTTGCAAAAAGTTTCCGCTACATCATTTCGCAGAGACTCATCCCTCGTAAGGATGGACACGGACGCGTGGCCGCTATTGAAATCCTGAAGTCCACTCTGCGCACTCGCGAGTACGTGGAAAAAGGCGAAAGCGAGGGCAAGACGTTGCTGGATGCGATGCGCGTCGGCAGCCAGGACGGCATGCAGCACTTCGACGGCGAGATCGATCGGTTGATCCGCGAAGGCGTTGTTGATCTCGACACCGGACTGGCTTACGCCACCAATCCCGGCAATCTTCAACTGGAATTGGCCGATCTGGCGCGGGAAGAAGCAGATCCGCTGCTGGAAACGAGCGGGGTGTAGGCAGGCGCGCTCTTGAGCTTTAGAACGCTTTCCCCGAATCCAGCAGGATCGTCACCGGTCCCTCGTTCACCAGCTCCACCTTCATCATTTCCTGAAAGCGTCCCGTCTCGCAGCGCAATCCATGCGCGCGGACTTGCTCTACAAAGAACTCATAGAGCTGTCGCGCTTTTTCCGGCGGCGCAGCTGCATCGAACGACGGCCGCTTGCCACGTCTCACGTCTCCGTACAACGTGAACTGCGAAACTGCCAGCGCGCTTCCGCCAACCTCCAGCACACTGCGATTCATCTTTCCCTGGGCGTCTTCAAACACTCGTAAGCCGCAGATTTTTTCCGCCAGGTAGGTAGCGTCGGCTTCGTTATCGTCTCGGCCCACGCCCAGCAAAACCAGCAGTCCGAGGGCAATCTCGCCTGTAATCTCCGCGTTCACCGTAACTTGGGCGCGACTGACTCGCTGCACAACTGCACGCATGTGGTTTGACCGCTACGAGCGGCCCCGTTTAGGATGCAGAAGGTATACCACAACTTCGGCCTGATGCAGTCCGGCGCTTCCTTTACAGCCATTTGCCGGGACCGTTACACTACACGTTCGCCTTTTTCCGTTGCAGTGGCATCTGGCACGCTGGCCGAAAACAGAAGGCGGCGATCTTAATTTGGCGATCTGGCTTGGGCAATCGTGAGTCCAGGATATCGAATTTCAAATCTAATCGAGTTTAAGCGAGGAGAAACATGGCAGCCGTTGACGAGAAGGTAAAACAGATTATCGTGGAGCAGTTGGGTGTGGACGAAGGCGAGGTCACCTCGAGCGCTTCGTTCGTGGATGACCTGGGCGCGGATTCATTGGACACCGTCGAACTGGTCATGGCTTTCGAAGAAGGTTTCGACATCGAAATTCCGGACGAAGACGCCGAAAAAATCCGCACCGTGCAGGACGCCATCGACTACATCTCCAAGCACTCGAAAGGCGGCAAGTAGTTTGGGACGCAGGGTCGTAGTTACCGGCATCGGCCTGATCTGTGGCGTGGGCAACACCACCGGAGAAGTGTGGCAGGCCGTGCTCGCCGGCAAGAGCGGCGTGGCCCGCATCACTCAATTCGATTGCAGCAACTTCGCCTGCCAGATCGCCGCCGAGGTCAAGAACTTCGATCCCCTCAACTTCATCGAAAAAAAAGAAGTCAAGAAGATGGGACGCTTCATCCACCTGGCGCTGGCCGCCGCGGATGAAGCGTTCAAAATGTCCGGCTTGAAGATCACGCCGGAAAATGCCGAGCGCGTTGGCGTCCACATCGGCTCCGGCATCGGCGGATTCGATATCATCGAACGCGAACACGCCGCTCTTCTCGAAGGTGGACCGCGCAAGATTTCTCCTTTCTTTATACCCGCCGCCATCGTCAATCTTGCCGCCGGCCACGTCTCCATGCGTTTCGGCGCCAAGGGACCGAACGAAGCCACCGCGACCGCCTGCACCACGAGCGCCCACTCCATCGGAGACTCTTTCCGCATCATTCAGCACAATGACGCTGACGTTATGATCGCCGGCGGTTCCGAGGCCGCCATCACTGCGATGGGCGTCGGTGGATTCGCCGCCATGCGCGCGCTCTCCACCCGCAATGACGATCCGGAAAAGGCCAGCCGTCCTTGGGACCAGGATCGCGACGGCTTTGTGATGGGCGAGGGCGCGGGCATTCTGATGCTCGAAGAACTCGAGTATGCCAAGAAGCGGGGCGCGACGATCCTCGCCGAGGTTGCCGGCTACGGCATGTCCGGCGATGCCTATCACATGACTCAGCCCGCCCCCGAGCATGAAGGCGGCTTCCGCGTTATGCGCAATGCCGTTCGCGATGCCGGCATCATCCCCGACAAAGTCGATTACGTCAACGCCCACGGAACTTCCACGCCCATCGGTGACACGCTCGAAGCGCACGCCATCCGCAACTTTTTTGGCCCGCGCAAAATTCCCGTCAGCTCCACCAAGTCCATGACCGGCCATCTCCTCGGCGGCGCCGGAGGCCTGGAAGCTGGGATCACCGTCCTTGCCCTGCGCGACCAGATTCTTCCGCCCACCATCAACCTCTTCAATCAAGACCCGGAAACCAATGCCATGGATTTCGTCCCCAACCATGCCCGCAAAGCCAAGCTCGAGTACGCCATGTCAAACTCCTTCGGCTTCGGCGGGACAAATGGCGCGTTGTTGTTTCGGCGCTGGTCGGAATAAATTGCCGGACTCGCTCGTAACGAATCGGTAGTGTGATTTCGAGCACAGTCAGCCTGGCATCGCGGCGGGAAAAATAGCGGCTGACGTCTGTGTTGTCAGGCGAGACCACCTCGCACGACTAGACTGTCGCTCAGAGGGAAAATTGCCCCAACTCACGCCTCTCGGCTGCCGTCTGCGGATTGCTCTCGGCGTTGCTCTTCTTCTTGGGATTCTCCTCATCCAGCTCGTATTTTCCACCCGCCGAAACTCCATCACCTGGGACGAGGATGATCACATCTATGCAGGCTACATGGCGTGGAAGCAGGCTGATTTCGGCCTGAACCCCGAGCATCCCCCGTTGGTGAAGCTGGTTGCGGCGATTCCGCTGCTGAATATGCCACTCAAAATGCCAGTCCTTCAGGACCGCTTCTTCAAGCATGAAGCCTTCCTCGGCGGCAAAGACTTCCTTTTCAAGAACAACGCCGACGCGATGCTCTTCCGCGCCCGCATGGCCGTGTCCATCTTCACCCTCCTGCTTGGGTTACTGGTCTTTTTGGCCGCTCAAGAAATGTTTGGAACCGCGGCTGCGTTCATCGCTCTCACGCTTTTGGTATTCGATCCAAATCTTCTCGCTCACGGGGCGGTCGTTGGTACCGACGTAGGTCTTTCCTGCTTCACGTTCGCATCCATTTATGCGTTCTATCGCTATACGAAGGCCGCATCTGCCTGGCGTCTGCTGATCACCGGCGTCGCGACGGGACTGGCGCTCGCCTCCAAGCACACTGGCATCTTGGTTCTCCCGATGCTTTTGTTGCTGACGATCTGCGAACTCATGCGCAACAAACGCACTTCTCGAAACCAGGACGCGCTGCGAGTTTCCACCGGGAAGCGTGCTTGGCAACTTGCCATCGCCCTCGCCGCCATCGGCGCCATCGCCCTTACTATCTTGTGGTCGGCTTACGGATTTCGTTACGCGGCGCGAGCCGAAGGCCGCCAGCTTAATCCGCCGCTTTCCAGTTTTGTCCAAACTCTCTCGCGCCCTCGCGAGGTTCGTTTGCTCCAAACCGTGGCCCATCTCCATCTTCTGCCCGAGTCTTACATTTACGGGCTCGCCGATGTTCGCATCATGTCGGACTTCTACACCAGTTTTCTGCTTGGCAGAATCTATCCCCACGGAGTCTGGTTTTATTTTCCGGTCGCCTTTGCGATCAAATCGAGTCTCTCGTTTCTCATCCTGCTTCTCATCGCGCTCTGGACCGTCGCTTCCCGCCGTCTCACCGCCTGGCGAGAGATCCTCGTCCTCACCATCCCACCGGTTTCTTACTTGATCGTTGCCATGAGTTCCGGCATGAACATCGGCGTCCGCCACATCCTCCCGATGTATCCGTTCCTCTGGATCCTTATTGCAGGCGCTGCCTATACGCTGATCCAGCACAATCGACGCTGGACTTACCTGGTTGTGGCGCTTCTTGTGTTCCAGATCATCTCAACCTCGCGCACCTATCCTGCGTATATCGCCTACGCCAACGAACTCTGGGGAGGTCCATCTCATGCTTACAGGCTGCTCAGCGATTCCAACTCCGACTGGGGACAACAACTCAAAGACGTTAAGCGCTACCTCGACCAGCGTGGCGTTAAGGACTGCTGGTTTATCTACTTTGCCGAAGGCGTGGTTGACGCTACCTATTACCGAATCCCGTGCAAGCCCTTGCCAACTGCTGACTCACTCTGGGTGAACGAACCTGCGAACGCTCCGCCCGTGATCGACGGGACGGTGCTTATCAGCGCGGGCGACCTCTCCGGCTTTGAGTTCGGGCCTGGCCCATTGAATCCCTACGAGCAGTTCAAATCTTTGCGCCCGGTCGCAGTGATCGACTACGGAGTGTTTGTCTATGATGGACACTTCGAGATCCCTCTCGCGGCTTCGATCAGCCACGCGCAGAAAGCGCAAGCTCTACTGGAGGCCCACAGTCTGCCTGAAGCACTCACAGAAGCTCAGCAGGCTGTAGCGCTCGCGCCCGACGCCGTGAAACCCAATGCGATCCTTGGGGACATCTTCACAGCCATGCAAAGGCCCGAGGAGGCACATGCTTCCTACGATAAGGCGCTCATGTTGGCGAAGACCGTCGAAACCGAGTTTCAGGTAGGCTGGCTCAACGACCTGGAGAAGAAAGTCAGTCTAAAGAGATAGCGGTCTAGCGAAAGCGCATTGCCGTTCCACTCGCCAGTCCATCCCCTGGTAATGAACCTTTTATGCTTCCCGCCTTACCCCTTAGGGTTCTTTGAATTCCTTCCCTGACGCGTCACAATAGACTTTCGTACTGGAAATCATCCCTAACTCCTTATGCAAAAAGCCTTTGGCACGGCTCTGGCACCGGATCTACCCACCAGGAAGGCAGCCGCTCGAGCCGCCTTGGTCGACCTCGACGAACCTTCTAGCTCCCTGCTAACCGAATGTTTCCGGCAGTTTGGCATCGAGACCGCCCCCGTGTCTTTGATCGCCGCCCAGCGCCTGCATCAGGAAAAGTTTGAAGCCTGTGTCACCAATCTGGGGCCCGGCGCGGAAGCCGTTATGGAGGCCGCCCGAACTTCCCCTTCCAACAGCCGTCTCATCCTCTATGCAGTCGGCGGCAACGCGCAGGAAGCGATGCGTTACTCGAAGTACGGGATTAACGCCGTTTTCCCGGCACCCCTGGAGCGTCCTTCTGCGCTCAAACTCGTGCGCGCTACCCACATGCTGGTCCGCCATGAATTCCGCCGTTACGCGCGCATCCCCATCATGACCGAAGTTACCGTCGTCAGTTCCGATGGTCAACGCCTCAGCGCCTCCAGCATCGACGTCAGCTCTGGTGGCATGTCGCTGAAGAGCTCCGAAGATATGGCTGCCGGAACCAACGTGGAAATTTCCTTCTCCCTGCTCACACTGTCACGCGTGAACGTTCGTGGAGTCGTGACCTGGCGCAAACCCAAATCCTTCGGACTCCGCTTCGACCCCACTGACGACCGCCGGCAAAAAGTCAGAGAGTGGATCGACGCCTACCTGGAAAGCTAGCGGGGGTTAGAGGATTTCCTGTGAAGACAGCGGCTTTTCGATCGTCCCTCGTACTACTAAGCATCATCGCTGCTTTTGCCGTGCCACGAAGCTTAGCCCAGGCGAGCGCATCCGAAGCAAACACGGCTGAGCTAACACAGGTCGATCTGTTTGGCTTGCCGGATTGGCAGCACCAGCGAATCGCCGTAGACGGTTTTACTCTCGGGATCACCCTGGAACGGGCCCTCGAAATAGCCAAAGCCAGGAACCTCAGAATTCAGTCGAACGCGCGCCCAGCTCTTGCTGGCGACGTAGTCGGCCCTTGCCGCCAGGGATCGTGCTCGGCGTACAAAATCGACGGTCCCTACATCGGGGTCGGCCTCTTCTTTGAGATGGATCGTCTGACCAGGATCACCGTCTCTTTCTCGCAAGATATGGACTTAGATGTGAAGAAGGTCAACGTAACGCAAGAGTTCAAGGGGCTCACATATCAATTCTTTACTCAATATTCCAACACTCTGCGCAACAGAATTCTTGGTCCCGCCGAAGCCACCAGCGATTTGAGCAGATCAAAAGACACCGCGAATTTCAGGTACATCAAATACGAGTGCCCAGCCTCGGGGGTGGTCCTTCATGTGACGCTAACGAAGGACCCCACACCAGAAACGCTCGACGTTGCCCTGGACTTTCTAGCTCCGCACTGATCTCGCAACCTGGAACAGCGGCGTTCTCTTACAATATCCCCGTGCCTGAAGCCAGCACCCCCGAAGCGCCTGCTGCAACCGAAGTTGTGCAGGGACGTCACCGCTTCACGCTCCGTCAAAGAATCGTCCTCCGCATCATCATCGCCGCCGGATACTGGTTCATTCGCCTCATCGGCCCCACCCTGCGCGTCTGCGTCTCCCGCGAAGAAGGCGCGCAGCAAACCATCGACCAGCGCCCGCTGATCGTTTCCCTGTGGCACGCGTGCCAGATTCCGGCAACCTACGTCTGTCGCGACATCGGCGTGCGCGTCATGAGCAGCAACAGCTACGACGGCGAATACATGGGACGCATCATCCGCCGATTCGGATTCGTCGCCGTCAAGGGCTCCAGCAGCCGAAACGCCGTCCGCGCCCTGCTCGGCCTGCGCCGCGCGCTGCAAGACGGTTGGACCGTTGCCTTCACCCTCGACGGCCCCCGCGGCCCCCGCCGCAAAGTAAAGCCCGGTCCCGCCGCCCTCGCACGCTCCGCCGGCGTTCCCCTCAGCATGTTTCACATGGCCGTCGAGCGCGCCTGGGTCCTCAACACCTGGGACCGCCTGATCATCCCCAAGCCTTTTTCCCGCCTGCTGGTCCGCTTCGGCAAACTGATCCCAGTTCCGGCGGATGCAAGTGAGGAAGACCTAGAGCGTTATACCGCCGAACTCCAAGCCGCTCTCGATCGCGTATGCGAGTTC
>DATEQW010000136.1:0-6951 GCA_035272245.1 Candidatus Sulfotelmatobacter sp. | reverse complement strand
GTGTACTGGCGATTCAACGCCAATCGTCAAGCGATTCAGCAATAGCCGCAGGCTGAGGCCCCACGAAGGTAGTCAGTTCGCTGAAACTGAATGGCTGGTTTGCGGTACTCTCGCGCCTCGAATCACGAGCCAGATGGCGAGCGACAGTTCTCCTATGGAATCAATCGGCATTGTGAGAAGAGTGATGATTTGCCTGCGGCCAGGCATGACGATCAACCCAAAACTGTAGGCGAGTCCAGCAAACGACGCCGCGATCAGTAAGATGCCAATGACGCGTGGAAAGAAACGGGACTTGATGACCAGTATACCGATGGGATAGAGGCCCAGGGCCCAGAATGCCTCCACAATTTCGAATCCTGCCGCGCGCAAACGGAGAAAGGCTAGGGCAAGCGTTTCCAACTGCGGCTTGGTGAGGCCTGAAAAATCACGGGCATTCAAAAGCAACAGGGGTGCGACCTGATTCAGATCGTTGATCAGAGCAAATGCGATGGCAATCGATACCGAGATCACCATCAGTCTTGCCTGCATCTGATCTACGTCTTTGAACAGCTGATAAAGAACAAGAATCATGAAGACAAACAAAATGGCTCCGACCACATCGCTGAGAATCCCGAGCCGATAGACCAGCTCGTTTGCCATGAGCTTGCGAGCGGTGGCTGCAGGATCACCGGGCACAGTGCACACCGCAGGAACGTAAAAAAGATTGAAACCAGCGAGTATTAGAATCGCCAGGTACAAGACTCCTGCGGAACGCGCTTTCACCATCGGCGGCATGTCATCCTTCCTCGGTTGCTGGTTTTGTTCTGGGGCGATGCCCGGAATCTCGTTGAAAGTTCTCATTGATCTCCGCCAAGGGAGCGAGAAGGAGTATTCAGGCGTTCACACACTCAGAACCCCGTGAATCTGATTGTATCGAACACGGCGCAACCTCGGACGCAATTCTAGAACATATCTGATGTAAACAGGCGATTACACTCACATCCCGGGCCGGCAACCTTTCACGATCCAGAAGTCTCGATGTGGGAAGTCGCAAGCTCCATTGGTGCATGCCGATCGCGTGCGGATGACGAGCTATTCGGTTGTAGTGTGTATCTGCGGAAGAACCCGCTACTTCTAAGACTGCCGCTTGCTCGCAAGTCGTCAGGAAAACATCCTCCTCACTCGCCGACCGGTTCGCCGCGACACCGGGGAACCAAGAGCGCAGCACCGCATCGAGATTATTTTTTACGCGTGCTCAGCCTGTCGAGTACGCGCTTCAATTCTTCCAGCTTCTGCCCGGCCTCGCCGAGCTTGCCTTCCGCCGTCAGACGCTGGTAGTCGGCAAGGTCTTTGGCGGCTTCGGCGATGAGTGCGTTCACATCTGCAGCTGGCTGGGCAGATGCGGCGGATGCCGGTGCGTGTCCCGCCGGTTCCGCGGGCGCTGCCGCGGCGCTCACCGACGACGACGCTCCTCCAAAAAGGGCGGCCATCGCCGACTCGAAGGTCGGTCCATACGCCAGCCGATCTTGCAGCGCGAGCACCACCAGACGCAACTCCGGCATGGGGCTGCGCTCGGCCTGCAGGTAAATCGGCTCCGCATACAACAGCGCACGTCCGCACGGAATCACCAGCAGGGCTCCGCGGCGCACGTGCGAGCCTTGCTGGTTCCACAGCGTTAATTGTCCGGAAAGCTGCGCGTTCTGATCGATTCGCGCCTCGATTTGCAGCGGGCCGTCGACCAACTTGGTTTTGGGAAAGTTATAGACCACGGACGTGCCGTATTGCGCGCCGTCACTGCGCCCGGCAATCCAGCCAATCAGATTATTCCGGTTGGCTGGGGTGAAGGGTAGAATCTCGACAAACTCAACTCCAGTTTCACCCGGCAATTTCATCAGTACGAAATTCGGCTCCATCATCTGTGTCGCTTGCTCGCCCCCCGCGCTCATGCCAACTTCGCTAGCCACGGTCCACAGGTCCTCGCGGTTATAGAAAACTTCCGGATCCGTCATGTGATAGAGACCGTAGACTTCCGCCTGGAGCTTGAGCAACATTTCAGGGTAGCGCATGTGCTTGCGTAACCCTGGAGGCATCATGGCCGCATCCTTGAAGAGACTCGGAAAGATGCGACGATAGGCCGCGATGATCGGATCCTCCGGATCAAACACGTAAAACGTTGTCGTACCATCGTAAGCGTCGATGACCACCTTAACGCTGTTCCGCATGTAGTTAATGGGTTCGCCCGCGACATGGAAATGACTTGAGTAGGGATAGCTGTCTGAAATCGTGAATGCATCCATGATCCACGATAGGCGTCCATCGTCGCCGAGCACGATGTAAGGGTCGGGATCATAGCTCAGGAACGGCGCTAAAGTCGTGACGCGATCGCGCAGGTTGCGCCGCATCAGCAACCGGCTATCCTTGTTGACGTCATCGCTGAACGGCAGCTTGGCAATGTCACCGCGGTCGAGCGCGATGACAATGCGACGCAGGAAACCGCCGAGCACGATGCCACCGTCGCCCTCGTAGGACGTTAGGTTGTTGTTCTGGCCTTGCGGGTAGTTGAATTCCTTCTGCCGCGTCTTGACGTAGACGTCGGTATTCGTCAACTCACCAAAATAGACCTCCGGGCGGGTTACGGTTAGACCCCGCACCGTGCTCTGGACCGGCATGTTGCTCAGAATCAGCGTGGGCAGTCCTTCCGTCGTAAAGCCATTGACCGGGTTCATGGTGATGCCGTAGCCGTGGGTGTAAATAAGCTTTTCGTTAATCCAGTTGCGGCTGCTCTCCGGGAGCTTGTCGACGTTCAGCTCGCGCGTCGCCAGCATCACCTGGCGAGTGGTGCCATCGATTTCATAGCGATCAATGTCGATGTCGGGGAAATCGTAGTACGTGCGAATTTCCTGAATCTGGCGCAGCGTGTCCTGAAGTGCGTGCCAGTCCCACAGGCGGATGTTCTGAAGCGTAGCCTGGTTGTTCGATGGTTCGGCCGCCTCCACCGTCGTCTCTGCGGGAAACTCGCGCTGTGAGACTCGGTTCAATCCGTAGGCCTGCCGCGTCAGCTCGATATTGTGGCTAATATACGGCTGCTCGCGGACCAGTTCATTTGGTTTGACAATAAAGGTGCTGTTGTACCACCCGACCATCTGAACGGCGATGTAGCACACCGTGGCCGGAAGGATCGCCGCAGCAAGCCACCGTCCGCGTCGCTTCAACACCGCATTGGCGGCTGCGATCACCGCGCCGAGAACCAGCGCCGCGCAGACAATGAGCATTCCTGTGAGGGTGACGTGTGCGTCGGTGTAGGTGACACCCCCGAAGATCGTATGATCATCGAACAATCGCTCGAAGCGACCGAGATACGCACGCATCGCAAGGATCACCAACAGGAACGCAAAGGTGATAGAAAATCCTCGCCACGACAATCGGATGCCCCCGGTGCGACCTCGGTCGAGCGCACTAGCTCCGCCCGTGATGAGGATGAAAAAAAGTGCGAGTACGCAGGTAATACAGGCTAGCGTAAGCAGCCATCCGGTGATGAGCTGCCACGCGGGCAGGGCGAAGAGAAAAAAGTTCAGCGGCTTGCCAAAGATCGGGTCCACCACTTGACCAGCGACTCGGGGTGCGTACCAGAACAGCGCCAGCGTCGACCACTCCGCCGCCATGCCAGCACCGCTTGCGGCAGCGATGACGAGCGAAGCCAACAGCGCGATGATGCGCAGGACGCGCTCAACCGGCAGCCTTAACGGTTGTCCGCCAATGAAAATCGTGTGATCGGCGGGCAAATCGGGCAGATGCGCACGCTTCAGGGACAGGAATGATCCGTACAGAAGGACAAATGTAGCCGCTGCAAAAGCCGCGAAGATCCACCATTGAAGATCCAGCGTTTTCCAGAACACGCTGCCGTAGCCGAGCGATCCGAACCACAGCACGTCCATGTAGTATGACAACGCCGTTCGGCCGCCGAAGATGATGGCGACGAGGGCGGCGATTAGGAGAAGTAAACGACGACGGCGCGGCGGATGCGTGCGCGGCCAATCAATGGATTCGGGCATTGCGCCACCTGTTCTTGTATGGGTTTCTGTTATCGGAGTTCTGAGAACGCTATTGTACAGCGCCTGAGGAGGAGTAACCACTTTGCGCTTGGCGAGGATTCAGTTCATTTCGCCAATTCCAATTCAATGTTCTTCGGAGCCAGATCCAGCCGCGCAATCCGCAAACCGCGGATCTGGCAGGGGCGGACCGGTTTCTGCTTTTGAGCACGGGCTCAGCGATTACTTGCGGCTTGCCGACGCTCCGCCCAAAACCCGGCTGCGGCTTCCCCTACCTTCCAGCCTTGGCTCTCGGTCCCATCCTCGAACGCTTGCTCTTCGGAACCTAGTCAGCATGAGTTGATACTGAACTAACCACGATGGGCTCGAAGTCCCGTTGGTGGAAGCGCAGAGCGGCTAAGTGACGGCCGCGCTCCGGTCTCCTCGAACGTCGTTTGTGGCCAGCCCCCAGAGACCCAAGTATTTAATCATCCCATCGTCACTAGGAACGTCGTCCACGGTTTGGGATTTTCTGCCGAGATTTGATGCTATTGGGTCGCCTTCTGGTCTGTGCAGCGAGCCGAAACCAAGGGAATTTGTGATGTTCTCGAAGACCGGTACATGCAGCGTTCACGGGCGCTATGCCTCAGGTGCTCCACCAGCGCTCGGTGCGCCACAGTCGCAAAATGGTGTTTCAGCTGCGCCAAACCCACTCTTCTACTTACCCGTTGATCGCTGATCCGTAGGAACTTGCACCTCTGCCGATTCGCGACGGCCATGGCCGGGACTACTGAAACTCCCATCCCTGCAGATACCATCGCAAGAATCGTTGCAAACTGACCACTTTCAAAGACTAGGTTTGGCTGCAGCTTTGACTCGCGGCAAGCCATGATCACATTCTCACGAAAACAGTGGCCTTCTTTTAGAAGCAAAAAAGGATCAGTTCTAATCTCTTGCAAATCAATCATCTTTCTTGATGCCAAATGATGTTTCGGTGGTACAACGACAAAGAACGGTTCGCGGAAAAGATCCTCACAAATCAACTCTTCTCCTAGTACGGGCAGCGCAAGTAAGGCGAGATCAATCCGCCCATCGTGCAAGCGCTCCAGCAGAATGGGAGTGGTTTCTTCCATAACGCTGACAGCTATGGTCGGATGTTGGCGCGTGAAACCTGTAAGCACTGGCGGCAGAAAATACGGCGCGATGGTCGGAATCGCTCCAATGACTACTCTTCCTTTTTCCGCACCCGCCATCTCCTCAATTTCGGTTCTTGCCTCGCCGACCTGTCTGAGGATGGCCTCCGCCCTGAAGAGGTACGTCCTTCCAAATGGAGTTAATCTTGCAGAGCGCGGGAAACGATCGAAAAGCCTGGCACCGAGTTCAGCTTCAAGCTTCAGAATCTGTTGTGATAGTGAGGGTTGCGCCACATTCTCGGCTTTGGCGGCGCGCGTGAAGTTACCGTTGTGCGCGACCGCACAAAAGTAGCGCAATTGATGGAGTTCCATGTTTCAGCTCGGTCGCCAGGGAGTTTTGCTTTCTTTTCCCTATGGGTCCCATAGCGACGATATATTAGACCTTTGGCAGGTAGGGGTCTAGGCTTCGCGCAGGAGGAACCCAACATGGCTACAGGTGATACTCAATACCGCATCCGCCAGTTTTCTGCTCGCAGCAGCAACCAAAAGCATAAGTCTTGACTAAATCTCACATTAGACATAGTCTAAATGTTTGATGGACGCCAAGGCGATTAAACGGTCCTTCGACGGCAGCGGGTTGCGGTGCACTCCGCAGCGCTATGCCGTGATGGCATTCTTGATGGAACACAACAGTCATCCCACGGCTGCGGAAATCTTCGAAGCCGTGAATCGCGTGGATCCGCGGTCTTCAAGGGCCACGACTTATAACAATCTGCGGGACCTGGTGCAGGCGGGTTTGGTACGTGAAGTGGCCGTCGAGGGCCGCGCCGCGCGATTCGATGCGAAAGGCATGCGGCATCACCACTTCATCTGCGACCGCTGCGGCAATGTTGAGGACATCGAGTGGTACGACGTGCCCAGGCCTGCCTCGCGCTCTCTCGGTAAGCGGATGCTTCGCGAATGCGAACTCATTTTCCGGGGACTCTGCACGAAGTGCGCTCCGCGGCACGCTTCCCGTTAAGTGTCGCAGGCGCGTGGATACCCGATGAATGGTGCGCGTCGGCAAAGCGTGGCCGGCGATTGCGCGAATGAGAAAGCCATGATGGTTTTGTATTTCATCGCAGTCTTTTTGGGCTAGTACGAAGGAGGATGAACTCATGGAAAAAGAACTCGCCAAGCAGGAGCAAAACATGTCAACCGAATCCAAGTGCCCGGTAATGGGCGGCGCTCGCAGACATACGGTCGCGACGAATGCAGACTGGTGGCCGAATCAGCTGAACCTGAAAATCCTGCACCAGCACTCCCCCCTGTCCGATCCTATGGACAAGGGGTTCAACTACGCGGAAGAATTCAAGAGTCTCGACCTGCATGCCGTGGTCAAGGACCTTCATGCCTTGATGACGGACTCGCAGGATTGGTGGCCGGCCGACTTTGGCCACTATGGGCCACTTTTCATTCGTATGGCGTGGCACAGCGCGGGTACGTACCGCATCGGCGACGGCCGCGGCGGGGCCGGAGCCGGTCAGCAGCGCTTCGCGCCACTCAATAGCTGGCCGGACAACGTGAACCTCGACAAGGCGCGCCGGCTGCTGTGGCCGATCAAGCAGAAGTATGGGCGGAAAATCTCCTGGGCCGACCTCATGATTCTCGCAGGCAACGTCGCCCTCGAATCGATGGGCTTTAAGACGTTCGGTTTTGGCGGCGGGCGCGAGGACGTCTGGGAGCCCGAAGAGGACATCTACTGGGGCCCTGAAGGCAGGTGGCTGGCGGACGAGCGCTACAGCGGCGACCGTGATCTTCAGAATCCGCTC